>WQZD01000003.1 GCA_009780915.1 Propionibacteriaceae bacterium
GACCACGACGGGGGTTCCCGTCGAGGTGTTGACCGGGTCGACGCTGGCTGACATCCAGGCGTACGCGGACAAACTCAAGCCCCTGCTCGCCACCACCACCGCCGCACCGGCGGCGGGACCCTATGCGCCGGCCCTCGGGACCGGGGCGGGCACCCCACCTGCCACGGACACCACACCGGGGCGGGGAACCCTCGCCGCGGCTTTCGCCGCATCCACCAAGAAGTAACCGAAAGGACGCCATCATGGCACGCACACTGACCGAGGCCGCGACACCATCGTAGCCGCCTCCCGACGCGACCCCGCCAAACCCAGATTCGCCCGCATCCCCATTGGCACAACCTGCGCCTGGTGCCGCATGCTCGGATCCAGAGGATTCGTCTACGCCACCGCCGTAACCGCCGGAGGGATCACCACCTTCCACCCCGCCTGCGACTGCCTCATCATCCCAGGATGGGGAAGCAAACCCACTGTCACCGGATACGACCCACAGACCTACCAAGACAAATGGGACGCATCCGGACACGACCTCAAAGCCATGAGTAAAGGAACACACGAAAACGACACTCCTCCACGGCCCAAAGTGGACGCCGCAATCCGGCAACACCTCCTCGACCAGGCCGTGGGCATCTGGTGACGCGGCACGCCATAGGGCAATCAATAAAGAAATGCTCTCAGAGAATGACAAAGATAAGTGGGCAGAGTCAATCGCGGACGCATTCGCTACAACGGAACTCTCCCCCACGGAGGCCACGACACTTGAACGTTTCGCCCATGACCTCCTCACCACCCCAGGAGGTGCATGATGATGATGAAGGGGCCTATGACGCGGGTACAGATTGACGCCATGATCGACTACGCCAGTCGCGGAGAATTCATCCCTTTCCCAATCCGCGACAGCTTCCGAGACAAGGTTCTGGAGTTCTGCGAAGACCACACCAGCCACGATCCTGAATCTCTTCGCCAGGAAGGCTACGCAACGCTGGAAGAATTGGAAAAGCTGGAGAAGGAATTCGGCCTCACCGACTAATCCCCACCTAGTTCCAAATATACAAGCCGCCCTTCTCGGGGCGGTTTTTGTTTGCCCCCATGTTTTCCTCCTGCCCCGCACGGGGCGTCCGGGAGGCCACCGAAGGGAACCAGAAATGAGTGACGAGCTCACCACCACACCCGACACTGCCGAGGACGCCCCAGATCAGCGTCACCGTCACCGTCGGCGTTGGATAATCACTCTGACCGGGTATTCCACCAGGGCATGCTCGACCATGTCGTCAGGAGACATGCCCAGCAGCTCCGCGATCGCTTCGAGATCGGCATGGGTGAAGACCGCTTCGAGTCGAAGACGTCGGGCCACGTAGGCCTCCGACCGTCTCATGGCGCGGGCGAGGTCGATGCTACGCAGCCCCAGGTGCTCCATCGCATCGGCGATGACGAGCGCGACCCCTGAGGCGAGATCTCCAGGCTGCACTGCCCGGGGCGGTTCCCGCGAGTCCATGGGAGCAATAGTATCGGATGGCTCGCTGATGAGACACCGCCTGACAAGCGGTGATTTTGTCAGAGTCTCGTCATCGTCGAGGATGCGCCAGGCGCTCAGCCCTTGACCGCCCCTGCCGTCACTCCCTTGATGATGGACTTCTGGCCGATCAGGAAGAAGACGATGATGGGAATGATGGCCAAGACCAGCATGGCCATGAACCCACCCAAGTCTTTCTGGCCGTAGGCGCCTTGCATATACGTCTGCACGGCGATGGGGATGGTCTTCCATTGGGACCCGATCACCAGGTATGGCAACAGGAAATCGTTCCAGATCCACATCGTGTTGAGGATGGCGATGGTCATGGCTGTGGGCCTCAACAGCGGGAAGATGACCGTGAAGAAGACCCGCCACGGGGAAGCGCCGTCGATCATGGCGGCCTCCTCGATCTCCACGGGGATCGCGCGGATGAACCCGACGTAGATGAACACCGACAGCCCGGCCCCGAACCCCGTGTACAGGATGACGATCCCCAAGGGGTTGTCGAGGTGGGTCATGTTGGCGACCTTCGACATGGTGAACATGACCATCTGGAAGGGCACGATCATCGAGAAGACGAAGAGGTAGTACAGCACGGAGGTGTACCACGCCTTGACCCGGGCGATGAACCACGCGGTCATCGACGTGACCAGGACGATCACGAGGACGGAGACCACCGTGATGAACAAGGAGATCCCCAAGGCTGACACGAACCCTGTCTTCACCAGGCCGCCGGTGTAGTTATGCGCCAGGGCGAAGGATCGAGACGTGGGAAGCGTGAAGGGCGACTGGGAGATGAAGAGATTCCCCTTGAACGAGTTCATCAGGATGAGCATCAGGGGGATGAGGTAGATGATCGCCAAGACGAGCAGGCCCCAGAATCCGATGAGTCTGAAGACTTTTTTCTTTTCCATCACGCGTCCACCTCTCGGCTGCGGGTCGCCCGTAGTTGCAAGAATGCGATCACGGCGACGAAGACGAAGAACACCACAGCCTTGGCCTGGGCCACCCCTTGTTGGTTCCGCAGGATGTAGAAGGTGCGGTAAATATTGAGCGCCAAACCCTCGGTCTGGTTGCGCGGGGCGCCATTGGTCAGCGCCAGGTTCTGGTCGAAGAGCTTCAGGCAGTTGGACAGGGTCAGGAAGGTGCAGATGGTGACCGACCCGGCGACCATCGGGATGATCACGTGGGTCAGTTTGGACCACGACCCGGCGCCGTCGATGTCCGCGGCCTCCAGGAGGTCGCCCGGCACATTCTGGATGCCCGCGATGTAGATGACCATCATGTAGCCGATCATCTGCCAGTTGACGATGATCACCAGGCCCCAGAATCCGTAGGTGGGCGAGTACGTCAAGTCATGGTTGAACAGTGATCCGAGGACGCCGTTGATCAGCAGCTGCCACACGTACCCCAAGACGATCCCGCCGATCAGGTTAGGGAGGAAGAAGACCGCACGGAAGAGGTTGGTGCCCTTGATGGCTCGGGTGAGGGCCATGGCCAGGGCGAAGGCGATGACGTTGACGGTGATCACGGAGACCACGGTGAACCGTACGGTGAACCACAGCGCGGACAGGAAACCCGTGTTCTGGGTGAAGACGTTGATGTAGTTCTGGACGCCCACCCACTGGGCGTCGGTGACGGTCCGGAACTTGGTGAAGGACAGGTACAAGCCCATCCCGAAAGGAATCAAGAAGGCCAGGATGAAGGCGAGGAAGGTGGGCAGCGCGAAGACGGGGAACCACTTCTTGATGTAGGCGGAGACGCGCATGATGCTCCTTTGCTCAGCGCTGTGAAATGTACGACAAGGCGGGCGCAAAACCCCATGCGCCCGCCCGTCGTACCGAAGGTTTACTTGGCTGCGGCGGCTTGTGTCGCCCAGTCACTGATCATCGTGGATTCAACTGTGGGCCAATCCATCTGCCCTTGGGCATAGGCCAACAGATCCGCGCCGAAATTGTTCTTCCAGTCTTGGCTCGGCATGACTTGGAAGGCAGACCACGACACAGGCTGCACATTCGACGACATCCACTTGGTAACCTCGGTTGCCAGGGGGTCATTCGGACCCTGACCGGAAGCGAACCAGTCGAAGGGAGCGATGAACCCCAGAGTGTTGGACACGGCATTCTTGCCATAATCGGAGGAGAACAACCAGGTCAGGAAGTCCAAGGACGCCTGCTGGGAGGCCGAGTCGGCCTTGGCATTGATGGAGAAATAATTCTCCGTCCCGATCGGGATGCCGTAGTTCTGTTCCCCGGGGATGCCCATATACAGGGGCAACATGTGAACATCACCAGGTAGGACGGTGTTGCCCTGGACCTGATCGATCTGGCTCCATGCCCAGTTCCCGTTCTGGACCATGGCGGACTGCCCGAGGGCGAACTCTGCCATGGAGTCATCGACGGTCTTCGAACCGAGCTGGGTAGCCGGCGTGGTGGAGTTGTTCAGGTACAGGTCGAACAGAGACTTCATGTTGTCGCCGTACATGAAATTGATCGTGTCCGGAGTCCCTTGAGTCAGATCGACCTTGTCGTTATTGAACTCGTAGAACAGCGGCACGTTGGCCAGGTGGGTCTGCCAGCGCCAGTCCTCGCCAGGTTTGAGGGACGTGTTGGAGAACACGCCTGTGATGCCCAGGGCATCCTTGTTGGCCGTCATGTCCTCGACCACCTGCTGGAGCAGATCGTAACTGGTGATCTGGTCGGCAGAGGTGATGGACACCTTCTTGCCAGGCAGGGCGAAGTACTTCGCCATGATGGCGTCGTTGTAGATGATGCCGTAGCCCTCGACGACGTACGGGACCCCCCACACGCCGCTGGACGTGCTCACGGCCATCGACTGGTTGTTCAAGTGCTTGTAGATGTCCGAGTTGGTCAGATCAGCGCAGTAATCCTTCCAGTCGGCGTACCCCACCGGACCATTGATCTGGAAGATCGTCGGCGGCTGGGACTTGGCCATTTCGGACGTCAGGGTCTGTTCGTACGTGCCAGACGCGGCGGTCATGACCCGCACGTCCACGCCAGTCTCGGCCTTGTACTCAGCGACGATCGCGTTGTACTGGTCAGCGATTTCGGGTTTGAAGTTGAGGAAGTACACGGACCCGCCAGCGCCCGACGACGTGGTGGTCGTCGGCGTGGAAGAGCCGCATGCGGTCAAGCCCACGAGGAGGCTCCCTGCCGCCAGGGCGACCACAATACTACGTTTGTTAAATCTCATCTCGATGCTTCTTTCTTCGATGAAAGGTGTTTCTACATGAGGGAGCAGCGCTTATGCCGGATCCCGTTATTTCGATAGAGACCGCTTCCGGTTGTGGCCTCTGATCAGAACTATACTAAATCTAGACATCGGCAAGCCAGCCAGATTCCATCTCGTGACCATATTGTTATCAATATATTCAGGGAAGGCCGCCCATGGCATCACCACGCATCGACGCATGGCGTCACTATCTTCCACACGCCCGTTGGTTTCAGAACAAGGGCCAGGATCTGACCACAATCGCTCTGGAACCCCTTTCATGGCTGACGACCGGCGGCCACGCCCTCGTCCGCTCAGAGCTGGCCCACGTGGGCGTCGGCGACGTGGAGGAGGTCTACCACCTCCTCGTCGGCTACTTGCCTGTCGGGCACGGCGAGCCGTCGGCGCTGATCGGCCAGGTGGATCTGCCCGATGTCGGGCTGGTCGACATGGTCGACGCCCCCCGCTCCCCCCAGGCCATGAGAGCGCTGTTAGGCGCCCTGTCCGACCCGGCAACACCTGGCATGGCTTGGCGCCACACTCCGCCCGACCCTGACTGTAACACCGAGGTGTTCTCCGGGGAGCAGTCCAACACCACGGTTCGCCTGGGAGACACGGCCCTTCTCAAGATCTTCCGCAGACTGACCCCGGGCCGGAACCGTGAGATCGAGGTCCTGTCCGCTCTGGACTCCTGCTCGATCACACCCCGCCTCATCGGGACATGGTCGACGCCGGACTCCCGGTACGACCTGGGACTCGTGGTCGCCCGTGTCGCAGACGCCCACGACGGGTGGGCGTTCGCGACCGAGGCCGCACACTCGGGTCAGTCGATCACGGACGAGATGACGGCCCTGGGCGCGGCGTTGCTGAACCTGCATTCCTCCTTGGCCTCGGCCTTCCCCACCTCGTGGATCGACGCCGACTTGTGCCGGATCCGCATGCTCTATCGGCTCGACCGCGCGTGCGCGCAGGTCCCCCGTCTCCGAGAAGCCCGAGGAGCCCTCACCGCCATCCTCTCCCGGCCCCACGGCCTGGTGCCCGTGCAGACGGTCCATGGCGATTTCCACCTGGGCCAGGCGCTGATCAGCCCTGCCGGATGGCGGATCATCGATTTCGAGGGCGAGCCGCTCACATCGGACGAGGACCCGACGGCGCCGGACAGTGTGTGGCGCGACGTGGCGGGGCTGCTGCGATCCTTGGAGTACGCGTGGTCCACCCATCCCGATCCGACCAGCGATCAGGCTCGCCGCTGGCTGCTCGACGCCCGCAGGGCCTTCCTGTCCGGGTACGGCACGGACACGGTCGTCCCCTCCGACCTGCTGAGGGCCTACGAGGTGGACAAGACGATCTACGAGGTGATGTACGAGACACGCAACCGCCCCGAGTGGACCTGGATCCCGTGGCAGGCCATCGACGCCGCCATCGCCTCCTAGCGCACCAAGATGCGGGTGCACTCCGCACAGCGGATCACATCGTCCGCGGCCGCCGCCATGTAGGCGTTGTAATCGGCCACCGTCGCTTCGAGCCCGCAGCCCAAGCATCGATGCCCCTGCAGGGCCGCGACGCCCACGCCGGCGGACCTGGTACGGATCTTCTCGTACAGGGCCAATAAGGAGGTCTCGATCTGGTCGGCTTTCTCGGCTCGCGCCTGTGACAGGGCCTTGGCCTCGGTGGACAGTTCGGAGACCTCCGCGTCGCGGGCGTCCACCTCACGACGCAAATCCTTCTCGATCTCGCCCACGGACGACGACAGGACTCCCACCTGGGCAGAGGCCAGATCCACCGCCTCCAGCGCCTCCAACTGGGCGTCCTCCAAGTCCGAGACACGCTGCTTGAGATGCTCGATCTCCTCCAGGGCGCTCGACAAAGCCTTGGCGTCCATCTCGCCCGCGTCCACCCGCGTCTGGTTGCGGCTCAGCCGCTCGCGTACCGGGATCACATCCGCTTCAGCCCTCTCGGCCACAACAGTCGCGTCGCCCAAAGTCGTCTTGGCCGCGATCAGGTCATCGGCGATCTCCACGCGACGCGACATGAGATCAGCGATGGCCCGATGGACCGGCAGGACGCTCGCTCTGTGTTTGACCTGCTCGATGGCGGTGTCCAATCCTTGGAGCTCCAGCAACATCGACAACTGGGTTGAATCAGCCTTCATGGCAGAAATCCTACCTGCTTTCGTCCATGGCTTGGAACGAACAGGTTCTGGAAGCCTGGGCCGTCAGCGTACACTGACCCCATGACGAAGAAGGCTCAACCCTCGCTCCCCAACCGTATGGTCCCCTACTCCGAGGCTTTCACAGCCTTCATTCCGGAGCAGTGGGCGCCCTATCCCCCGGACACCACCGAACCCTTGGCTGCGAACGCCCACACCCCGATTCGTCGCCAAGCCATCCAGGAAGCCTTCCCCCACGACCGTCTCGTGATCCCGGCCGGTGGGTACAAGGTGCGCTCCAACGACTGCGACTTCCGCTTCCGCCCCCACTCGGCTTTCGCCCATCTGACCGGTCTGGGCGAGGATCTGGAGCCCGACGCCGTCCTGGTCATCGAGGACGGCGACGCCGTGTTGTACTTCCATGCGCGCGTCCCCCGCACCGACCCGGAGTTCTACGCCTCGGCCCAGTACGGCGAGATGTGGGTCGGCCCCCGCCCGACTCTGGAGGAGATGTCGCGCCACACGAACCTCACCGTGCGCGACTCCGGCGCGATGAAGGCCGCGCTGGCGGCAGACCTCGTCCACCCCGACGGGCAGGTACGAGTCGTGCCCGGCGTGGATCCCCGCATCGACGCTCTCATCGTCGCCCTGCGTGGGCCTGCCCCCGAGGCCGACCGGGAACTGGAGGTCGCGCTGTCCGAGATGAGGATGGTCAAGGACCCCTTCGAGATCGAGCAGATGGAGGCGGCCTGCGCGGCGACCCTCACCGGCTTCGAAGCCGTCATCGCCGACATCCCCGAGGCGTTGCGGCGCGGACGCGGCGAGAGATGGGTGGAAGGCATCTTCGGCCTGCACGCGCGTCATCTGGGCAACGCCGTGGGGTACGACACCATCGCGGCGGCGGGCGAGCACGCCTGCACGTTGCACTGGATCCGTAACGACGGTCAGATCCGCGACGGCGACTTGCTGCTCCTGGACGCCGGGGTGGAGGTCGACAGCCTCTACACAGCCGACATCACGCGGACCTTGCCCGTGTCGGGCCGGTTCAGTCCCGCGCAGCGCCAGGTGTACGAAGCCGTCCTCGAAGCCCAACAAGCGGGCATGGACGCCGCACGCCCGGGAGCCGACTTCCTGGACGTCCATCGCGCCGCCGTGCGGGTGATCGCCACCCGGCTCTTCGAGTGGGGCGTCTTGCCGGTCTCGGTCGACGAGGCGCTCAGCGACGAAGGAGGGCAGTTCCGGCGCTGGATGGTCCACGGAACCTCCCACCACCTCGGGATCGACGTCCACGACTGCGCCCAGGCACGGTATGAGGTGTACAGGGGTGGAACCCTGGAGCCGGGCATGATCATCACCGTCGAGCCGGGCATCTATCTGAAGTCCACGGACCTGATGGTGCCCGAGCATTTGCGCGGCATCGGGGTGCGCATCGAGGACGACATCCTCATCACGGAGGACGGCTGCCGGAACCTGTCGGCGGCGTTCCCCCGCGATCCGGACGCCGTGGAGGCATGGATGGCCGAGGTCCAATCTCGCTGACGCGTCGCTGTCACGACACAATCAGCATTTCGGGAAGCTTCCTTGCCCCCGGTATGCTGGCTGCATGGCACGTGACCCTCGCAAACCCCTGGACACTTGGTCCCACCTGTTGGCTTCGGTGAGACACGCCGTCCCGCCCATCCACCCTGCGGCCACGCCTTTCGCCGTGGCCGGGGTCGGTCTCGGCGTGCTCGGCTGGAAATGGTCGTGGTTGCGTACCCTCGGATTCGGCTTCGCCGCAGCCTCGCTGTTCTTCTTCCGGCACCCCGGCCGGATCGGCCCGGACGACCCGCGGGCGATCCTCGCCCCCGCCGACGGAGAGGTCTGCGTGGTGGACGAGACGATTCCCCCCGCCGACCTGGGGATGGGGTCCGACCCCCTGCCCCGCGTGGGCATCTTCTTGTCCGTCCTGGACGTCCATGTCCAACGCACTCCGGTGGCCGGAATCGTCACACGTGTGACGCACACATCGGGCCGCTTCCTGCCCGCTGACGACCCCGAGGCGGGCGACGCCAACGAGCGCACCTGCGTGCGCCTGACCACCGAGTCCGGAGCACATGTGGGAGTCGTGCAGATCGCTGGCATGATCGCCCGGCGGATCGTGTGCTCTGTGGAGGAGTCCCAGCGCCTGGAGCGGGGAGAGACCTATGGCCTGATCCGATTCGGGTCCCGCGTGGACACCTATCTCCCGGCTGGCACGACGCCGCTGCCCGTGGTGGGGCAACGCGCCATCGGCGGGCAGACGGCGATCGGCACGCTCGTATGACACCAGCCCGTCCCTGGCCCCGTCTCGTCACCCAAGTGCCCAATATCCTCACCCTGCTCGCCCTCGCATGCTCCCTGACCGCCGTGCGCATCGCCGCCCAGGGATGGCACTCCACGACGATCCTGTTGCTGATGGGAGTGGCGGCCATCCTCGACGGGCTCGACGGGCGGGTGGCTCGGATCCTCGACGCGACCTCCGAGATGGGCGCCCACCTCGACTCGCTGTGCGACGCCATCGGTTTCGGGGTGGCGCCGGCGATGATCATCTACTTCCTCGTCGACTCGTCTCCGGCGGCGTCCTCCGCGCCTCGCCTGGTCACCTTGGTCTGGCTAGCCATCATCATCTATGTCGGCGCCATCGTGTTGAGACTGGCCCGGTTCAACACTCTCGCGTCCGATCCCACGGTCCCGTCCTTCGCCCACGGCTTCTTCGTGGGAGTGCCCGCGCCCATGGCCGGATGGCTGGCCCTGTTGCCCGTCATCGTCTCGATCCATGCGGGGCACGGGTGGTGGTCGCATCCAGGCGTCGCGTCGGCGTGGCTCGTGTTCGTCGCCTGCCTGGCCTTCTCCCGGTTGCCGACGGTGAACGCGAAACTGCTCAAGGTGCCCACGATCGGGGTGCCGGTCGTGCTCGTCGCGGCCCTCGTGCTCATCGGCGCCTTGGTGACTTTCCCCATGCACACCATCATCGGCGTGCTGATCGTGTACCTCGCGCACATCCCGTTCGCGGCGCACCGGTACCGCACTTTATCCTCGCGCCCTCACGCCTGGGACACCACCGCCTGACGCGGGTAGGAGGACGCGGCCCCTCGCGACCTGACCATCACCCGTGGCTCGTCCGCCTCGGCTCAGCGGGCGCGACGGGCCTTGGCCAGCAGTGTCGACGCGAGTTTGACCCCCGCCTCGTCCACCATCTCTTGGTCCACCTCGATGGCCCCGGTGAACCCGCCTGTGCTGGACACGGCCTTCTCGTACGCCTCCACGATGCGCGACGCGCGGTCCAAGACCGCCTCGCCGGGTGTGAAGATCTCGTTTCCGGCGTCGACCTGGTCGGGGTGCAGGACCCACTTCCCGTCGTACCCCAAGGCGGCGGCCTTGCGTGCTGAGGCGACGAAGCCATCCAGGTCGCGGATGCCGACGAAGGGACCGTCGATGGCCTGGAGCCCGTGGGCGCGGGCGGCGACCAGGATCGTCATGAGCGCATGGTGGAAGGCGTCCGCGGGGTACCCGGCGGGCTGGGACCCGACCGACAGCCCGCCCATGCCCATGCTCGCCATGAAATCCCCTGGGCCGAAGACCAGGGACACCAGCCTGGGCGAGGACGCCGCGATGGCCGCGACGTTCAGCAGCCCGTGCGCCTCCTCGATCTGAGCCTCGATCCCGATGCGTCCCGGCGTCCACCCGGCCTCCCGTTCCAGTTGCGTGAGCACCAGGTCGGTGGCTCGCACATGGTCGGGGCCCGTCACCTTGGGCAGGACGATCGCGTCGATCCGGTCCCCCGCCTCGCCGACGATCTGGGTGAGATCGGACACCGTCCACGCGGAGGTCCAATCGTTGACCCGTACCGTCACGCACGGCGCCGTCCATCCCGCGGGATCCGTCAGTTCCGTCACGATGCGGTCACGCGCCTCGGCCTTGGCGCCGGGGGCGACGGCGTCCTCCAGGTCGAGGAAGACGGCGTCCACGTCGAGCAGACGAGACTTGGCGATGAACCGTTGCGAAGAGCCTGGTACCGCGAGGACGGTACGCCGGGGCAGTGATGTGCGCATGAGTCCACCCTAGTGGCGAGCGTCCCCCTTGTCTGCAAGACTCGTCCCGAGCCCGGCGACACTGGCGCGGTCCGGGTCTAACGAGGTCGGCGACCCATTCAGGATAAGATGGGTCAGTGATCGAATCCCATCCCCTTCTTCCGTCCGTCCGCGCCGCCTTGGCGACAGTCATGGACCCCGAACTGCATCGTTCTATCATCGACCTGAACATGGTGGACTCCATCGACATCGACGAGATGGCGTGTGTCACCGTGACAGTTCTGCTCACCACCCACCTGTGCCCGCTCCAAGCGCGGTTCACCCAGGACATCACCGACGCCGTGTCGGGTGTGGCCGGGGTCGGCGACGTCCGGGTCGAGATGGGCGTGATGAGCGATGAGCAGCGCGCGTCCCTGCGTACCCAGTTGCGGGGCGCGACACGGGAGATCCCCTTCGCCCAGGCCGACAACCACACCCGTGTGATCGCCATCGCGTCGGGCAAGGGCGGAGTCGGCAAATCCTCCCTGACCGTGAACCTGGCCTGCGCCCTGGCGGCCCACGGCCACACAGTCGGCCTGATCGACGCGGACATCTACGGGCACTCGGTGCCGGACCTGTTGGGCATCCCCGCCGACGAGGGCCCCTACTCCATCGAGGGCATGGACCTGATCCTCCCGGTCGAGGCCCACGGCGTCAAAGTCATGAGCATCGGCATGATGAAGCCGGACCGCGACCAGATCGTGGCGTGGCGAGGTCCCGTGGTCGACCGCGCCATCAGCCAGTTCCTCACGGACGTGTACTGGGGCGACCTGGACTTCCTGCTCATCGACCTGCCGCCGGGCACCGGCGACACCGCCATCGGCATCGGTCAGAAACTGCCCAACGCCGAGGTCATCGTCGTGACGACCCCGCAGACGGCCGCCAGCGAGGTCGCCCAGAGGGCAGGGGCCATGGCCGCGATGATGAAACAGCGTGTCATCGGCGTCGTGGAGAACATGAGCTACCTCGACACCGCATGCCCGCACTGCGGAAAACTGCATCGCGTCGACGTCTTCGGACGTGGCGGGGGCCAAGAGGTCGCCACCAGGTTGAGCGCACGGCTGGAGTACGAGGTTCCGCTGCTCGCGGAAATCCCCTTGGAGCCCGGCTTCCGTGCCGATGCCGACGAAGGAAAACCCGCCGTGGTGAGCGCGCCGGCCACCCCGGCCGCCATGGCCATCGCGGCATTGGCCCAGCGTCTGGCCTCTCACACGGAGCGCCCAGCGTCCGCCTGATGCCGACCCACCTGTGGAGAAGTGGCGTGAGGGCGGCTGAAAACAATCCATTTCCTGAAATGTGGTCATCGTGACGGCCGGGAGGCCGTATCCTGACAAGTGGAGAAGGAGGAACATGTTCCAGACAGAGTATGCCCAGCGAGTATTCGAAGCCCAAGAGGCTCGCACCCCCTGGGAGAAGGAGTTCTTGCAAGCGGTGCGAGAGGTCCTTCTCAGCATCGAACCCGCGGTTCGCGAGAATCCTGCCATCGAACAGCACGCCATCCTGGAGCGCATGGTCGAGCCCGATCGCCAGATCAGGTTCCGTGTCGCATGGGTCGACGACGCCGGCCGTATCCAGGTCAATCGCGGGTACCGTTTCGAGTTCAACAACGCGATCGGCCCGTACAAGGGCGGCCTGCGTTTCCATTCCACGGTCAACGCCTCCATCTTGAAATTCTTGGGCTTCGAGCAGGTCTTCAAGAACTCCCTCACGGGTCTGTGGATGGGCGGCGGCAAGGGCGGAAGCGATTTCGACACCCACGGCAAGTCCGACGGGGAGGTCATGAGGTTCTGCCAGGCCTTCATGAGCGAGTTGTACCGCCACATCGGTCCGAACACAGACATCCCCGCCGGTGACATAGGCGTGGGCGGACGCGAGGTGGGGTACCTCTTCGGCCAGTACAGGCGCCTGGCGAACGAGTTCACGGGCGTCTTCACGGGCAAAGGCCTCGACTTCGGCGGGAGCCTGGCGCGCACCGAGGCCACCGGGTACGGTCTGTGTTACTACACCCAAGAGGTGCTGCGCGTCCTCAAGGACGACAGCTTCGAAGGCAAGACCGTCTCGGTCTCCGGCAGCGGCAACGTGTCGATTTTCGCAGCCGAGAAGGCGATCGCGCTGGGTGGGAAGGTCGTCGTGATGAGCGACTCGTCCGGCTACATCCACGACCCGAACGGCATCGACCTCGACGAGGTCAAGGACATCAAGCTGAGGCGTCGTGCCCGGATCTCCGAGTACACCACCACGCACCCGTCCGCCCAGTTCGTCGCGGGGAAGAAGGTCTGGGAGGTCCCCTGCCAGATCGCGCTGCCCTGCGCGACCCAGAACGAGATCACCGCCGAGGACGCCCGACAGCTGATCGCCAACGGCGTGGTCATCGTGGCCGAGGGTGCCAACATGCCCACCACCCCCGACGCGATCGAGGCCTTCCGGGCCGCCCAGGTCGTCTTCTGCCCCGGCAAAGCGTCCAACGCCGGTGGCGTGGCCGTCTCCGGGCTGGAGATGGCTCAGGACTCCATGCGTGTCGCGTGGACCTTCGAGGAGGTCGACACCCGTCTTCAGACCATCATGAAGAAGATCGTGGGCGACTCCCTGGCCGCCGCTTCCCGGTACGGCTTGGGCCCCGACCTGTTCAACGGCGCCAACATCGCCGGCTTCGAGCGTGTGGCCGGCGCCATGATCGACCAAGGGGTCTTCTGATCTACCCACCTGTGGTCCCTGCCTCGCGACGGCGAGCGGGGGCCACACGTGTCCCCGCGTCTCACCGTTACTGTGGTCGTCCTGGGGCGATAACCGAGAATCCGACCGATCAACTGCCTGCGCTGATGATGACGCCGTAGACGTAGTGCCCGAAGAAGAACAGCGCTGCGACGACCACGACGAACGCCACGACCCAGAGCCATCGCGCCCTGCGCTTGTTCTTGGTGGGCATGACCTGCTGGGGCCCCCATTCGCCGACGACGGGCTGCGTCCGCAGAGGGGTGTTCCCGTTCAGGTCGAGGTCGGTGAAAACACGCACTGGCTCAGTCTACTCCGGGCCTCGCCCCTCGTCGGGCCCGGACACGACGGCGTCCAGCCCCTCCTCGAGGAGGCGGGAGAACAGGGCGGAGTCCACGACCTGGACCCCGAGGCTCGTCGCCTTGTCGAGCTTGGAGCCTGCGCCGTCACCGGCCACGAGCACGTCCGTGTTCTTCGACACCGACCCGGTCGCTTTCGCGCCACGGGCCACCACGGCCCGATTCGCCTCGTCACGGCTGAACCCCGGCACGGATCCGCTCACCACGATGGTCAGCCCCTGCAAGGTCTGGGGAAGGTCGAGGGGGGCTTCGCCGGATCCCGCCATGGCGCCGGCCGCCTTCCACTTCTCGACGATCGCGCGATGCCAGTCCACGGCGAACCAGGAGCAGATGGCCTCCGCCACCGTGGGCCCCACCTGGTCGATCTGGCTCAGTTCCTCTTCCGACGCTTGGGCCAGGTCGTCGATGGTGGGATACCGCGCCGCGATCAGGGGGGCGACGCCTTTCCCGACGTGTCGGATGCTCAACGCGACGAGATACCGGTCGAAGGGCTTCGTCTTGGCTTCCTGGAGTTGGGCGAGGAGTTTCGCGCCGATCTTCGACAGGACGGGGTCGGCGCCCTTGACGGTCTTCTGGAACAAGGAGCAGGTGAGGAGTGTGTCGGCGGTCAGATCGAAGACGTCGCCCTCGTCCGTCACCAGACCTCCGGCCACGATCGCGTCCACCGCCTTCTCCCCCAGGCCCTCGATGTCCAACCCTTGACGTGAGGCCAAGTGGATCAGGCGCTCGCGCAACTGGGCGGGACAGGAGCGTCGGTTCGGGCATCGCAGGTCGACGTCCCCGAGTTTCTCGGGCTTCAGCTCGCTCCCGCACTCCGGGCAGAGGGTCGGCATCTGGAAGACGCGCTCGTCTCCGGTACGGTCGCTCACCACGGGCCCCAGAACCTCGGGGATGACGTCTCCCGCTTTGCGCAGGATCACGGTGTCCCCGATGAGGACCCCCTTGCGTTGGACCTCCGACGCGTTGTGCAAGGTCGCCATCTCCACGGTCGAGCCGGCCACCTTGACCGGTTCCATGACCGCGTACGGCGTCACACGTCCCGTACGCCCCACGCCCACTCGGATGTCGAGGAGCTTCGTGGTCACCTCCACGGGGGGGAACTTGTACGCGATGGCCCAGCGCGGCGCGCGCGTGGTGGCCCCCAACCCCTGCTGGATCGAGATCTCGTCGACTTTCACCACCGCGCCGTCGATCTCGTGGGCCAACGTGTCCCGCCGAGCGCCGAGGTCGTCGATGTACGCCATCACCTCGTCCATGCTGTGGACCAGGCGAGCGTGCGAGGAGGTCGGCAGCCCCCACGCCGCCAGATGCTCGTACGCCGTCGACAACCTGTCGATGTCCGCTTCGCATACCCCGATGCCGTGGCACAGGAAGGACAGGGGTCTGGTGGCGGTGACCCGTGGATCCTTCAACCGCAAAGACCCGGCGGCGGCGTTACGAGGATTGGCGAAGGTCTTCTTCCTCTCGTCGATCAGGGCGTCGTTGAGGTCGGTGAATCCCGCCAGCGGCATGAAGACCTCTCCACGGACTTCGACCGTGCCGGTCGGGCGCCCGGTCAGGCGGGCGGGGATCGACGAGATGGTCCTCACGTTCGCGGTCACGTCCTCGCCCACGCGACCGTCCCCGCGCGTCGCCGCCCGGGTCAGGACACCGTCGACGTACACCAGGTCCACCGCCAAGCCGTCGATCTTCATCTCGCACATGTACCCCGACTCGTCCAGAACCTCTGCGGAGATCGAGGTGAGCAGCCGTTGACGCCAGGCGCGCACCTCGTCGGTGCTGAAGGCGTTGTCCAAGCTCAGCATCTGGGACGGGTGGGTGACAGGCGTGAAGCTCAGATCCGCGCCGGGACCGATCTGCTGGGTCGGGGACTCCGGCGTGACCAGCTCCGGGTGCGCCGCCTCGATGGCCTCCAGCTCCCGCATCAGCGCGTCGAAGTCCGCGTCGGGCACGGTGGGCGCGTCGGCGACGTAGTACTCCCATCGGTACTGGGTCAACAAGGCGCACAACTGCTGGTGTCGAGACATCGGTTCAGAACTCACACACCCCATTCAACCAGGATCATTCCCGCACCACCAGATCGCCGTTCACTGGACGTGGAGGCGTGTGATCGGGTCTGGGGCGATAAGGTGGACACAGACGCGACCGGGCGCCCCCCACGGACGAATAGGACCTCATGCCACAGCCTTCTTTGCCAGCCCCAGCTCCGCAGGCCCGCCTCGGGGCCACCCTGGACGACCAGGGCGCCTCCTTCGCCCTCTGGGCGCCGCGGGCCACGCGAGTGGAACTGGCATTGGTGAGTCGCGACCGCGAGCAGTCCAACACGGACATGACCCTCACGGACGGCGGCGTCTGGACCGTCCACGTGCCCGGGATCAGAGCCGGGCAGATGTACGGGTTCCGTGTCCACGGGCTGTGGGAGCCCAAGTCGGGCCAGCGCTTCAACCCCGCGCGACTCCTGCTCGATCCCTACGCCAGGGCCATCACGGGCGGAGTCGACTATTCCGGCCCTATCCACGACCACACGTCGGAGTCCGACTACCTCCCCGACACCACCGACTCCTCCCATGCCGTGCCCATCTGTGTGGTGGTCGAGCCCACGCCGGCCCCGACTCCGCTGGCACAGCCCATCGAGCCGTCACGGCGCGTCATCCTGGAGACCCATGTCAAGGGCTACACCTTGCGCCATCCGCTCGTCCCCGAACATCTGCGCGGCACCTACGCCGGACTCGCCTACCCCGCGATCATCAAACACCTCACCGGCATCGGCGTCACCACGGTCGAACTGCTTCCCGTGCATCACTTCGTCTCCGAGCCCTTCATCATCCGCGCCGGTCTGAGCAATTACTGGGGCTACAACTCCATGGGGTTCTTCGCCCCCCACGCCGCGTACGCCTCGGTGGGGACGATGGGCGAGCAGGTCGACGAGTTCAAAGACATGGTGTCCGCCCTGCACGAGGCGGGCATCGAGGTCATCCTCGACGTGGTCTACAACCACACGGGCGAGGGGAACCACGAGGGACCGACCCTGTCGTTTCGGGGGATCGACCACGCTGGCTACTACCGCCTGACGGAGAACATGCTCGACGACATGGACGTGACCGGGTGCGGGAACTCCGTGGACACGTCTCAACCAGGGGTTTTGAGGATGGTGACGGACTCGCTGCGGTACTGGGTCGAGGAGATGGGCGTGGACGGTTTCCGCTTCGACCTCGCCACCACCCTGATCCGGGACAGCGAGCACCATGTGGACCACGACCATCCGTTCAAGACGGCGGTGGCCACCGATCCTGCGCTCGCGTCCAGCTGGATGATCGCCGAGCCGTGGGACATCGGTCCGTACGGGTACCAACTGGGCGCGTGGGGGCCCGGATGGGCGGAGTGGAACGGCAAGTTCCGCGACCATATCCGTGATTTCTGGCGCGGCGCGACCAGCGGGGTCGGCGAGCTGGCCACTCGGCTGTGCGGCTCCCCCGACTTGTTCGAGTCGGACGGGCGCCCGGTGAGCGCTTCGATCAACTTCATCACCGCCCATGACGGGTTCACCCTGCGAGACCTGGTCACGTACAACGACAAGCACAACGAGGCCAACAACGAGAACAACCGAGACGGCTCCGACGACAACCGCTGCTGGAACTGTGGGGTCGAAGGAGAGACCGACGACCAGCAGATCGTCGCCCTGCGCCAACGCCAGGTCCGTAACTTCCTCATGACGCTCGTCCTCGCGCACGGCACGCCGATGATCACCGCCGGCGACGAGTTCGGCCGCAGCCAGCAGGGGAACAACAACGCCTACTGCCAAGACTCCCCCATCTCCTGGGCCTCCTGGGCCGAGGAGGACACGTGGGCCGACTTGACCACGTTCGTCTCCAACCTCACGGCGATCCGCGCCGCCCACCCGGCGCTGGCCCCCACGACGTACCTCCACCATGACATGGTGCTCGACTCGACGGGCGCCTCCCTGCGTCGTCCGGCCCTGGCCTGGCTCAACGGCGGAACCGGCGAGATGGGCGAGGAGGATTGGCACGACCCGTCGCGCTCGCTCCTGGGCATGTACTCCTCCACCGCCGACGAGGCTTTCATCCTCTGGGTGCACGCTGGCGCCGACCCCGTGGAGCTCACCCTCCCCGACATCGCATGGGGAAGCGCCTATCGCGTGCTCATCCACACCGGGGCCGAGGACGAGTTCCCCGTCGCCGGTGACACCCTGGCCCCCGGGGACGCGCTCACGGTCCCTGGACGCACCGCCGTGTTGATGCAAGCGGTGGTGCCCACCCGGGCGACAGGATTGAGTGCGGAGGCGTAGGCGGCTAGATTGTTCGCATGAACAAGCCCACTCGGCGCTCCAGCGTCCCTCCGCAGTCCTCCGCCACGGTCACACCGGCGGACCGACCTGCCTCATCTGCTCCTGATGCGACCGAGTCCGCTCCGACAGCGCCCGTCACGGCCGCCCCGCGCAAGTCGGGCAAGACGAGCACGGTGAAGCCGACCCGTGCCACCCCCCAACCTGCCCCGCCCACCGACGGGACACCCACGTTGCGGACAGTGCTGCGCTCCTCGACCGTGCCCAAGGCGGCGCCCGTGCCCGCCGAGGCGCTCGTCCTGGGCCCGCGCGACCCCGGACTGGCCCGAGGGATGGGGCGCATCCCCGTGGTCAAGGTGGAGCCGGTGATCGAGGGCGGCGCGTACGCCGCCAAGGCCGTGATCGGGGAGTCCTTCCCCGTCCGGGCCCGCGTCTTCCGCGAAGGCCACGACGCCCTGGGGGCGACGGTGGTGACGACCGCGCCCGACGGCCGTACCACATCCTCTCCCATGCCCCAGATATGGCCGGAGGGGCTGGACATCTACGAGGCCTGGGTGACCCTCGACTGCCCCGGCGCCTGGACCTTCCGCGTCGAGGGGTGGTCCGACCCCTGGGGCACGTGGCGCCACAACGCGCGTATCAAACTCGCCGCCGGAATCGACCTGGACCTGGTGCGCCTCGAAGGAGAGGACCTGCTCACGCGGACCATCGCGGAGGCCAGCGCCACCCATCCCGAGGACGCCGCTCGCCTCATCGGGTTCGCTCCCGTCTTCTCGCCCGGCGCCTCGGCGCACGGCATCGATGGCCTTCTGGACGACCCGGATTTCGGCGCCATCTGCGCCCGCCATCCCCTGCGCGACTTCGTGAGCCCCACAGCAGACTTCCCCGTGTGGGTCGACCGCGAGAAGGCCCTGGCCTCCTCGTGGTACGAGATGTTCCCCCGCTCCCAAGGCGCCTATCAACGGGAGGACGGGACCTGGGTCAGCGGGACCTTCGACACCGCGGCCGAACGATTGGACGCCATCGCCGCCATGGGTTTCGACGTCGTGTACCTCCCGCCCATCCATCCCATCGGCGTCCAGTTCCGCAAGGGCAAGGACAACACCCTCACCCCGGGGCCAGGCGACCCCGGCTCCCCGTGGGCCGTCGGCGGCGCCGACGGGGGCCACGACGCCATCCACCCGGACTTGGGAGATGTCGACTCCTTCGCGCGCTTCGTGCGGAAGGCGAAGGCCCTCGGCATGGAGGTGGCCCTCGACTTCGCCCTCCAGGCGTCCCCCGACCATCCCTGGGTGACAGAGCACCCGCAATGGTTCACCACCCGCCTGGACGGCACGATCGCCTACGCGGAGAACCCGCCCAAGAAGTACCAGGACATCTACCCCATCAACTTCGACCGTGACCCCGACGGCATCTATCGGGAGTGCCTGCGACTGCTGGAGTTCTGGGTCGACAAGGGGGTCACCATCTTCCGCGTGGACAACCCCCACACCAAACCTGTGCAGTTCTGGGCATGGCTGATGCGGCAGATGCGCGAGCGCCATCCAGAGGTCCTGTTCCTCGCCGAGGCTTTCACCCGCCCCGAGATGATGCACGCCCTCGGCACAGTCGGCTTCCACCAGTCGTACACCTATTTCACCTGGCGCACTGAGAAATGGGAGCTCGAGGAGTACCTGAAAGAACTCGCCCACGACACGGCGAGCTTCTACCGGCCCAACTTCTTCGTCAACACCCCCGACATCAATCCGATCAACCTCCAGGACGGCAACCCGGCCGGGTTCGCCATCCGGGCGATCCTCGCCGCCGCGATGAGCCCCAGTTGGGGCGTCTACTCCGGATTCGAGCTGTTCGAGCACGAGGCCGTGCCAGGACGGGAGGAGTACCTGCATTCGGAGAAGTACGAGTACCGACCGCGCGACTACGAGCGCACGCCCAACCTGAACGGCCTGCTCACCCTCCTCAACCAGGCCCGTCGCGACCATGGCAGTCTGCGCAGGTTGCGGACGACGCACGTCCATGCCACCACCAACGACAGGATCATCGCCTACTCGAAGACCGACGGGGACGACACCACGATCATGATCGTCAGCCTGGACCCGGTCGCTCCCCAACAGGGCGAGGTGCGTCTGGACCTCGCCGCCATCGGGCGACCGCCCTCCTCCCGTCTCCGCGTCCGGGATCTGCTGTCGGGCAACACCTGGACCTGGGGAGAGCAGAACTACGTCAGCCTGAGCCCCGACCAACCGGCCCACATCCTCGTCATCGTGGACTAATGTTAATCCCATCAGACACCACTGCGACGAACGTGTAACCAACCACGCGACCAGTACGACAGGAGGACCCCGATGGCGACGTACGACCTGGCCGGAGAATTGCGCGGAACCGACATGGAGGGCCTGGCCACCGGCGGCGACACCGAACTGTGGAAACGCCTCGGCGCGCATGTGACCACCGTCCTCGACACCGACACTGGCGCCAGGATCCCGGGTGTGCGCTTCTCGGTGTGGGCCCCCAACGCCCAACAGGTCCTCGTCGAGGGCGACTTCAATTACTGGTCGGGCGACGAGATGCTCAAGCTCCCGGGCACCGGGGTGTGGTCTCGCTTCATCGAACACCGCGGGTCCGGCACCCGGTACAAGTTCAAGATCCTGGGCGCCGACGGGGTCTGGCGGGAGAAGGCCGATCCCATGGCGCAGTTCTCGGAGACCGAGGGCAAGACGGCCTCCATCGTCTTCGAGTCGACCTACGAGTGGGGCGACAAGGCGTGGATGGACTATCGCGAGGCATGGAAGGCGTGGGAGTCGCCGGTGTCCATCTACGAGATGCACCTGGGCGCGTGGCGCGCAGGGAAGGGGTACCGCGAGATCGCCGACGAGTTGATCCAGTACGTCACCTGGCAGGGGTACACCCATGTCGAGTTCATGCCCCTGGCGGAGCACCCGTACCACGGGTCCTGGGGGTACCAGGTCACGGGCTACTTCGCCCCGACCTCCCGGTACGGGAACCCGGACGACCTGCGGTACTTGATCGACCGGCTCCACCAAGCAGGGATCGGGGTCATCATGGACTGGGTCCCCGGCCATTTCGCCACCGACGAGTGGGCCTTGGTGAACTTCGACGGCACGAGTCTGTACGAGCACGCGGACCCACGACAGGGCTACCACCCCGACTGGGGGACGTACATCTTCAACTTCGGGCGCAATGAAGTGAAGTCGTTCCTCATCTCCAACGCGTTGTACTGGCTCCACGAGTTCCACATCGACGGACTGCGCGTGGACGCCGTGGCGTCGATGCTCTACCTCGACTACTCGCGCAACGAGGGCGAATGGATCCCCAACCAGTTCGGCGGACGCGAGAACCTCGAAGCGATCGACTTCCTGAAGTACGTCAACCATCATCTCCACGACCGCTGCCCGGGGATCATGATGATCGCCGAGGAGTCGACCTCCTTCGCCGGCGTCACCAAAGCCGTCGACCAGGGCGGACTCGGGTTCGGGTTCAAATGGAACATGGGATGGATGAACGACTCCTTGGAGTACATCGAACTCGACCCGATCTACCGGCAGTGGCACCACAACGACATCACCTTCTCCATGGTGTACGCCTACTCGGAGAACTACATCCTGCCCATCAGCCACGACGAGGTCGTCCATGGCAAGGGGTCGATGATCGAGAAGATCCCCCAGGACGATTGGCGCAAGTTCGCCACCCTACGAGCCTTCTACTCCTACCAGTGGGCGTGGCCCGGGAAACAATTGGTTTTCATGGGCCAGGAGTTCGGGCAGCGCCGGGAGTTCACAGAGGCGGAGTCGCTGGAGTGGTGGGTCACCGACCTCTGGGGCCACCACGGCCTCCACCTGCTCTTCCGTGACATGAACGCCCTGTATAGGGCCAACAGGGCATTCTGGCGCAAGGACAACGAGCCCGCTGGATTCCAGTGGATCGTGGGCGACGACTCCGCGGCGAACGTCTTCGCCTGGTTGCGCGCCGACGGCCAGAACCGCCTCGTGGCCTGTGTGACCAACTTCTCCGCCACTCCCCATGACCACTATCGGCTGGGTCTTCCCCAGCACGGCACGTGGCGGGAGGTCCTGAACACGAACGCCTCGATCTATGACGGCACGGGCGACTACACGAACGGCGTGGTCGCAGCCGTCCCCGAGGACCATCGAGGGTTCCCCGCCCACGCCGACATCAAGATCCCCGCCCTGGCCAGCGTCTGGTTGGAGTGGGAGCCCGAGCACATCGAGCCCTCCCACGACGCCGCGCCCCTGACACGGATCCCGTGATCCCGTGCCATAGACAAGTGTGCTGCTGACACCAGTACTGTCCCATCCTGACCGCCCGGGGGCACGAACTGTCCGTTTGACCGTGAAAATCAGCTGTTCGCGCCCCCGCGAGGTGAGCTCACCGGCGAGGGTCACCAGATGAGGGACGCGGCGATCCCCCACATGACCACGGCGATGACCACGTCCAGGACACGCCAGGCGCGTGGGGAGGCGAACAGGGGACGCAACCAACGGGCGCCGTACCCCAACACGGGGAACCATACGCAACTGGCGCACATCGCGCCGACGGCGAACCACCATTGCGATGGTCGATGGCTGACCGCGAGAGAGCCCAGGAGCAGGACTGTGTCCAGGTAGACGTGGGGGTTGAGCCAGGTCAGAGCGACCGCCGTGAGGACGATCGACCACCGGGACGCGCCGGTTCGCTCCGATTGGTCGACGAGACTCTGGTCCTTCCACGCGCGCGACAAGGAGATGGCGCCGTAGACGAGGAGGAAGCCGACCCCGAGCCACCTCATGACGGGCAACGCCCAGGACGCCGCACGCCCGATTTGGTCGAGTCCGCCCGTGCCGGCACAGATCAGCAGGATGTCGGAGGCCACGCACACGGCGACGATCGCCCCCACATGCTCCTTGCGCAACCCCTGGCGCAAGACGAACGCGTTCTGCGCGCCGATGGCGACGATCAGGGAGAGCCCGGCGCCGAATCCGGCCACGACGGCAGAAGAGACCACGGTCTTTAGACTAGAGACACGCCTGACACTGCGTCGACACGTCTCATCGCGGCTGGACGCCATGCGGTCCAGGTCGGAGGCGGTCAGTGCTGGGTGATCTCTTCGGAGATATGGGCGAGCAATACCACGCACGCCTCGCCCGCCGCCTCGACGTCCCCTGACTGGATGGCGTGAGCCAGCGCCGCATGGGCGGTGACCGATCGAGCCAGCGGAGCTCCCGTACGCAGATGGACGACCGCGAAGCTCGTGATCACCTCGATGATCGGACCAGCCATCCTCGCCAGGAGCAGCGAACGGCTCGCCTCCAACACCACCGTATGGAAGGCGATGTCAGCCTCCAAGAACTCCGGACTGCTCCCACGTCCCTGCTCGGCCAGAGATCTCATCATCGCCGCGAGCTTGATCAAGTTCTCGCATTGCTCCGGGCTGGCGTGCTCGGCGGCCAGACGCGCCGCCACCGGCTCGACCCCCGCACGCAACTGAGTCAACTCGACGAGTTGACGGTCGCGTTCGGGACCCGCCAGCCTCCATTGGATCACCGAACCGTCGAGAAGGTCCCAACTCGTGATCGGCTGCACCGTGATCCCCACCCGTCGCCTCGACACCAACATGCCGTGCGATTCGAGCACCCTCACCGCCTCGCGAATGACCGTCCTCGACACCTGGTACTCTTCCTCCAGCCCAGTCAACGTCAACACCGTCGACTCGGGGAGATCGCCCGCTGCGATGCGCGACCCAAGAGAGTTCAGAACGTAGCTGTGTGTGTCATGCTGCATGACACGTAAGTGATGACTCATGTTGACCCCTTCATCGTTATCACCCCTGATCGAGGTCCCAAGCCTCGATGCAATCAACTATGATAAGACTATAGCGCATAGTCACGCAGAGACATCCATGTGCCGCATCATGGTCGCATGAGAAAAGACGGCGTGACGCCGGGGATGCAAGCGCCCGGCTGTGAGCCATGCGCGAGTCGAGAGAGGGTGGGGACCCGTCGGGGTCAGAACAGCGCTGTCGCCAGATTCCTTCGGGCTGTCAGGACGATCTTGTCGGAGGGGTCCTGGGTGTCGAACAACTCCAACACACGAAGACGCAGTCGCTCGCGCTCCTCCCCCGACGACCCGGCGATGGCCGTCGTCAGCCGCGCGAACCCTTGTTCGACCTGGCCTGTGGCCACTTCCAGGTCAGCAGCGTCCAAGATCTCGTCCGCCTGCGCGTCGTGGTGGTTGACGTGGGCCATGACCTGGGCGGGATCGAGGGACGCCACACGAGACAGGAGCCCTGCCTGGGCCTTGCCGATCTTGGCCAGCGTGTCGGCGGGGTCTTGTGCGAGGAGAGTCTCGAACTCCGCCTTGGCGCCGAGGTAGTCCTCCCGCGCCATGGCGTCGTAGGCGGCGGCGTACCGAGAGTCCTCCGCCTCCTCCGGCTCCGCGTCCGCTGGGGCCGCCTGGGACTCCGCCTTCCCGAGGATTCCGTTGCCCGCGGCCATCTTCAGCAGTTCGGCGATCACCTTGGCCGCATCCTCCTGCGCCATGGACCCCTGCCACAAGGGCACGAGTTGCCCATTGAGCACCCCGACGACCATCGGCACAGCCCGGATCTGGAGGGCCTGCACGATCTGCGGGGCGGCGTCCACATTCATCCTCGCCAGCAGCCATGATCCCCCAGCCGCGTTCGCCAGGCCGGAGAGGACCTGACCCATCTGAGCCGACTCCGGCGCCTGCGCCGAATAGAACTCCACGACGATGGGGTACTGGATGGATTTGCGCACAATCGCCTCGAAGGTGGCCTCCGTCACTTCGGTGACGTACACGCCTCCCGCCACGGGAGCGTGGGCCAATTGGGACAAGTCGACTGCGCCTGAGATCTGTGCCATGCACTCATTCTCTCACGAAGATTCGAACGTTTGCCGATCGACGGGCAAAAGAGGAAGATGAAACCATGACTCATCCGCGTGCGGGCCATGTCGCCCTCGAAGAAGATCTGATCGACCCCCAAGCCGTGGTGGCAGCGTACTATGACATCACGCCCGACCCGGACGACCCCGACCAGAAGGTGGTCTTCGGCACCTCAGGCCATCGCGGGTCGAGTCTGGACGGCGCCTTCAACGAGGCGCACATCGCCTGTGTGACCCAGGCCATCATCGAGTTCCGAGCCTCCCGCTCCATCACGGGACCTGTCTACGTCGCCAAGGACACGCATGCCCTGTCCCTCCCCGCGTGGAAGACGGCGTTGGAGGTGTTGAGCGCCTGGGGCGTGCCGGTCTTGTCCGACCGCGAGGCGGATTTCACCCCCACCCCCGCCGCCTCGCGAGCCATCATCGCCCACAACGCGGGACGCAGCGCAGACCTCGCCGACGGCATCGTGATCACCCCGTCCCACAATCCCCCGCGCGACGGCGGCTTCAAGTACAACCCCCCCGAAGGAGGACCGGCCGACACGGACGCGACCTCCTGGATCGCCGACCGGGCCAACGACCTCCTCCGCCACCCCGACCGGGTCCGACGCTCCTCGTCGTGGGACTCGGTCGAGTGGTTCGACTTCCTCACCCCGTACTGCGACGCCCTCAACACCGTCGTCGACATGGACGCCATCCGCTCCGCGGGCGTCCGCATCGGCGCCAACCCCTTGGGCGGGGCGTCCATCCAGTACTGGCAGCACATCGCCGACCGTACGGGGCTCGACCTGACGGTGACGGACACACGGGTGGATCCCCGATGGGCTTTCATGACCCTCGACCATGACGGGAAGATCCGGATGGACTGCTCCTCCCCGTACTGCATGGCGAACGTGGTCGCCGACAAAGACTCGTACGATCTGTGCACCGGCAACGACGCCGACGCCGACCGCCACGGCGTGGTGACCCCCGACGAGGGGCTCCTCAATCCCAACCACTACCTGGCCGTGGCGATCCGCTACCTGTTCACGCACCGGCCAGGCTGGTCCGCCGAGGCGGGCGTGGGGAAGACGCTCGTCTCCAGTTCCATCATCGACCGCGTGGGGGCCGCCATCGGTCGGGCAGTGGTGGAAGTGCCCGTGGGGTTCAAGTGGTTCGTCCCCGGTCTGATCAGCGGGGATCTCGGCTTCGGCGGCGAGGAGTCGGCGGGGGCCTCCTTCCTCACACGGGCCGGACGCACATGGACCACGGACAAGGACGGCATCATCATGGACCTCCTGGCCGCGGAGATCCTGGCGGTGACGGGCAAGAACCCGAGCGCGCACTATCGCGAGATCGAGGCGCAGTTCGGGGTGTCCTCCTATGCTCGTGTGGACGCTCCGGCCACCCGCGAGCAGAAGGCTCGCCTGTCTCGCCTGTCCCCCGCCGACGTCACGGCGACGTCCGTGGCCGGCGAGCCTGTCACGGCGGTCATGACCACGGCGCCGGGCAACGGCGCCCCCATCGGCGGGCTCAAAGTGGCCACCCAGAACTCATGGTTCGCCGCCCGCCCCTCGGGCACCGAGAACATCTACAAGATCTACGCCGAGTCTTTCATGGGCGCCGATCACCTGGCTCAGGTGCAGGCAGAAGCACGTGAGGTGGTGGATCGCGCGCTGGGATGACCCCGTCCTCGCTGTGGTGGCGCCAGACGGCGCCTCGGATCGGTCACGGCGACACGACGACCAGCGGGCCCCGGGTCACGACCCGTCAGAGTCGCTCAGGTCCTTGGCCATCGCCATGGCACGGATACCCGCGCGTTGGATGACGCGCTGGATGGTGAGATCCCTGGTCGTCGGATGGGACACGTACGTGATCCTGTGCAACCCCTGATCCAGGGCGGCGGACTCGAAGACGAAGTGACCGTACTTGAGGAGGATGCCCAGAGGCGGCTGGTAGACCGAAATGTCGAGGATCCGGGTCAGGGGCATCGTCGCCACATGACGGTTGACCACTCCATTGACACGGAAGACTCGCATGTTGGTCACCACGAACCTGTCCATGGACAGTTCGTGGAACTTCCAGAGGCCGACACAGCACACGGCGAGGCCGAGGATGGCCACCGGCCACCACCACGACAGGAACGAGGTCGAGAAGAAGAGGATGACGACGCCCACCAGGGTCACCGCGATGGGGCCCAGCATACAGACGGGGTGCTTGACGACCTCGTCCACGATGAACTCCCCCTCGTCTACGAGAAGGTACTGTTCCACATAGGGGTCGAACAGACTCGGACGGCGCTCTTTCGTCGCCATGTCAGCGGTGGTTGGCGAAGAGGTTGTACACCCACGAGAAGGCGCTCTGGATCCCGGCGTACAAGGTCTTGACCGCGCCGACGGACTCTGACGGATAGTTCACGACGAACATCACGACGAAGACGACGAGGACACCGACGATGATCCTCTTGACCCATTTGCCCATGACGTCCGCTTTCTCATTCCTGTTTGCGCCACTTGATTCGTCTCCCATCATGCCGCATGGGGGCAACCGGGACTCGGCGTGCGCCACGCGTGTCGGAAAACGACCCGCTCAGAGACGGCGTCTCATCCGGTCGCCGATCCGAGCCGTGTTCCAGATCCTGCCCTCGGGCGGTGGCACAGATATCCCAAGTGTGGAAAACTTGGGGGCATGGATAACTTAGATCTGTTTGTCTGTGTCGACCATGTCGGTTATGCCGTCCTCGACCTCGATGAGGCCATCGCTTTCCATACCCAGGTGCTCGGGTTCCGGCTGCTGCACCGCGAGGTCAACGAGGAACAAGGCGTCGAAGAGGCCATGTTGGGCACGGGCGCCCAACATCCCGAATCCGCCCAGATCCAGTTGCTCGCCCCCCTGTCGCCGACCTCGACCATCGCCAAGTTCATCGAGTCCAACAAGGGACGTGGCGGCATCCAGCAGGTCTGCTATCGGGTGGCCGACATCGACCATGCGAGCGAGGTGCTCAGGTCCCGTGGAGTACGCCTGCTCTACGACGCCCCCAAGATCGGCACCGGCGGCTCTCGCATCCAGTTCGTGCACCCGAAAGACACCGGCGGCATCCTTCTGGAGATCACCGAGCCTGCTCAGAATTCCCACTGATCGCCGACGCACGATAGACTTGTCTGCGCCCTGAACGCATGAGTGGGGCGCTGATCCACACCGACTCAAGGAGCGCTTTGATGTCCACTACTTCCTCTTCGGGATTGGACCTTTTCGACGACAACGCCACGGCAGCCGGGACTTTCCAGGTCCAGATGCGTGGCTATGACAAGTCACAGGTCGATGCCTACGTCCGGGGCTTGGAGGACAAGCTCGTCGAGTTGCGTCACGAACTGGCCCAAGCAGCCGAGTCTCCCACACCGGCCGCCCCCGCCGAGGCGAAGCCCATCGGCGCCGACATCGACGTGGATCGTCTGTCCGGGCATGCCGCCCAGATCCTGCACGCGTCTCAGGCGAAAGCCGACGAGATCGTGTCCACCGCCATGCGTGAGGCTCAGCGCATCACCTCGGAGGCCACAGAGGCGGCTCACGAGTTGCGCATGACCGGCCAACACGAGGTGGATCTGCTGCGCTCGTCGGCCATGGAGAACCTGGCCCAGGTACGCGACCAGCAGATGAAAGAGATCCAGGGGGTCCTCGACCGTTCCAAGTCGGACGCCGACTCTGCCCTGGCCGCCGCACAGAGCCACGCCGAAGCATTGGTCGCCCAGGCGCAACAGGAGGCCACCTCCATCGTCGAGAGCGCCCAACGCCAGTCGGCCCAGTCGCGCAACGAGGCAGAGCTGTCGATGACGCAGGCCTTGGCCACAGCCCAGTCCTCGCGCGACACCCTCGTCTCAGAGGCGCACAAGTCTTTAGAGGAGGCACAGGCCGCGAAGGCCGCAGCCCTGGCGGAGATCGCCGCCAAGCAGGAGGCGGCAGCCGGGAAGCTGGCCGAGGAGACCCAGTTGGCGACGAACATCCGCAACACGGCCGTCGCCGAGGCGGAGCAGATCCGTCGCGACGCCGCCACCCACGCCCAACAGCTGCTGACTGCCACGCATCACGAGATCGCCGACCTCCAGCAGCAGATCACCCTGGAAGCGGCCAACCGCCGCAGCAAGCTTCAGGCCGACATCTCCGCCCTCCAGCAGCGCAAGCGCTCGCTGACCCAACAACTGGGCAACCTCTTCGGCCTCGGTTCCGCGGCCGCCACTCAGTTCAAGGACGACGATTGGGCCGATCTTCCGCAGATCACCTTCTCCACGGACAGCCCGGCGGGCGGGGACAGTGCTCCTGCGACGGCGTCCGAGGAGCCCAGCGCTCCGGCTGACGCCGCTCCCGAGGCGCCTGCCCAGCCGTCAACCGAGGCCGAGAAACACGACTGACACCACCCCGACACACCTCGCGTGTCAGAACAGACGGTGGTCGTCGGGTTCGATCCCTCGTAACTCGTCGTAGTCCACGGTCACGCACTGGATCCCTCGGTCACGGGCCAGGGTCCTCGCTTGGGGTTTGATGATCTGAGCGGCGAAGATGCCTTCTACGACGCCGAGCAGCGGGTCGCGGTTGAGCAGTTCGAGGTACCGGGTCAACTGTTCGACCCCGTCGATGTCGCCGCGCCTCTTGATCTCCACGGCCACGTGGGATCCCGTCGTGGTACGGCACAGCAGGTCGACCGGGCCGATGGCCGTGTAGTACTCCCGTGTCACCAGGGTCAGATCCGCCCGCAACTGTCCGGGGTGAGCCGCCAGGAGTTCCTGGAGATGCTTCTCGACCCCGTCCTTGACCAGTCCCGGATCGACTCCCAGGTCGGCGTTGGTGTCCGACTCGATGTCCTGGATTCCGATCCTCAGTTGGTCGGATCCGGTGTTCTTCACCGTCCACACTTGGGCGAGCCGGTCGTCGTCAGGCGCCTCGTCGATCTGGAGAGTGCAGGGGGCGCCCATCCAATTCAAGGGTTTGTACGCTCCCCCGTCGGCGTGGATGGAGACCGAACCGTCGGATTTGACCATGACCAGCCGCTTGGCCATCGGCAGATGCGCCGACAACCGACCGGAGTAATCCACCTCGCAGGTGGCGATGACAAGACGCACGCTCGCCGCCCGGTCAGGAGACGGTGGCGGTGATGATGTGCGCGCCCTCGGCCGGCCGGATCCCCGCAGGATCGGTCGGGTCGACCCCTTGGGCCGCGATGGACTCCACCACTGTCATCGAGGCGGCGTCCGCGGCGCCGAGCACGTCGTACTTGGGTGGCAATTGCACCGTGTGACCGATGACGATGAAGAACTGTGAGCCGTTCGTGTTGGGCCCGGCGTTGGCCATGGCCACTGTGGCGTACGGGTAGGTCTCCGACCCGGACAACTCGTCCTTGAAGGTGTAGCCAGGGCCTCCCCTGCCCGTCCCCGTCGGATCCCCGCATTGGAGCACGAAGTCAGGCACGAGCCGATGGCATGATGTATTGTCGAAATACTGCTGGGACGCCAGCGAGACGAGGGAGTTCACCGCACAGGGCGCCCCGGCACGGTCCAGCGTCATCGTGACGTCTCCGGCGTCCATGTGCAAGGTCACAGTGACCGTGCCAGTGGCGGGAACGGCCACTGCGGGCGGAGGAGTCACAGACGTGGTCCCTGCTGTCGCCCCCGAGGGCGTGTACACGCAGGCGACAGTCCCGGCGACCGCCGGATTCGAGGACCCGGGCTGCCCGGGGGTCGATGTGGAACAGGCCGCCAGGGCCAACGTCGCCACCAGCGTCGACACGAGGAGCACTCGTCTAAGACCGGTCATGAACCACCTTCTTGCTAGGCTGTTTCTATGGTGAACCTAACCAGGATATACACTCGCACGGGAGATCGCGGCACGACACGACTGGCTGACAACCAGTCCGTGCCCAAGACCGATCCCCGGTTGGACGCCTATGGCACCGTGGACGAGGCCAACTGCGCGATCGGCGCGGCGCTCGCACTGGCCGACGTTCCCCCGCGCATGGCCCAGGTGCTGTCCCAGCTCCAGAACGAGTTGTTCGACGTCGGCGCGGACTTGGCGACCCCTCTGGACCATGCAGGCAGGACGGTGCGCATCGACGCGGCGTGTGTGGACCGCCTGGAGGCCTGGTGCGACGAGTTCTCCGCCGGGTTGCCCGACCTGCGCTCCTTCCTGCTGCCCGGGGGCACGCCGCTGTCCGCCTGGCTGAACATCGCCCGCACGGTGGTACGACGAGCCGAACGGGCCACCTGGATCGCCGCGGAGACCGTCCCGGTCAACGACGAGGCCATCCGGTACCTCAACCGGGTGTCCGACCTGTTGTTCATCATGGCCCGTCAGGCCATGCTCGCCGCCGACCAACAAGAGACCCTGTGGGCACCGGCCCAGGAGCGGGACGAGTGAGCCGCCGCGTATCCAAGCACCTCGCGCCACCGCGACCCTTGTCGACCCATCTCTCCCATGCGGAGGTCCGTGGCGGAACGCGGTGGATCGTCCACACGATGCCGGGCTTCAAAGCCGTCAAGGCGTACCGCTGCCCCGGGTGCCAATCCCTCATCGCGCCGGGCACCGCGCACATCGTCGCCTGGCCGGACTCCCCCGCCTCCAGCGTCGACCGCGCCGTCGACGACCGGCGACACTGGCACACGCCATGTTGGGAGCGCATGTCATGAAGATCCACCACGTCGGACACGGGGCGCCGCGCTTCGTCTTCCTCCATGGCCTGTTCGGTCAGGGACGCAACTGGACCTCGATCGCCAAGAAGCTCGCCCCGCATGCCAGCGTGCTCGTCGACCTGCCCGACCATGGCTCGTCGGAGTGGAGCGACCATTTCTCGTACATCGACATGGCCGACACGGTGGCCGACCTGCTCGCCGGCCTGGATCAACCCGTGTGTCTGGTCGGACACTCCATGGGAGGGCGCGTGGCCATGACGACCGCCATCCGACATCCGCACCTGATGGATTCCCTCGTGGTCGAAGACACCAGCCCTGCGGACCTGGACATGAGCGAGTTCCATGTCTACGCCGACGCGATGTCCGCCATCCCTGTCGCCGAATTGACCAGCCGCCACCAGGCCCGCGCGTCGTTGAGGCTGGCAGTCGACGACGACGAGGTGCTCGGATTCCTCCTGCAGAGCCTCCAGCCGGCGGCCGTCGGGTGGAGGTGGATCATGAATCTTGAGATGCTCTCACGCGACATGGACGAGATCGGCCGCTGGCCCATGCCCGTCGGCACCTTCGACCGTCCCGTCCTGTGGATCACGGGAACCCAGTCGTCACGCACATCGGTCGAGCAGCGGGACGCTATGAAGGCATTATTCCCACTTGTGCGCCATGTGCGCGTCAAGGACGCGGGACACTGGGTGCACGCCGACGCGCCCGAGGTGTTCGCCCACGCCCTACGACGCTTCGTCGACCGCCTCTGAGGCGCCTGGCAGACGGGTGACCACATGGCGGTCCCCGTACGCCCCGTCGATGCGTCCCACGCAGGGCCAGTACTTGTCCGGGCCGCCGCCCAGGACCGGACCCGCCGTCATCCCCATCGGGAACACGGCCTCGGCCTGGGTGTACGGGTGGCGCCATTCACCCACCAATCGGCGAGCCGGATGAGGAGCATGGCACAAGGGGTTGTCCTCGGCAGGCCACCGGCCCGCCGCGACCTGGTCGATCTCGGCGCGGATCGCCAGCATGGCGTCGCAGAAACGGTCGATCTCGGCCAGGGACTCCGATTCCGTCGGTTCGACCATCAGCGTCCCCGGGACGGGGAAACTCATCGTCGGGGCATGGAAACCATAGTCGATCAGGCGTTTGGCCACGTCGTCCACGGTGATCCCCGTCTCCTTGGTGATCCCACGCAGGTCGAGGATGCACTCGTGCGCGACTCGGCCGCCGACGCCCACGTACAAGGTCGGGAAGGCGTCGCTCAGACGTGTCGAGATGTAGTTCGCCTCCATGATCGCGTCGACGGTCGCCGCACGCAGACCTTCGGCGCCCATCATGGCGATGTAGGCGTACGTGATGGGCAGGATTCCCGCCGACCCGTACGGCGCCCCTGCCACCGCGCCGGTGGGGTCCGAGAAGAGCTCATGGCCGGGGAGGAAGTCGGCCAGATGGGCTTTCACAGCCACCGGCCCCACACCGGGCCCTCCACCCCCATGGGGGATGGCGAAGGTCTTGTGCAAGTTCAGATGGCTGGCGTCGGCGCCGAGGTCGCCGAGGCGGGCGAGCCCCACCAAGGCGTTGAAGTTGGCGCCGTCGATGTACACCTGTCCCCCGGCGTCGTGGACGATCTGGCAGACCTCCAGGATGGTGGTCTCGTACACCCCATGGGTGGAGGGGTACGTCACCATGATCGCGGCCAGGTCCTCGGCGTGCTCGTCGGCCCGTCGGCGGAGGTCGTCCATGTCGATGGACCCGTCCGCGTCGACGCGCACGGGGACCACGCGCAACCCTGCCATGGCCGCCGAGGCGGCGTTGGTGCCGTGTGCGGACGTGGGGATCAGGCAGGTCGTCCTGTTCTCGCCCCTGGCCTCGTGGTACCGCCTGATCGCCAGCAGCCCGGCCAATTCCCCTTGTGAACCGGCATTGGGCTGGAAGCTGATCGCGTCGTACCCAGTGATCTCGGTCAGCCACCGCGTCAGATCGCCCAACAACTCCTGGTAGCCCTCGACGTCGGCCATCGGCGCATAGGGATGGATGTTCGCGAAACCTGGCAGGCTGATCGCCTCCATGGCGACGGCCGGGTTGAGCTTCATCGTGCATGACCCCAGGGGGATCATCCCGCGGTCGAGCCCGTAATCGCGATCCGCGAGGGTGCGCATGTAGCGCATCATCGCCGTCTCGGACTGGTACGCCGTGAACACGGGGTGTGTGAGGAAGTCGGCCTCGCGGGCATGGTCGCCCAGGTGAGCGCGGTTCGCGACGGCCAACTCCAGTCCGAACACCGAGGCGAGGCTGTCCATCACCGAGTCGTCGACGCCCTCGCCGAAGGCGATCACGACGGTCGTCTCGTCCGCGGCGCGGATGCCGATCCCGGCGGCGGAGGCCGCCGCCACCGTGTCCGACGCGGAGTCGACCGTGACGGCGACCGTGTCGAAGAAGTCCTCGGCGACGAGGGTCAGGCCCGCCCTGGCGGCGGCTTCGGCGAAGCGTGCCGCCCGGTCGTGGATGGACTCGGCGATCGCACGCAGCCCGGCAGGACCGTGCCACAGGGCGTAGAAAGCGGCTGTGACAGCCAAGAGGACCTGGGCTGTGCAGATATTGGAGGTCGCCTTCTCGCGACGGATGTGCTGCTCGCGGGTCTGGAGGGCAAGTCGGTACGCCGGCACGCCGTCCGCGTCACGGGACTGGCCCACCAGTCGTCCGGGCAGTTGGCGTTCCAGGCCTGCGCGTACGGCGATGAACCCGGCGGACGGTCCTCCGTACCACAGAGGGACGCCGAAGCGTTGAGCTGAGCCGACGGCGACGTCCGCCCCCCATCCGCCCGGCGGCGTGATCATCGTCGTGGCCATGAGATCAGAAGTCGCCACCACCAGAGCGCCCTTGGCGTGGGCGGCTTGCGCGATACGTCGTGACTCCTCGACCGACCTGAGGCGGCCGTCCACCCCGCATTGAGCCACGACCACACAGAAGGGATCCAACTCGTCCACGGCGCCGAGCACATCGGAGCGCACCTCGACAGCGACGCCCATGGCTTGAGCCCTGGTGCGCACCACATCCACACTGGTGGGGAAGACCCGCTCGTCGATGATCACGCAGTTTCCCGTCTTGACGGATCGGCGCGCCAGCCCGACGGCCTCGGCCACGGCGGTGGCCTCGTCCAAGAGCGACGCGCTGGCCACATCCAGCCCCATGAGGTCGCACACGAGGGTCTGGAAGATCATCAGGACTTCCAGCCGGCCTTGGGAGATCTCGGGCTGATAGGGGGTGTACGCGGTGTACCAGGCGGGGTTCTCCAAGACGTTGCGCCGGATGACGGCCGGTGTCACGCAGGACCAGTACCCCATCCCGTACATCGGGACACGGATCATGTTCTTGTCCGCCACAGCACGCAACCGCGCCGCCACCTCCTGTTCGGTCAAGGGTGCGGGCAGATCGAGGGGGGCGTCCAGCAGGATTCCGGCGGGGATCGCCGAGGCGACCAGGTCCTCGACACCTGCGGCTCCCAGTGTTTCGCACACATGCGCCCGTTGCTCCGAGCTCATCCCGACGTGGCGTGAGACAAAAGACATGACAACCTTTCTGGTCGAGGATCCCTCCGGATATCTTACCGTGTCGCGCGAGCGGGCTGGATCGCCATTCCTCGTAACACGAGGGCCGAGTCGTGCTGGGCGAGATGGAGGTCCACTGTGAGGATCTCGGACGTATGTCCGGTGGGAAGGTGGTGGGATCTCAGTCGCAGGAGACCGTTCCCAGCGGAGGTCTCGTCGACGGGCCACCGAACGACGTGTGGCGCGTCGCTTTGTCCGTTGGTGACGGTGAGGATCACCCCGTCTCGACAGGTGGAGCCGTGACGAGAATTCCCGCCCCCGATGGCGCCCTGGTCGGTGGTCTCCACGACCTGCTCGACGTACTCCATCGGCGATCCGGCGCCGCCGAAGCCCTTGTTGTACACACTGACATACCCACCACCCGGGCGGGCGTACGCGGCGACCTGCATGTCGGTCTTCGGACTGTCCCAGATCCTCAGGCCGTCCTCGGTGAGGAGGTAGTCACGACGGGTGTCCGAGAAGAAGAGGCCGTTGTCATCCCACGTGAGACTGCCCGAGTCCATTCCCGCAGTCGTGATGGACGACACCTGCCCCTCGGCGTCGATCAAGAGGACATGACCACTCAGCGTGCGCTGAGCGTTGCTGGGGACGCTCGCGTAGAGCGCGAGGATGTGGTTCGGCGCCAATCGCTGTGCGCCGGGCTTCATCACATACCAGGTGTCCTGAGATTCGCCACAACCGCCCAGAAGGGCCACGCCGAGCAGGACGGCGCCCAGGGTGATCATGCGATGTCGGTAGGGTCGTCCGATGAGGTTTCCTGGAGCGACCTTCATGTGTGTGCGGGCCATGTGATCTCCTCTTCTCTGTCTCACCATGGCTGTGATTGCGAATCCACGATCTCTCCCTATGAGAATAGATGAAACAAATAAGACGAGTCACGAGTATGGTGAGATGAAATACCTTGATAACTGAGCAATATGATGTTCAGATGATGCGTAAACCATGCAATTAATAGGAAATATCAACGGTGATGTGCGATGAGTGATTCGCGGACTCCACGACGGGGGTCGCCGACGCCCGACGTGCATTGTGGACACTGTCACATCTGTGATGTCGTTTGCCTGGCGTCCATGTCAATCCACACTATCTGCTACCATGGGGTAAGAATTGTTATAAGTTCGCTTCACCTGTGAGTAGGGGGATCATGCCTGACACTGTACAACTCGCCACTCGGGTGGAGAAGGCCCAGGATCAGCTCTTCCGGGAGACCACCAGGCGTCTGGGGACCACTCCTGCGGACGCGCTGCGTGTGTTCGTGGCCGCTTTCAACCAGAATCGGGGTTTCCCCTTCGACGTGCGCCTGGGCGTCGACGCCGGGTCGGACGAGACGGAGGACCGGCCAGAAACCTTGTCCAGCGTCCCCCGACGACTTCTGGACGAGTCCGCATGACACGCCCCAAGTGCCAACGACCCCTTCCACCACCCACCTCCCACCACAGGATGCACCATGTCTGAGCAGCTGAGAACCTATCTTCCCATCCTCATCCCCCTCGCCGTCATCGAGCTCGGATTGTTGATCGCAGCTCTGATCCACATCTTCACCCACAAGCATTACCGCTTCGGAAACAGGTGGCTGTGGGTGATCATCGCCGTGCTGATCAACCTCATCGGCCCGATCCTCTATTTCGTGATCGGTCGTGGAGACGCCGACGACGAGGGCGACCGCTGATGGATGTCCTCGCCATCGAGAACCTCTCGAAAAGCTTCGGCGCCACACGGGTGATCGACTCCATCTCGCTGAGTGTGCCCGAGGGGTCGGTCTTCGGGTTCATCGGAGAGAACGGAGCTGGCAAGACCACCACGATGAGGATGGTCCTGGGTCTGCTCCCGTCCGATTCTGGCGAGATCCGCGTGTGCGGGGAGAAGGTACGCTTCGGCATGACCGCCACGAACCGTCATGTCGGCTACCTGCCGGACGTCCCCCAGTTCTATCCGTACATGCGCGCGACCGAATACCTGGCCTTGTGCGGCGAGGTCTGCGGTCTGTCCTCCACCGACATACGCCGTCGCAGCGCCGACCTGCTGGAACTGGTGGGGCTGGCCACCACGAAGAAGCGGATCGGCGCCTACTCTCGTGGGATGAAGCAGCGTCTCGGGGTCGCTCAGGCGCTCATCAACACTCCGCGCCTCCTCATCTGCGACGAGCCGACCTCGGCGCTCGATCCTCTGGGTCGCAAAGAGGTCCTGGACATCCTCACGCGGATATCCTCCACGACCACCGTCGTCTTCTCCACCCATGTCCTCTCCGATGTCGAGAAGATCTGCGACCGCGCGGCTGTCCTCCATCAGGGGAAGATTGTGATGCAGGGCACTCTGGCCGACCTGAAAGCGCGCCATGGGAGCAATGGGCTGCTCGTGGAGTTCTCGCACCCGGACGACACGCGACGATTCTGCGACATGGTGTCCCCCGACCTGATCCGGGATCGCACCGACGTCGAGGTGACCCTCTCCTCCACCGACCCTGCTCAGGAGATGGCCGTCCTGACACTACTGGCCGAGAACCGTCTCCTGCCCGTACGCTTCGAATCGCTGGCGCCCAGCGTCGAGAATCTCTTCTTGGAGGCCGTGTCGTGACATCCTATGTGTCTTTCTGTAAGAAAGAGGTCCTGGAGAGTTGGAGGACGTACCGGCTGGTCATCATGCTCGTCGCGTTCATCGCCTTGGGCGTCCTCAGCCCCCTGTTGGCGAAGCTGCTCCCCGACCTGCTCTCCGGCACCGACCTGGGCAACGGCATCATCCTGCAGATGCCGCCGGCGACGGCGCTCGACTCCTGGACCCAGTACTTCAAGAACATCGGCCAGATGGGTGTCCTGATCCTCGTCATCGTGTTCTGCGGGGTCACGGGAACGGAGCTGTCCAAAGGGACCTTGACCACCATCCTTGCCAAGGGGATGCGGAGGTCAACCGTCATCCTCGCCAAGTTCAGCGTCGCCACTGTGATCTGGACCCTGAGTTTCGTCGTCTCCCTGGCGGTGACGTACGCCTACACGGTGTACTACTGGGGCTCCGGCCCACTCCCCCACGCGCTCCTGGCGTTCGGATCCTTGTGGGTCTTCGGGGTGCTGTTGATCGCGTGCATGGTCCTCGGCGGGATCCTCCTGAGCACCATCTACGGCGCCCTGGTGGCGGTCGCCGTCGTCGTGGTCGCCGGCAACCTGGTCGCTCTCTCACCGGCGACCGCGCCGTACAATCCCATCAGTCTGGCCGGTGGTACTGTCGCCCTGCTGGATGGATCCAAGACGACAGGCGACTTCCTTCCAGCCGTGTGGATCAGCCTCGCCCTGATCCTGGTGCTCCTCGGCGCCAGTGTGGCCGTCTTCGACAAGAAACAGGTGTGAGGCCCCATGCCGTCCTCGGTGGCGGGCGGGCCGCTCCAGGCGTCGTCTGCGTCGGCCGTCACGCCAGTGGTCGTCTTCGACGCGATGGGGGTCTTGTACGCCGAGGCCGATGACGAGGCGGATGTGCTGACGCCCTACCTGGTTCAGCTGGGATGCGCGATGGGTGAGGAGCGGATCCGCGATTTCTATCGGCGGGCCAGCTCAGGGGAATGGACGTCGACCCAGTTCTGGGCCGAGTGTGGGGTCGTCGGTGATGATCACGAGTATTGTGGCCGTCACCGCCTCATGCCGGGGATCGACGTCGTGCTGCGCGACCTGAGCGACCGGGGCGTGCGGATGGCGTGTCTGAGCAACGATGTGAGCGCATGGTCGATTCTGCTGAGGGAGCGGTTCGCCCTCACTCGGTGGATCGACGTGTGGGCCATCTCGGCGGACATCCGCGTGCGCAAGCCGTCCCTGGACGCCTATCGGCAGTTGTCGACGATGTGCGGGGTCGGTTTGGACCAGCTTCTCTTCTTCGATGATCGCCCTGCCAACGTCGACGCCGCCCTCAGTCTGGGGATCGACGCCCATCTGTTCACCACCGTGGAGGCCTGTCGCCACACCCTGGTCTCACGTGGGCTCCTTGTCTGAACAGGCCGAGTAGGTGGGATCTGAGAACGTCAGGCCCGCGCCCTCATGGGGTCAGCCAGTCCCTCGATCGCCGGTGACAGGCCGGGACCTCTCGACATGGATGGCCTCGTCACCTCCCGGACGCCCTCAGGATGAGTGATCGACTCGACCGGGTCGATCGGGCCGACCGGAGAGAAAGCGCTCGGGCACATCGACGACCCGGGTGGCGTCCCACGGTTGTTCCCAGCCCCCCAGACGCAACACGGCGTCGACAAGCCCCGCTGTGAACCCCCAGAGGAAGATGTCCTGGATCTGCCAGGCGGGACCGACGCCGCCGCGAGGGTGTCGGGCCATGACGCGCTGATCGGGTCGGGCCAGGTCGGCCAGCGTCCAGCGAAGGATGGTGTCGACCTCGTCGGTGTCGTGGACCATCAACGGATCGTCTCCCGGCCACACTCCCACCACGGGCACGACGTGGTTCTGGCTGACGGGGATCTGTCGGGTGTGCAACTGCCCCAGAGGCCGCACCGTCGATGAGCGGAGGCCCACCTCCTCCCAGGCTTCCCGCAATGCGGTGTCCACCGGGGCATGGTCGCCGGGCTCACGTCCTCCCCCGGGGAAGGAGACCTGTCCCCCATGATGCTCCAAGTCTGCGGAGCGCAGGGTCAAGACCAGATCAGGATCGGACCCCTCACTGACCAGGACGAGGACAGCCGCAGATCGGTGGTCCGCCGACGACGGGGGCCAGCAGACGCTGAGCGGCTGGAGCCGCCGGGCGAGCCCGTCCATCCACATGGGCGTCGGACGGGCGGCGCCTATGGCGAGAGCAGGCGTGTCCCGGCTCCCAGACGAAGCGTGGGGATCAGATGCCATGGGCTACTCCTCGACGGGCGGATCTCACTCATCCTACTCACGCGAGCAGGTGCCCGCCCCCTGTGACCACCGATGATCCCGCGCGGGAAGACACCGATCAAGCCGAGTTCCAGATCCCCGCGAGTCGGTCTCGCCAGGCGTCCGCGCTGGAGTGGATCACGCGGGCGACGAAGTGACTCAGACCGTGATGATGTGCTCTTTCCGCTTGAGGCTCGTGAAAGCTGATCGCGTGGCGATGTGGGTGGCGCCAAGGAGGGCGGCCACGAACACGACGAGCATCCACCAGGGAGTTCCCTGGAGATCGAAGATTCGTGGATACTTGGTGGCGAGGATAGTGATGGATATCAACGCGGGTGCGACCGCGGCCACCACCGCGACGGATATCACTGTGATGTTGATCAGACCGAAGACTGGCTTGATCCATGTCCGGGCTATCCCGACACTAGTCAGAGTGGAGGCGAGGCTGCTGAGCGTTCTCACATTGCCGCGAAGAGCGAGGGCGAGCACGGGGGCGAAGAGCAGACCGAATCCGATCAGTGAGATCGCCAACCAGAGTGGCATGTAGAAACCGGTAGGTGGGCGGGAGTAGTCAACCATGAACGCGGTCATGCCAGTGTCGGCCGCCCAGTTCCTGGCTACAGTCTCCTGGTGCGGTGTGAGTCCTTGATAGACGTTCCAGACCCGTATGGTGGCAGCCTGTCGCATGGTGTCAGGGAGCGCCGGGCGGAGGACGAAACCAGCCCCGGTCGCCCATCTGTGGGCAGCGTCCGGTTTCACCGACAGTACTGGCACGTCTGTCGTATCCATCCCACCAGCATCTGATCCTCCGCCAACAGCTTGGACGGGAATTGTGTCACTGCTGTTCGGTGTGGCACCGACGACCAAGACGCCTCCTCGTGCGAGCACGTCCATAGCCTGAGATGGCACGTCACCTAACAGACTCCGGGCGTCTTCCAAGGTCTCGACGCTCTGGAGCAGGCCTCCGCTAAGCGGGCCGAGTCCCAGTTCTGTCATCGTGATGGGTGGGGTTGACAGTCCAAGATCTGACGTGAATCGCTCCAGCATCTGCGCTGGGATTTTTTCCCCTGCGTCTTTCTCAACTTCGACACGGACGCTGCCAGCGGGAACTCTCGGGGACATATAGGCGACTTGCGCCGCGATAGAGGACGACGCGATCACGAAGAGTGAACACACCAACCCCACTACCAGCGTCACGATCACGGTGACGACACTCCACCGACGTGAACCTTCCACCAGGATGCGACCCGTCAGAGTGCCCGAGGATACTGGACGCCGTGAGAGGGCTCCCCCGAGCATCCCGACCAACAGTGGAGTCCAAGTGGCAAAGGCCACCACCATCATCAAGGCGCCGCCAGACATCCACCACAATCGGCTATCGGACGCGACCATCAGCCACGCCGCCACTCCCACGAACAGAAGACCGAACGGTACCAGTGCGACGCGAGCGCGCCTGCTCAGTGGTGTGGGTGTACGGTCCTGCTGCCCCAGGCGGGCGCTGCTGACAGCGTCACCGACCCACAGGCCGATTCCCGTCCCCACTACGCTAGCGAGCAACACCCCTGACAGGTCGGCGGCTGGGAACAACCCATCCGACAAAGGCTTACCGCCGTTCAGGCTCGATAGCAAAGGTCGAGCCGTCAAGGCGAACAACCACCCCGTGACAACGCCGACAACACTCACCAGGGCCGTGCCAACCAGGGCCGTGCCGGCCATGGTGCGCCGCATGGGCACCGATGGCACGCCAGCACGTACCAAGGTCCGGCTCACTCGCCCAGACCAGCCGGCCAAGCGACCCGCCATCACCAAGCCCACGCTGAAAGGGAGCAGCAACAAAGGCAACCGATCGCCCATGACCTTGTTCACTGAACGATTGGGAGGTTTCAGCAGGTGGTCGCGAGTCTCGGCATCAAAGGTGTACGCAGCACCGAACACGCCTTCTTGGGCCAGTCGCGCGACTTCGAGGTTCACCAGGTCTGGGTTGCCATCAAAATAGTAGCGTGTCGACGCCATCGTGCTTATTGTCTGATGCTCGGTCGTGGTCAGGCTCCACGTCGCCCATGTCCCGGGTGCGCATAACCACTCGATGCTCTGTGGATGGAAGACATTCCTCACCTGGCCAACGACGGTCAAGCCCCACTCCCCGATAGGAGACTCGGCCCAGCCCGCCGCCCCAGTCGTGGTCACGCACTCGCCAGCGGAGAGTGGCCAACGACCCGCCACTATATCCATGATCCCCGATAGCACCGGTGACGGCATCGCCAACTCGGTGTACGCCGCATCGTCGAACTGGCCAGCATCTGTCCGCAACGACACAGCAGACCCCCATACCGGAATGACGGTGACCCGAGCATCGACCCCATCGAGCCATCGAGCGGGCGCCAACTCTTCCCCCGGGGAGAACGCTCCTTGATCGAACGGAGCCACCTTAGCCATGGTGGCGCCCAGTTCTGAGTTCGCCACCTGAGGGCGGCTCCACTGCAATGATCCGATGCAAGCGCTCGTCGCCATCACCAACGCCGTGACCACCGCGGTCACAACAAGCAATCCGCGAAAAGGATGGGACCTGACCAGAAGCCAACCGACCTGTGTTCGCCATCTGGTTGTCATCGGCTCACCAACTGACCGTCACTGATCTCCAGTACCCGATCCGCGTACTCAGCGGCGCTCTGATCATGAGTGGCAATCAACACTCCCACGGCCTTCGTCCGGGTCAGTTCCCGGAGTAGATCGAACAACAGATTCGAGTTCTCCCGATCAAGCGCACCAGTCGGTTCATCACACAAGATCACCTCGCGCTCGCCAGCCAAAGCCCTGGCGATGCCCACCCTCTGCCTCTGTCCGCCCGACATGTCCACCGGCTGCCGATCCGCGAGATCATCCACGCCCACGGCCGCCAACAGTTCCAGCGCCTTCGACCGAGGTGAATCGACCCCTTGACACCGTAAGATGAGTTCGACGTTCTCCGCCGCCGTGAACTGGGCCACCAGGTTGTTGTCTTGAAACACCATGCCCACCGACCGCAGGCGCAAAGCGGTGCGCTGCTGATCCGATAATTGAATCACATCCTCGCCACAGACCCGCAGACTCCCCTGGTCAGGCAGATCCAATCCGGCAAGAACATTCAACAACGTGCTTTTACCAGAGCCACTAGCGCCAAACAAACACACCGACTCACCCGCAGCCAAGCGGAAATCCACACCCCGCAACGCATGAACCGAACCAGTTCTGACAGGATAATCCACCAGCAGACCTGAAGCCTCGACCACAGTATTCACTCCCAAACCCTATCTTATTCACTCAACTATTGCTACATATGTGCTACTGCCGTCTTCCCCACAGCAAGGCGGAAAGACGGCAGTAGCACTCGATCTCCAACGAGAAGCAGCATTGCCTATAAGCATAAACTATGTTATTGCCACATGGATATTAACATGATCTATTGATCCAGAATGAAGACACTTGGTTATCATCAAACCACCAGAAAGCTGGATCATTTGTGTTTGGCGGCTCAGTGAAACAATGTCCTGACAGATTATAGTCATGAGCAAAGGCGACATAGTATGATGTTCCATTCTGAACCGAGCTCAGCGTGTCATTGTTCACGGCACTGATGTTATGGTACGTGCCATTGGTTGTGGCGTAGGTCCCAATGAGAGCCTTGTAATTAGGATCCGCATACAGGTACAGATTTCCGGCTTGCGCACTAGTAGCACTCCCCAACCCGAACGACACTACCAGTGCCAGGATGGCCAGAAGCGCTCCACGCGCAGTTCTCTTCATTTACATGATTTCACCTTTCTGTTTCTTTATTCGGGCACCATGCCCGATCGCGTTTTCCAGGATAGAGAAACAATATCTCGAACCACTCATGTGTTAAGTAACATAGCGCGTGTTTAACGTCAAGTCCCAAGGGCGACCCTGAATCCCCTTATCAGATACTATTTCAGAGTATGGGGTGCATCAGCCATACACCATCTCCTGGGCAGTGGTCTGACTTGGGAAGGGGCCGTGACGCTGGCAGAGCGCATCGTTGAAAGATCACAAAGGAGTGTTGACTGGAGAGAGGCTCATCTGGTGATTTTCATGAGGTGAACAACCATCGGGGTCACCAGGTTTGACGACACTTCCGATGGCTCCTATGGGTCGAATGGCACTCTGCCATACCGTGGCGGACTCCCTCGCGGTATCGATGCCGCATCTCATGCTGTCACTACTACGCTCGGTTGAGGGAAGCATTATCGAGATGTGGGGGTCCCGCAGGCCCTCTCGGGTCAGACCGAGTTTGTCACGGTTCTCCCGACGACATCAGCCCCAGGTCAGGCCGTGACTCGCAGGATCTCGCCTGTCGCGTCGCTGATCGCCAGCACGGGGTCGGCTGTGAGGTCGAGGTCGGCCTGGACCCAGTCGCCCGTGGGTGTCTCGGTGCGCCAGGACAGGCGTCGATAGGTGCAGGAGAGCACGCGTGCGGTTCCCTGGGCGATGCCGGGATGGGTGCGACGCACTCGGATCGCCAGTTGGGTGTGTCGAAGCGTCTCGGCCTGCTCCGGGGTCGCCGGTCCCGGGTGCTCGTCCATGGGGGGTCGGATGGCGTCGTCGCCGCCGGGTCGGTCCTCTTTCAGGCCCGTCCAGCCGAACTCGTCCCCGTAGTACAACGCCGGCGTGCCCGGCAGAGTCATGAGCGCGGCAGTGGCCACCCGAGCCCCGCCGACGCCGATCTGCGTGGCGATACGGGTGACGTCGTGGTTGCCGACGAAGATCCAGGGGATCTGCGTGGCGCACGCCACAGCGTGTCGTTCCAGCGCCCACGCCATCTCGTGGGAGTTTCGATCCTTCAGCCCGCTCCAGATCGCTTTCCACAGCTCGTACTGGGTGACACTGTCGAATCCGGACCGCTCGGCGATCGCGGCGTAATCCCCGTGGAGGATCTCCGCGAGGGTCAGGGACTGCGGATGGGCGTCCCGTACCCGCGCCAGGACGCTGGTCCAGAACTCGGGGGGGATCCGGTACGCCGCGTCCAAGCGCCACCCGTCGGCGCCTCGGTCCAGCCAGTGGTTCATCACGGTGACGACATAGTCGGCGACCTCGGGGCAGGCATGGTCGAGTTCCACCAAGGCGTCATGGCCTTCGAAGCGGGCCAAGCCGTCCGGTCGAGCCGGGTCGGCTTTGAGCATCTTCGCGTACGGAGAGGACCGGTCGGCCAGGGTCGCCCGTACCCACGGGTGGTCGACCGACACATGGTTGAACACGCCGTCGAGCAGGAGGCGCACCCCCCTCTCGTGGCACGCGGTCGCCAGGTGTGCCAGATCCGCCTCGTCGCCGAGTCGAGGATCGACGCGCAGGTGGTCGAGGATGTCGTACCCATGGCTGCTGGACGCCCATACGGGTCCGAGGGCCACCCCGTTGCACCCCAGCCCCACGACGTGATCCAGCCAGGACTCCACGCGCGAGAGCCGATGGTGGACTCCCGGGACGTCCGGGGTGTGGACGGGGGCGCCGCACGCCCCCAGAGGATAGACGCTCCACCAGATGGCGGTGGCGGTCCACTCGGGGGTCATCGTTGGCATGTCGCCGTCAGCACAGCCCGCGCAACAGTGTGCGGCACGGCAGTGGCCGCGGCCAGCGCGGCGGCGGTACGGCGACCGTGGGGAAGATCGAGATGGTCGACATCGAGGGCATGGACGGCGAAGATGTACCGATGCACCCGGTCACCCTTCTGCGGGTTGGCGCCGATGAAGCCCACGGTGCCGAGTCCATTGGGCAGGTCGAGCGCCTCCTGGACCCCCACTGAGGAGGCGGGCGCGAAGATCTTGGACGCGATGACCTTGACCACGGACTTGCTGGCGCCCGTGGGGATGGAGGTCACAGAAGCGGGGATGTCAGCCACCAGCCAGTGCCAGAACCCTCCCTCGCGGGGGGCGTCCGGGTCGAAACACGTCAGGAAGAATCCCCGCGTCTCGTCGGGGAAACCCGACCATGACAACTGTGGCGAGACATTGCCGCCATCGGCCGTCTGGGGCACGGGAAGTGGCTGGCCGTGTTGGATGTCGGTGCTTGTCACGGTGAAGCCCGGCACTCGCGGGAGGATGGAGTACGGATCGGGCGCCACAGGGCGGTTCATGTCGATTGCCACATCTCGATCCTACGGGGTCGAGGCGATGTCACACAATGGGACTCGCGTACATCCGTGTGTCGGGCGTTCTCAGACCTCTTCGTGTCCCGTCAGCAACGGGTCATGGCAGAATGGCTCCATGGGAAAGAAATCGGGCGCCGCGCCCACGCCGGCCATCCAGGCCTTGGACGCGAGCGGCATCGCGTACACCCTCCACGAGTTCGAGCACGACCCTCGTTCCATGGAGGGGTTCGGCCGGGAAGGCGCGACGAAGCTGGGGATCGACCCCGCGAGGATCTTCAAGACCCTCATGGCCCGCGTGGACGCCGCCCTGGTCTGCGCCGTGGTCCCCGTCGCGGGGATGCTCGATCTCAAAGCTCTCGCGGGGGCCATCGGCGGGAAGAAGGCGCAGATGGCCGACCCCCAGGACGCCGAACGCGCGACCGGGTACGTGGTGGGCGGCATCTCCCCTCTCGGGCAACGACGCGCCTGTCCCACGGTGATCGACGAGTCGGTTCTGGCCTTCGACACCGTCATGGTCTCAGGCGGGCGCCGCGGGCTCGACATCGAGCTGAGCCCCGCGGACCTGGTCCACGCCACCTCGGCCCAGCTCGCGCCGATCGCCCGATGACAGCCATGTGAGGGGCGCACGCGCATTACCTGTGTCTGGATCGCATGCCGAGGGAAGACCGGGTATGCTCAACCGTTGTGGATCACACCTACCCCCTGCGCACGACAGTAACGAGCAATGGCATTCGCGTGGCCGTCAACCCCGATCCGTGGGTGTCGGGAGTGTCAGTCAACCTGTGGTACCTCGTCGGATCCGTCCATGAGGCGGCGGGGAAAACCGGCTTCGCCCATCTCTTCGAGCACCTGATGTTCTCCGGATCCGCCAACGTCTCCTCCGGCGAGCACCTGGGCGTCGTGCAGTCCATGGGCGGCAACGCCAACGCCACGACGAGCTTCGACCGCACCAACTACTTCGAGACGGTTCCCGCCGGGGGCCTCGACCTCGCCCTCTGGCTGGAGGCCGAGCGGCTGTCCTCGCTCTTGGACAGCGTCGACCAGGTGAACCTCGACACCCAGCGCGATGTGGTCAAGGAGGAGAAGCGTCAAAGGTACGACAACGTCCCCTATGGCGACGCCTTCCCCCGCCTGATGAGTTTCCTGTTCCCCGGCACCCATCCGTACGCCCACATGCCGATCGGCTCCATGGAAGACCTCGACTCGGCCACGTTGGAGGACGTGCATGGGTTCTTCCACTCCCACTACTCCCCCAGCAACCTGATCCTGACCCTGTCGGGCGCTGTCGAGCCCGAGGACGGGTTCGCCCTGGTGGACCGGTACTTCGGCCACATCGCGCCGGGTCGGCCCACCCCCCGCCCCGACCTCGGCGTCCTGGCGCCCTTGACGGGTCTTCCGCGGCTCGACGTCAGCGGGGACGTGCCTCAGGACGTGGTGTACTGCAGTTGGCTCGTGCCCCCCATCGCGGACGACGCCAACGACCCCCTGGGTCTCGGGCTGTCCATCCTGGCCGGATCCATGACGTCACGGCTGCACACCGACCTGGTCAGGACGAGCGTGGCCGACTCGGTGGAGGCCTTCGACCTCGGCCTGGAGCACGGGAACTCCGTGATCATGGCCACGGCGGCGTGCGCCGAGGGCGTCACCCCCGAGCAGGTCGAAGAGACGCTGATGAGATCCTGGGACCGCTTCCTTCAGGAGGGGCCCACCGATGACGAGGTGTCCCGCGCCATACGCAGCGAGGAGAGGGACTTCCTCGCCGACCTCTCCAGTATTGAGCATCGAAGCGACCACATCAGCGCGTCCTGGTCGTACTTCGGCGACGCGAACGAGATCAACAAACACATGGACACCATCAAAGCCTTGTCCGCGGACGACATCCGTGCGGCGTGCGCCACCTGGCTGCGCCCCGACAACGCGGCGATCATGACGTATAGGAGGTCGCTATGATCCCCCGTCCTTCCATCCAGCCTGGGAAGGGATGGGCCTTCCCCATGCCCACGGTGACCACATTGGACACCGGCATGGCTGTGTGGGCCTATGATCTGCCCGGCCAGTACATCTGGTCGGTCAACCTCGTTATGGATCTGCCCCTCAACGCCGAACCCGAGGGTCTCGACGGACTGGCCACCATCGTGGCACGTACCCTCGACGAAGGCACCACGCCCCATCCAGGACCCCTGTTCGCCACCGAGCTCGAAGAGGCGGGCGCCCAATTCTCCGCTCTGGTGGGGCTGTCGACGACCCAATGCCTGCTCGACGTGCCCCAGGACAGCGTGGACGCGGCCTTGGCGCTGCTCGCCGAGGCGGTGGCCGCACCGGCGTTCGCCGAGGAGGACGTCCATAGGATCCAAGCCAACCGTCTGTCCGAGATCGACCAGCAGGAGTCCCGCGGATCGTATGTGGCCTCCTCCACTCTGCGTCGCACGATCCTGGCCGACCACCTTCGTGTCGGGCGACCCGCGGGCGGGAGCGCGCAGGGTGTGGCCGCCGTCACCGCGCACGACGTGGCGGCTTTCCATCGCGATCGCTACCGGGCGCGTGACGCCGTCCTCGTGTTGGCCGGAGACATGAGCGGTGTGGACGCCGCCCAGGCCGCCCACCAGGCCTTCGGAGCCTGGCGACCCGACGCGACCCGAGTCGAGCCGGCCCTGGTGAGCGCCGGCGCCCCACGACGCCGGTTCGTCCCCCGGGAAGGATCCGTCCAGACCGATGTGCGGATGGGGTGGTTCGGCGTCGACCGACGCGATCCTCGGTGGGCCGGTCTCCAGGTGGCCTTGGCCATCATGGGCGGCACTTTCACCTCCCGGCTGAACACGGTTCTGCGAGAGGAGCGCGGCTACACCTACGGGGTCTCCATGAACGCGCACCCCTTCCGCGTGGGCGGCATCATCGATCTGGCGACCTCCACCCGCACGCAGGCCGCGTCGTCGTTGATCGAGGAGACGCTGGAGATCCTGGCCGTGCGTGAACCCTTCACCATCGACGAAGTGCGCGACGCCATCGGCTATCTCACCTTGTCAGCCCCCCTGGCTCTGGACACGGCCGAGGCCGTGGCCTCTCAAGGGGCGAGCCTGGCGGCGGCTCGGCTGGACCTGGGGTATGTCACGACAGCCCTGGCGGATCTGGCCGCGGTCACCGTCGACGACGCCATGGAGGCGTACACAGATCTGATCGACCCGGACCGTGCCAGTGTCGTCGCCGTCGCGGACGACCTCGACCTGAGCGGACTTGGCTTCGAGGTGTGACGAGGACTCCCGTCCCCCCGGTGTGCCAGGACCTGTCCCGACACACCGCCTCGCTGCCGCGTCACTGACCCATGGCCGCCAACGCCTGCTCGACCGCCGCTTTCGCAGCCTCGTTAGCCGCCTGGTACCCGGCCAAGTCGCCAGCCTGCAGAGCGGCCTGCGCCGCCTGGAACTGCGTCTCCGCCGTCGCCAGAGCCTGTTGGACGATCTCTTCCTGGGTCTGTCCGGTCACGTCGGTCTGGCCGGTGGAGCCCTCTCCAGGCGGAGTGGTGGCGTCGGTCTCGCCTGTGACGGCGCCGGAGTCCCCGGAGAAGACCTGGTCCAAGGCGCCCTGCAAGGTGGTCGAGATGCCCACCTGGGTGCCGAAGCGCACCACCACGAACCTCAGGATCGGGAACGCCGCGTCTGTGTTGACCTGCTTGGTGTAGATCGGCTCGACGTACAGCAGACCACCGCCGAGCGGGATGGTCAGCAGGTTGCCCTTCTGGGCCGTCGCCGACGAGCTCTCGGACGAGTACGGCAAGAGCACGCTCGACACTTGCTCATTGGCCATCATCTGGTTGTACGCCTGGCCAGGCCCGTCGATCTGCTGGGTGTCGGACATGCGCAAGATGCGGATCTGCCCGTACTGGGGCGACGTGGCCTCGGCGACGACGGACATGTACGCGGCCAGGTTCTCACGGTTGTTCGGCGTGTACACGCTCGTCTGGCTGAACAGGGGGCCGGAATCGCCCGGGACGGTCTCGCCGTTCACCTGGGCTTGGGGCCACTTGATGGACAGGTAGTAGGTGGGCTCCTTGGACCCGGTGCTGCGCTCCTTGACCGGGTACGCGGGGATCCTCCACAGGTCGGACTGGCTGTACCACGACTCGGGACTGGTCATGTGGTACCTGGCCAGCATCTGGCGCTGGATCTTGAACAAGTCCTCGGGGTACCGCAGGTGGGCCATCAACTCGTCGGAGATGGCCGACTTGGGCTGCACGGTGTCGGGGAAGACCTTCATCCACGTCTGCAGGATCGGGTCGGTGTCGTCCCAGGCGTACAGGTCGACGGATCCGTCGTACGCGTCCACCACGGCCTTGACCGAGTTGCGGATGTAGTTGATCTGCGGCTTCAGGGCGTACGCCTGCGAGCTCGGCGTGGTCAGGGAGTCCGAGATGGCGTCGTCGACGATGACCCGCTGGGAGTTGGGGTAGTACACCGAGGTGGTGTACGCGTCGACGATCCAGACGATGCGCCCATTGACGATGGCGGGATAGATGTCGGAGTCCGTCGTCAGCCAGGGCGCCACCAAGTGGACGCGCTCTTGGGGAGTGCGGTCGTACAGGATCTTCGACTCGGCGTTGACCCGATCGGACAGCAGGAGGTTCACCGAGGCGAACCGTGTCGAGTACAGCAGGCGGTTGAAGAAGGAGCCGATCGAGACCCCTCCGGCGCCTGTGTAGGTGTTGTACTGCTCGCCGGTCTGGGCGCCGCCGCCGGGGGTGTCGTACTCGATGGGGGTCTGGCCGGGCGCCCGTCCCACGATCGCGTAGTCGTTGGCCATCTCGCCGTAGTAGATGCGCGGCTCCTCGGCGGAGAGGGGGCCGACGGTGGGGATGTCACGCGCCAGCCAGTCGGGCTCTCCATCGGCTTGGCGCCGGTTGCCGTAGGCGGCCACGAGACCGTACCCGTGGGTGTAGACGGTGTGGAGGTTGTTCCAGTTCTGCACGGCCGGGTCGAGGCCGGCGTGGTCCATCTCACGGGCGGCGAGGACGACGTCGGTCTCTTTCCCATCGATGACGTAACGGTCGACGTCCAGCACGTTGGAGAAGGTGTAGTAGCCACGGACCTGCTGCAACTGCTCGAAGGTGTCTTGCACCATCTGCGGGTCGATGAGGCGGATGCCGGGCAGGGCCTCGGCGTCGGACTTGAGCTGTCCCGCGGTCGTGGTGGTCACGGCGGAGTAGTCCTGGATCGCCACGTCCTCGATGCCGTAGGCGGCTCGGGTGGCGGCGATGTTCATCTGGACATAGGGGCGTTCCTTGTCCGGCTCTGTCGGGTTGACGGTGAAGGACTGGACGAACGCCGGGTAGATCCCGCCGATGACGAGCGAGGACACCACGACCAGGGCCACCGAGACCAGCGGCAGGCGCCAGCCCTTTCCAGCCGCTGTGGCGAAGAACAGGATGGCGGTGAGGAAGGCGATCACGGCCAGGACCAGGTTGGCGGTCAACTGGGCGTGGTCGGCGGTGTACCGCAGACCGTCCAGGAGGGTGCCGGGAGTCACGAGGACCCCGTAGCGGTCGAGGAGCTTGGTGACGCCGTACCCCAGCGTGATCAGGCCCAACAGGATGCCGATGTGCAGGTGGGCGGCTTTCGAGGTCTTCCTCTTCCCGTTCACGTCGGCGAGGAAGCTTCCGTTGAGGAAGTGGCCGATGAGGGCGAGGATCCCGCAGATGATGGTGACCGTCAAGAAGAAGTTGGTCAGGGCGCGGTACCACGGGTAGTCGAAGACGTAGAACGAGACGTCCAACCCGAAACGAGCGTCAGTCTGGCCGAAGGGGACCTTGTTGACCCACGCGAGGAAGGTGGTGACGTTCGACAGCCACGACACCCCCGCCATCAAGGCGAAGATGGCCGCAGGGACGAGGATCAGCGCCCAACGACGCAGTCCCGTCAGGGAGTGGAAGGTCGCCTGGAAGGTCGTCAGGGCGCCTTTCATCGGCTTCGTGCGCAAGCACAGCCAGGTGTTGACGCCCACGGCCCCTCCCATGATGAGGGCCGCGAGGGCGAACAACAGCACCTGGGTGCCCAGTTGGATGGTGAACACCTGATGGAATCCGATGGATTGGAACCACAGATGGTCGGTCCACACCTGGGCGAACACCGTGAAGGCGTACCCGAGGACGATGATGATGACAATGGTGGGCAGTAGCGCTCGCACCCGTGCGGGCGACTGTTTGTGTGCCACAGGGCCTCCTGGAAGACGATGGGGGTATCAAGTCTAGCGTACGACCCGCCGTGCGGTCTTGTCAGCAGGCAGGCAGGGGCGCGCCGGTCGACGAATGGTCGGACAGAGCCGTCACGGCGTCGAGCAGGCTTGAGACGGGCATCACGGCCATCCCCGCGTAGCGGTCCGAGATGTCGGGACAATTGTCCTTAGCAATGATGAAGATGTCGGCGTGGGCGTTCCAGGCGGATCGGGCGTGTTCGTTGATGCCCGGAACCGAAGTCACGTCCCCGGAGGCCGACACGGCGCCAGCCGCCGCGATCCGCAGGCCGTCGATGTCGGAGTCAGCGGTCAGCAGGTAGTAGGTGGCCAAGGCGAGGGGCAGTCCCTGTGAGACGTCGCCGGCGTCGACATCCATGCCGAAGGACAGGTCGACCGCGTACGAGTAGCCCGTCCCTCCCGTGATGCCGAGGGTCGGAATCGTCCCATCCGTGGAGGACCCGGCCAGTTTCGGGATCGTGATCTTGAGCTGTTGCTGGCCACGAAGCACGGTGACCACGACCTGATCGCCCACTTGCTTGTTGCGTATGTACTGTCGAACATCGTTGGCCGTGCTCATCAGAGTGTCGTCGATGGCGATGATGAAGTCTCCGGGCAGCAGCAAGGTGTACGCGGGCCCGTTCTGTCGCACAGCCGTGATCGCGGGTCGCTCGATCACTTCGATCCCCGCCTGGCGCACGCCGGCCGCCATCGCCTGGTCCCGGGACAGTTGGACGTCTTGCCGATGGGCGTCGATCGCCTCGGCCACGGTCTGGCCCGGGGAGTACACCGCGTCGCGTGGAAGCACGTCGTGGTTGGAGAGGATGTAGTCGATCAGGACGGTGCCCAAGGTCACGGTGGACGATTGGCTCGTCTGTTGCATGGTGGTCGCGAGGATGTGGCCGGACGGCGAGGCGGACGGCTCGTCCGCGATTCTCAGCCAGTCGGTGGCGCCGGCGCCACCGAGGAACGCCGCTGTGGGACCCGGCGACCAGACGACGAAATTGACCGGTGTCACGGCGATGACCGCCACCATGGCCACCAGCACGACGGCAGACGTGATCGACGTCCAGATTCTCTTCACCTGTTCCTCCTGCCCCCCACTGTACCGAATACCGTGGCATGGACCTCACCGGCGCCCGCCAGATGTCGTCCTCGGGCACGGAATGCGAGAGAATGAACACATGGACGCGTTCGATCAGTCACCCGGCGGCGAAGATCCCTTGGAGCCGTTGAGAAGGATGTTGCGGGACTTGGGGTTGCCCGAGGATTTCGATTTCAACGACCCCGAAGGGCGGGCGGAGTTGTTTCAGACGATGATGCGTCGCATCATGCCCTCCGACGGGGTGTCCGACGAGACCGTGGTCTGGGAGACGGTACGCCAGATGGCTCGTCAGCAGGTGGCCGCCCTGGGGCCTGACCCGTCCGGGAGCAGTCGCATCTCGCGGCAGGTGGGGGACGCGGTCCACTTGGCGGAACTGTGGCTCTCCGAGGCGACGGTCCTGCCTCCGATCCCGATGACGCCGGTCGTGTGGAGCCGGGCGGAGTGGATCGAGGTGACGGTGCCCGCGTGGAAGGCCATGATCGAGCCCGTCATCGGTATCCTGTCGTCGGCGATCTCGGACGCGACGGGGCGACGTATGGACTTGTCGTCGGACGACGAGGCGATGGACATGCAGTCCATGCTCCACCCGATCATGTCCCGGGCGATCTCCGCCATGTTCGGCGCCCATGTCGGACAGGGACTGGGCCAGGCGGCCACGACCACCATGTCCGGCACCGACCTGGGGCTCCCCTTGTTCGACACCGCCCTGATCGGCATCCTGCCCACCAATGTGGCCGCCATCCAGCAGCAAGCGGACCTCGACGAAGAAGGACTGCTGTTGTTCTGCTGTCTTCGCGAGGTCGCCCGTCAGCGACTCTTCCTGGAGATCGGGTGGATCGCGCCGCAGATCATCGCCTTGGTCCAGCACTACGCGCGTGAGATGAGAGTCGACCCCGACGCCATGGCCTCCGCCATGGAAGACGCCATGCCCGATCACTTGTCGCCGGAGTCGGTGTCGGCTTTCCAGACCGATTTCTCATCGATCTTGTTCACTCCGGACCAGTCCGAGGAGCAGCGGGCGATCCTCGCGCGTCTGGCCACCCTTCTCGCCCTGGTGGAGGGGTGGGTGGACGACGTCACCTGGACGGTCGCCAGCCAACGGCTGCCCGGGTGGGAGGCGATCGCGGAGAGCCTGCGCCGTCACCGCGCCACGAGCAGGCCGGCCCAGACGATGATCACCCCGCTGATCGGTCTGAGCGCCACGCCCAAGGCCATCCGGGACGCCGCCGCCTTCTGGGAGGCGGTCCGCGACGCCACGGGGATCGAGGGTCGCGACGGGATCTGGCGCTATCCGGAGTCGATGCCATCCGCCGACGAGATCACGAACCCGGAGGGGTTCCTGTCGAAGCCGTCAGCCGGGGACGACCCCTGGGACGACGAGTTGCGACGGTTCCTCTCCGACGACAGGTGACCCATCGCGACACGCTGGCCGCCTGGTGGAGTTGATGCCGGATATGTCAGTCGCGTACGCTACGGTGGTGATGTGATCATGAGGGCGCCCCGCGTCCTCACAAACAAGGAGGACATAGTGTCGGATAAGTATGAGGGCGAATTCTATTGCGTCAAGTGCAAGGAGAAGCGTACCGCCAGTGGCGACGTCGTCGTCAATGAAAAGGGAACCCGTATGGCCAAGGGCAAGTGCCCTGTCTGCGGTACCAACCTCAACCGAATCCTCGGCAAAGCCTGAGAGACGTCCATGCGTTGTGGCGGCGGCCATCTGGTCCGTCGCCACAACGCACCGGGCCTCGGCTGGGGACGAGTCCTCCCCGCCCGATGGGACTCCTGGCTGGTGGTGGCATGATCCGCCTCGGTGTTGTCGCCGTGGTGTCGAGCCTCGACATCCACTAGTCGCTGCGGAGAGAAATCGACACGATAGGGTGTATGCGATTTCCCCGCCTTCTTCTTCCCCGCGTCGCCGTGTGGACCAGTTCTCGTGACGTGGCCGTCGGGGGTCCCGGCACCGGTGTGGTGCTGTCGTCCGTGCCCCGACAGGTGGTCGACGTGATCCCCCTCCTCGACGGCAGGCACGACGTGGATGATCTGACACAGGTCTGCGAGAGCCGATGGGTGGCGTGGTTGCTGTCCACCTTGGAGGGCCACCGCCTCCTCGCTGACGGACCTGCCCCGGTCTCCCCTGTCCGTGTCGAGGTCGTCGGGGACGGCCTCCTCGCCCGGCGCGTGTCCTCGATGCTGTCCTCGGCGTGCGACCCCGGTCCTCGTGGCGGGCGACACACACCCGTCCTGACGATTCTCGCGTCGTCCACCGTGGATGTGGACCGTGTGATGGTCACCGACCTGGTCAAACGCCGAGTGTCCCACCTGGTGGTGCGAGCCGACGAGGATGGCGCCAGCGTGGGCCCGTTCGTCGTGCCGGGGGTGACCAGTTGTGTCACGTGTTGCGACCTCGCCCGACGCGACTTGGATCCGACCTGGCCGGTCCAGGCGTTTCAACTGTCGCGGGTCGACGCCCGACCCCTGCCGGTGGTGTGCGCATGGGCGGCGGCCACAGCCGTGGCCCATGCGCGCGTCTTCGCTCGGGGGCTCCTGCCCGAGTCCGTGTCCACCACGATCGAGTTGAGCGCCGACACCGCTCGTGTCACGTACCGGCCATGGCCTCGTGATCCGCGATGCGCCTGTCAGGCGGTCTGAGGAGGCGGGTTGAGCCTGGTCAGGGCGTCCAGGACAGTCTGGCGGTTGGTCGTCATCCACAAGGGCGGCATGGAGGCGACCAGGAACGGACCGTAGTTCGCCCGCAGGAGGCGAGAGTCGAGGATGGCGACCACGCCCTGATCGCTGGTTCGCCGGATGAGACGGCCGGTGCCTTGGGCCAGCATCAATCCGGCGTGGAAGGCCGCGACCTCCATGAAACCGTTGCCTCCCTTCTTCGCGACGTCCAGCTGCCGGGCCTGCATGAGGGGCTCGTCCGGGCGTGGGAACGGGATGCGGTCGACGATGACCAGGTTGCAGGTCTCCCCCGGCGCGTCCACCCCCTGCCACAAGGAGATCGTTCCGAACAGGGACAGTTCGGGGTCGGCGATGAAACGGGCGATCAGGTCCGGCAGATGACCCTCCCCTTGGAGGAGCACCTGCTTGTCGGTGGTGTGGCGCACGAAATCCGCCGCCCGTTCCGCCGCCCGCATGGAGGAGAACAGGCCCAGGGCGTGGCCGTCCCCGGCTTGGACCAGGTCGGCGATCTCCCTCAACGCGTCGTCCGAGATGCCGTCCCGCCCGGGAGGCGGCAGATGGGCGGCCACGTAGCAGATGCCTTGAGCCTGGTAATCGAAGGGAGACCCCACGTCGCAGGCGTCGTAGATCTCCTCCTGCTCGCCTGTCAGGCCGAGGTTGATGGCGATGGGGGTGAAGGAGTCCCCGAGTTTGAGTGTGGCCGAGGTCAGGACGGTGGTCTGATGGTCGAGGATCCCCGCCCGGATGGCGCCGGCCACCCGCAGGGGCGCCACGACCAGGTAGGGTCCCACCCGTGGCCGTACCGAGACCCAGACCACCTCGTCGTCTCCCGCCGAGCCCACCCGGTCGCAGATGTCGAAGATCTGCTTGACGGCGTTGGCGATCTGTTCCAGACGTGGGTTGGACGGGTTTCGCCCGATGGCGCTCATGCCGGTGCGCATGGCGGCTCTCAGGTCGCTCACGGCGTCCAAGACGGCGCCGTCCCGCACCCTGCCCGGCTCGGCCTCGTCCATGGCTTCGGAGAACCTCTCCGCCGCCCCCCGCAGGGCGTTCGACGACTCGTCCGACAGGGTGGAGGCGGCCATGCGTACGGCCCTGTCGACCATACGGGGGCTCAACTCGTCTGTCTTGGAGGTCGTCACGCGGGCGGCGAGCTCGTGCGCCTCGTCCAGCACCAACAGATCCGGGTCCAGGATGGCCCATCCGTGGTCCGCCTCGATGGCCACGAGGGCGTGGTTGGTGACAACCAGCTGTGACACGGCGGCGCGTTGCCGGGCGGCCTGGACGAAGCACTCGTCGATGTGGGCGCAGGCGGGGCCCACGCACTCCGTCCCCGAGATGGAGATCTGGGTCCAGGCCCGCGGCGAATGGCTGGGCGCGTCGTCACGGTCGGCGACACGGCTGTGCTCCGACATGTCCTCCGCCCAGGAGCGCAGGGCGACGACCTGCTTGCCGAGGGAGGAGTCCGCGTCGACGGGCTCGTCGTCGTCGAGATCGTCCAGGCTGTACTGCCGTTCCAGGGGGTCGACGGGGGCGTCGCGGATCTTCATCAGGCACGGATAGTTGGAGCCGCCTTTGAGCACGCACCAGGAGATCGCGGGAAGCTTCTCGGCTGCTGCGGCGGCCATGATCGTCGGGATGTCTTTGGCCGCCAACTGGGACTGCAGGGCCAGGGTCGCGGTGGCGACGGTGACACGGGCATGCGGGTTCTGGGCCAGATGGGCGACCACAGGGGCCAGGTATCCCAGGGACTTCCCCGTTCCCGTCCCCGCCTGGATGAGGGCGTGCCGATGCGTGGCGATCGCGTCGTCGATGGCGTGGGCCATCTGCTCCTGGCCCGGTCTCGGCGCGCCTGAGATGGCCTCGACGGCTCGGGCCAACAGTCGCGCGCTCATAGTGTCATCCAGCACCGGATCAGTGTACCCACTGGGCGTATCCCTTGGGGCACAGGCACGCCTGTGCGCCCTGCTCCTGGGCCCGGACATACGTCAGAGGCTCGCCGTGCGATCCTCGACGACGTAGGGCTGGAGGAAGCCGGACAAAGCCGATCCGACACGGGCGACCACGAGTGTTCCCGACGCTGTGTGCTCGATCGACTCCACGGCGCCCTGGCGATGCACGCGATCCAGGAGGTCTCCGCGTTCGTACGGGATGAGGACCTGGATCAGGGCGTCCAACTCGGGCAGGCGCTCTTCGACGCGGTGGAGCAGGTCGTCCAGCCCCTCGCCCGTGCGCACGCTGACCAGGAGGGCGTCGGGGAACCGCGCGCGAAGCCCGGCCACGGTGTGCTCGTCGACCAGGTCGATCTTGTTGATGACGATCTGCTCGGGGATCGACGCCGCGTCGATGGTGGACAGGACCTCGTGGACGGCGGCGATCTGGCCGGCGGGATCCGGGTCGGAGCCGTCCACCACATGGACCAAGAGGTCAGCGCTCATCGACTCTTCCAAGGTGGAGGCGAAGGCCTCCACCAGGTCGGTGGGCAAGCGACGGATGAATCCCACGGTGTCGGTCATGGTGTACTCGCGCCCACCGCTGGTCTCGCACCGCCGTGTGGTGGGGTCGAGGGTGGCGAACAGGGAGTCGTCCACGAGGACTCCGGCATGGGTCAGACGGTTGAGGAGGGAGGACTTCCCCGCGTTGGTGTACCCGACGATGGCGACGGAGGGCACCTTGTTGCGCACGCGCTCGGCGCGTTTGACGTCACGGTTGGCCTTCATCTGCTTCAACTGGGCGCGCAACCGGGAGATACGCGACGAGATCCGTCGTCGGTCCGTCTCGATCTTGGTCTCTCCGGGGCCTCGGCCCCCGATGCCCGCGCCCGAGGCGGCGCGCCCTCCGACTTGGCGGGACAGGCTGGCGCCCCATCCGCGCAGGCGTTGGCGCAGGTACATCAGCTGGGCCAGCTCGACTTGGGCTTTGCCCTCTTTGGACTTGGCGTGCTGGGCGAAGATGTCGAGGATGAGCGCCGTGCGGTCGATCACTTTCACGCCGACCCGGTCTTCGAGGTTCCTCAACTGGGCGGGTGTCAGCTCCCCGTCGCAGATGACGGTGTCCGCCCCCACCGTGGACACGACGGTGGTCAACTCAGTCACCTTGCCGCGGCCGAGGAACGTCGCGGGGTCCGGCACGGATCGCGACTGCATGATCCCGGCGAGCACATGGGACCCGGCGGTCTCGGCCAGGAGTTGGAGTTCCCCGAAGGAGCGGTGGACCTCGGCGTCGGACAGGGACGAACTGCCGATGCCGACCAGCACCACCCGCTCCAGTCGCAGGGCACGGTACTCGACTTCGGTGATGTCGTGGAGGTCCGTGCGGATCCCCTCGATGCGGCGAAGGGAGATACGATCGGCGAGATCCGCCTCGCCGGGATCCATGTCATACTCGTCGAAGCTCTCTTCAGCCATGAGGAAGCGTCACCTCCCCGCGGGCGACGATGACGGCGGGCCCGGTCAGACGTGCCTCGCCATCGGAGGTGATGTCCACTCTCAACGTCCCTCCTGGAACCTCCACGACGCAGGTCCCGGCCGTCCGGCCGGTCCGGTTCAGATGATCGAGGGCCACCGCGACGACCCCCGTCCCACAGGACATGGTCTCCCCCACGCCGCGCTCGAAGACACGCATCGCAACCGTGCCGTCGGGGGTGTCGGCGGCGAATTCCACATTGGCGCCCTCGGGGAAGACGCCCGGATCGAGGCTGGGGGCGAAGGAGAGGTCCAGGCCGGCCACCAGGGTCGGATCGCCCAGCCGGATGACGCAGTGCGGGTTCCCGACGTCCACGGGACGGCCCTGCCACTCAGCGGACCCCACGCCCACCGTCGTGAGGGTGTCGGATTCGTGGGGGACGCCCATGGTCACACAGATCGTCCCATCCTTGTTCACGGTGGCGCGTCGCGCCCCGGCGCGGGTCGCGACATCGATGTGGTCCCCCGAGACGAGGTTCTCGTCGAGGAGCCAGCGGACGAAGACTCTCAGCCCGTTGCCACAGGTCTGGGCGATGGAGCCGTCGGCGTTGCGGTAGTCCATGAACCACCACTCGCCCGGGCCCGACCAGTCGGGCATCTTCTCGGCCTTGACCGCCCTCAGCAAGCCATCGGCGCCGACGCCGGCGCGACGATCGCAGAGGAATCGCACGTCCTCGACGCTGGGGTTGAGCATGGCGGAGCGGTCCTGGATGAGGACGAAGTCATTCAGGGTTCCGTGCCCTTTGGCGAAAGACCAGGTGCGCATGTCTCACTCTCACTGACGATTCTTGGTCAAGGATACCCCTGATCACGCCGAGGTCGGCACAAGACGGGATGCTTCAGCCCAGCAGGCGGAGCACGTCAGCGGTGTCCACGTCTGCTGGAAGCCACTGGATACGGGGGTCGCGTCGCCACCATGTCAGTTGTTTACGGGAGAACTGGCGGGTGCGGATCACGGTCCATTCCCGGGCCTCGTCCTCGGTGGTCACACCGTCGAGGTGATCGAGGATCTGGCGGTATCCGATGGCCCGTGAGGCGGTGCGGGCCTCGCGCAAGCCCCGGGCTTCCAGGGCACGGACCTCCTCGACGAAGCCTTCAGCCCACATGGCCGCGACCCGTGTCTCGATGCGGGCGTCCATCGTGGCACGGTCGACGGTCAGGCCGATGTGGAGCACCGAGTCCAGCGCATAGGTCCACGTCGGCAGGCTGGCGCGGAACTCGCCTGTCAGTTCGATGGCTTCCAAAGCCCGCACGATCCGTCGGGAGTCCGTCGGGTCGATGGCGTCCGCCGCGTCAGGGGACAGAGAACGCAGCCTCTCGTGCATGTGGTCGGCCCCCAGCAGGGACAATTCCTGCGTCAGGCGCCCCCTCACCGTCTCGTCGGTGGCCGGGAAGGTCACGTCGTCGACGATGGCGTGCAGGTACAGGGCGGAGCCCCCGACCACGATGGGCAGGACCTGGCGGCGTCGGCAGTCGGCGATGATGTCGCGAGCCATGCCCTGGAAGGCGGCCACGGAGGCGGATTGGTCGATGTCCATGATGTCGATCAAATGGTGCGGGACGCGACGGCGGTCCGCCAGGCTCGGCTTGGCTGTGCCGATGTCCATCCCGCGGTAGACGAGCATGGAGTCGGCGTTGACGATCTCGGCGGGTTGGCCGGTCTCGGCCAGGGCCTCGGCGAGGTCGATGGCCAACCGGGATTTCCCGGTGGCGGTGGCGCCAGCCAGAACGAGGACTTCGTACACGGCATCCATTCTGTCATGCCCAGATCGCCTGAGACCCCTCCGGGGGATGGTCGTCGGGCGTCGCGTCAGCCTTCCAGTTCTTGGGCCACGTCGAGCCACTGCGCCTCCAGGGCCTCGCGCTGGTCGCGCGCCTGGTCGATCTTCAGGCCGAGGTCGTGCAAGCTGGCCCAGTCGCTGGGATCTGTCTCGGTCACCTGGTGGGTCAGGGCTTCGATGGCCTGGTCGGCTTTGGCCAGCTTGGCTTCCACGCCGGCCAGCGTCTTGCGCAGGGCTCGATCGTGGGCGGACGCGCTGACGGTGGAGACGGTTGTGGCGACGGGTTTGCCCGGGGAGTCGACCCGGGCCGGGGCGTCGAGGTCGGCCAGGTACTGGTCGACGCCCCCGGGCAGATGGCGGAGCCGTCCGTCGAGGACCGCGTACTGCTGGTCCGTGACTCTCTCCATGAAGTACCGGTCGTGGGAGACCACGATCACCGTTCCCGGCCAGCCGTCGAGGAGGTCTTCGAGGGCGGTCAGCATGTCGGTGTCGACGTCGTTGGTCGGCTCGTCCAGGATCAGGACGTTGGGCTCTTGGCACATGACCAACAAGATCTGCAGCCGCCTGATCTGTCCCCCGGACAGTTCGCGCACCCGTGTGGACAGGGCGGAGGAGGGGAAGCCGAGTCTCTCCAGGAGTTGCCCGGGGCCCACATCCTTGCCCTCGACCTGGAAGACGGTCTTCAACCGGGCGATCACCTCGCGGACCATGTCGTCCATGACCTCCTCCAGGGCGTCCTTGGTCTGGTCGAGGAAGCCCACGCGTACGGTCTTGCCACGGGTGACCCGTCCCGACGTCGGTTCCAGACGTCCCGTGACGAGCCCCAGCAGGGTGGACTTGCCCGCGCCGTTGGGCCCGAGGATGCCTGTGCGCTCCCCCGGCGCGATCCGCCATGTCACGTCGGTGAGGATGGGCGTGTCAGGGCTGACGTCGGCAGGGGCCGGGGTGTACGAGAAGCCCGCGTCCACCAGGTCGACGACCTTCTTGCCCAGTCGGGCCATGGCCATGGTGCTCAGTTGCACCCCGTTGCGGATCTCGGGCACGTCGGCGATCAAGGCGTTGGCGGCGTCGACCCGGAAGCGAGGTTTGGAGGTACGGGCCGGCGCCCCTCGACGCAACCAGGCCAACTCCTTGCGCATGAGGTTCTGTCGCTTGGCCTGCACGACGGCCGCCTGCCTGTCGCGCTCCACGCGGGCGAGGACGTACGCCGCGTACCCCCCGGAGAAGGGCTCGACGATCTGGTCGTGCACCTCCCAGGTCTGCGAGACCACTTCGTCGAGGAACCACCGGTCGTGGGTCACCACCAGCAGCCCTCCCTTGGACGCCGGCCAGCGTGTGGAGAGGTGGCGTGCCAGCCAGGAGATTGCCTGGAGGTCCAGGTGATTGGTCGGCTCGTCGAGGGCCAGAACGTCCCAGTCCTGGACGAGGAGGGCGGCCAGGGCCACTTTCCGTCGCTCGCCGCCGCTCAGGGTGTCAATGGGGCGCTCCAGGTCCATCCCTACTAACAATCCGTCCATGATTGAGCGCATTTTGCTGTTGGATGCCCACTCATACCTCTGAATGTCACCAAAGACAGCCTTTTCGATACTCGCCGATCCTTGAAGCTCGTCGTCTTGGGAGAGGAAGCCGACCCTCAATCCACCTCGACACGTGACCTGTCCCGTGGTGGGGGTGAGGCGTCGGGCGAGGATGGAGAGCAAGGACGACTTCCCCCCGGCGTTGGCCCCGACGATCCCCACTCGGTCGCCGTCGTCGATGCCGCAGGTCACCTGGTCCAAGACATGCTTGGTCGGGTACTCCAACCCGATCTTCTCGGCGGACAACAGATGAGCCATGTGGCCTCCAGACCTGGATCACGGCTCGCCACACCTGGCCCTGGCGCGGGGTCGAGCATGACGAGGCGAACCTCGTCGGTTCGCTCGTCCTAGGCTACCCGCCGGCCTCCACCCGGTGTAACATTGCGGAAACACTGACGAAACTGACAGGCAATCAGCGCCTGAGAAGCTCGTCTCACGAGGCAGACGACCTCATCACCACCAGTAGTCGGAGGAATCAATGTTCAGCACACCTGATGAGTTGTTGGCGTACGCGAGCGATAACGGGATCGAGAACTTCGACATCCGGTTCTGCGACCTTCCCGGCGTCATGCAGCACTTCACCGTGCCGAAAGAGTCGTTCGGGGAAGAGGTCTTCACGGAGGGGCTGGCCTTCGACGGCTCCAGCATCCGTGGGTTCCAGCAGGTCCACGAGTCTGACATGGCTCTGCTGCCGGACCCGACGACCGCCTTCATCGATCCCTTCCGGGCGTCGAAGACCATGGTGGTCAACTTCTTCGTCCACGACCCGCTGACCAAAGAGCCGTACACCCGTGATCCGCGCAACATCGCACGGAAGGCCGAGGCGTACCTGGCGTCCACCGGGATCGCCGACACGGCCTTCTTCGCCCCCGAGGCGGAGTTCTACATCTTCGACTCGGTGAGATTTGAGACCAAGGAGTCCGCCGGGTACTACTTCATCGACTCCGAGGAAGGCGCGTGGAACTCCGGCGTGGCGGCCGAGTCGGACGGGCGTCCCAACAGGGGTTACAAGATCAAGTACAAGGGCGGGTACTTCCCCGTCTCCCCCGTCGACCACTTCGCCGACCTGCGCGACGAGATGGTCGCCACACTGACCGGCGTCGGGCTGACCGTCGAGCGCGCCCACCACGAGGCGGGCACCGCCGGGCAGGCCGAGATCAACTACCGGTACAACACTCTGCTCGCCGCCGCGGACGAGGTGATGAAGTTCAAGTACGTCATCAAGAACACCGCCTGGGCGGCCGGCAAGTCCGCCACGTTCATGCCCAAGCCCATCTTCGGCGACAACGGGTCGGGGATGCACATCCACCAATCCTTGTGGACCGGCGGGGTTCCGATGTTCTACGACGAGGCCGGGTACGCGGGGCTGTCGGACATGGCGCGACACTACATCGGCGGACTGCTCCACCACGCGCCGTCTCTGCTGGCGTTCACCAACCCGACGACCAACTCCTACCACCGCCTGGTTCCCGGGTTCGAGGCGCCGGTCAACCTGGTGTACTCGTCCCGCAACCGCTCGGCGTGCATCCGAATCCCCATCGTGGGCCCCAACCCGAAGGCCACCCGCATCGAGTTCCGGTGCCCCGACCCCAGCTCCAACCCGTACCTGGCCTTCTCGGCGTGCTTGTTGGCGGGTCTCGACGGGATCCTCAACAAGATCGAGCCGCCGGCGCCCATCGACAAGGACTTGTACGAGCTCCCTCCGGAGGACCACGCCCAGGTGGCTCAGGTGCCCGGATCCCTGGACGCCGTCGTGGCGGCGCTGGAGGCCGACCATGAGTACCTCACCATGGGACAGGTGTTCACCGACGACCTCATCAGCACGTGGATCGATATGAAGAGGGACGACATCGACTCGATCCGGCTGCGTCCTCACCCCCACGAGTTCGAGATGTACTACGACCTGTGAGTCGTCGGTCTCACTGACCCCAGAAGAGGCGGTCGACCACGACCCGTGCCCGACGGGCGAGCTTGTGCCAGTCGTCTCGCACATGGGAGCCGCTGCCCTTGGCATAGCCGAGGATCTGGCCCACCTGGTCCAAGTCGGAGGCGTTCACGGGCATCAGGTCTGACGGCTTGTCGCGCAAGATCGTGATGGCGTTGCGGATGCGGCTGGCGAGGAGGAAGGCCGCGCGCAGGGCCTCGGCGTCCTCCGGATCGATGATCCCGACCTGGGTCGCGGTGTCCAGGGCGTCCACCGTGGAGGTGGTCCGCAGGTCCAGGATCCCACCGGTGTGGGCCAATTGCAGGCACTGCACGGTCCATTCCACGTCGGACAGGCCGCCGGGCCCGAGTTTGACGTGGTTCCTCGGGTCGATGCCTTTGGGGATCCTCTCGGTCTCCATGCGCGCCTTGAGCCGACGGATCTGCGTCATGTGCGCGGTGGAAAGCCCGTCGAGCGGATACCGGATGGGATCCACCCGTGTCAGGAGGGCTGCTGACAGGTCGGGATCGCCCGCGCCGTGGCGGGCGCGCAGCAGGGCCTGGGCCTCCCAGGGCGCCGACCACTTCTCGTAGTAGGCGATGGTCGAGGAGAGGCTGCGCACCAGGGGGCCGTCCTTGCCTTCTGGTCGTAGATCCATGTCGATCTCCAGGTCCGGATCGAGGCCGGGAGCGCTCAGCACTTTCCTGAAAGTGGCGAGCACCTGAGTGGCCTTGCGCACCGCCTCGGGGTCGTCGCTGTCGGCGACCACCACCATGAGGTCGGCGTCGGAGGAATAGGACATCTCCTGCCCGCCCCACCGTCCCAGCGCGATGATCGCCATGACGGGCGCCTGGGCGACGCTGGCGCGGGCGGTCTCCAGCGCCGCCTCGACGGTCGCGGAGGTCACATCCGTGAGTCTGCGGCCGACTTCCTCGACATCGATCTGGCCCAGGATGTCACCGACGGCGACGCGCAGGAGTTCCCTGCGGCGGGTGGCCCGGATCACGTCGGAGGTCCTGGGATCGGTTCCGTACCTCGCCACCACCCCGGACAGTTCCAGCGCGAGCGCCTCGCGGTCCATCACAGCGGAGTCGCCGATGAGGATGTCGACGCTCGTGGGGGAACGCCTCAGCAGGGACGCGGCGTACCTCGACGTGGACAGCACCCGAGCCAGGTTCTGCGCCATCTGTCCCTCGTCGCGCAGGGCCCGCAGGAAGAACGGGCTGGACCCCAGCGCCTCGGCCATCTGACGGAAGGCCAACAGGCCGGCGTCCGGGTTGGGCCCCGTGGTGAGCCATCCCAGCAAGGCTGGCAGCAATTGCCGAAGGATCTCCGCCTTGCGGCTCATGCCTTGGGTGAGCGATTCGATATGGCGCAGGGCCGCGTTCGGATCGGCGTACCCGAGGGCTTTCAGCCGCGTGGCGGCGGCGTCCGCAGTGAGGCGGATCTCGTCGGTGGGGATGCGGGCGACCGCTTCGAGCAGGGGGGAATAGTAGATCTTCTGATGCAGGGCGAGGACCGTCCTCGCCGAGGATCTCCAGGCCTGGACGACCTCGGCGCCCTCTCTCATCCCCACGGATCGGGCCAGGCGGCGAAGACTGGCGTCGTCGGCGGGCATGAGGTGGGTGCGTCGCATGTGGAACAGTTGCAGCCGGTGCTCCAAGAGGCGCTGGAAGCGGTAGGCCTCGTCGAGCCGGGCGCCGTCGGCGCGTCCCACGTACCCATGCGCGACGAGCAGGCTCAACGCGGGCAATGTCGCTCGCACGCGCAGGCGCTCGTCCGAACGGCCATGCACCAGTTGGAGCATCTGGACGGAGAACTCCGTGTCGCGCAGCCCCCCTGCCGACAACTTGATCTCACGGTCGGCCTCGCCCGCGGGGATCAAGGACACCACACGTGCGCGCATGGCTTGGGTCTCGCTCACGAATCCGTCACGTTCGGCGGCCGACCAGACCTGCTCCCCCACCGCGTCCTGGAAGTCGTGAGCCAGATCGAGGTCGCCGGCCATGGCCCGCGCCTTGAGCATGGCCTGGTACTCCCAGTTCTTGGCCCAGGTCGTGTAGTACGCGCGCATCGCCGCACGGGTGCGGACCAGCGGGCCGGCGGCGCCCTCAGGACGCAGGTTGGCGTCGATGGGGAAGATCGTCCCGGCAGCGGTGTGGCCCGAGCAGATCCGGGTCACGGCCGCCGCGAGTCTCGTCCCCACCCGAGCGGCCTCCGCCGGCGAGCAGGCCGGCCGCCCGTCGATGTCCACGGGCTCGGCGAGATAGAGCACGTCGACGTCGGAGACGTAGTTGGCTTCCCTCGCGCCCGTCTTGCCCAGGGCGACCACGGCGAAGCGCACCGTCTCGTGGTCTGGCACCATGGCACGGGCGACACGCACCGCCGCGTCGACCACGGCGTCGTCGAGGTCGGAGATCTCCTCGCAGGTGGTCTCCAGGATGGCGAGAGGGTCGTCGGCGGTCAGGTCTCGTGCGGCGATCCTCATCATGTGGCGACGGTAGGCCCACCTCAGCTCGTCCGCCGCGACATCCGGGGAGTCGAGCAGGGCCGCCTCGACCACCGCGAGGAGGTCCGCCCGGTGGGTGTCAGGCTCCCAGCGGGAGGGGTCGGCGAAGAGGGCCTGGATATCGGACGGACGACGGCACAGCCACCGCCCCAAGGCGGGCGACCCGCCGAGGAGGGCGATCACCCTCACCCACCCGGGCACGCCCGGGTCCAGGGAGGAGAGATCCCAGACTTTCGACAGGTCGGCGAGGAGGGCGAGGGCTTGGTCGGGGTCGGCGGTCGCCGAGCACATCTGGCCCGCCGTCGCCGACAGACCGGGGGCCGCCTCCTCCAGGATCGGGGAGCAGGCGTCGGCCCTGTCGGGGGCCATGAATCCCCACCTCAGCCAGTCGGCCCTACTCGGAATGCTCATGGGTTCACGATATTCTGATCGGGTGAGGAATGTCGATCCAGAGGTGGCGGCGACAGTGCGCGCCTTGGCGTCAAGCCTGGCCAAGGCCCGTCCAGGGCGTGCTGTGGAGTTGCGTGTCCCACCGTACGCGGCTGTCCAACTGGGCGCGGAGTCGGGCGGCGGGACCCATCGACGCGGAACACCTGGAACGGTCGTCGAAATGGACGCCGACACCTTCCTCGCGCTGATGGACGCCAGTCTGACCTGGGACGAGGCCATCGCCTCCCACCGAGTCTTCGCGTCAGGGGCGCACGCCGACCTGGCCGGGCTCTTCGCCGTCTGACTCGTCAGTCACGACGCGCGACGAAGAAGACCCTGGTGAACGGGAAGGAGTACATGCCGTCCGCCCGGGGAGGATACGCCGAGCCCAGCGCCTGTTCGTAGTCGGCGAGGAAGTCCGCTCGTCGTTCATCCGTGCCGAGGTGGTCGAGGTAGATCCTCAACCCTGTGGAGGAATACCAGGAGACGATGTCGTGGCAGGTCGCCATGACATGGAAGTACCGCGTCTCCCACAAGTCGACGTTGCTGGACACGGAGCACAGCAGGTCGTCGTACTCCTCGGCGGACAGCCGGGAGTAGGACTCCTCGAAATCGGCGAACTCGTCACGCCAGCGGGGCGACTGGATCATGTCCTGGGCGACCAGGTGGGTGGGCATGCGACCGCCGTACGGCACTTGTACGGCGAGCACTCCCCCAGGGTTCACCATGGCGAACAGGGAGCCGATGAGGCGCTCGTGGTCGGGGATCCATTGCAGGGCGGCGTTGGAGAAGACGATGTCGAACCCGCCCATGGCCGACAGATCGCCCGAGGCGTCGGCGAGCACCCAGGAGACCTCCGGGTCGGACGAGCGGGCGCGTTCGATCATGGACGGCGAGGAGTCCAGACCCCAGATCTCCGCCGTCGGCCACATCGATCTGAGCACGGCTGTGCTGTTGCCGGTCCCGCAGCCGATGTCGATGATCCGTCGCGGCTCACGCAACGGGATCCTCGACACCAGATCCATCGCGGGTCGGGTGCGTTGCGTCCCGAAGGCCATGTACGCGTCGGGTTCCCATCCAGGCATGTCGTCTTCCTTCCAGTCAGGGTCACAGCATACGTGATGAGCGGCGGGACGGGACGGGCGTCCTCACCAGGCGGGCAGCGTCTATGATGGGCCCCATGCCCCACACATGTGCCCCTGTGAGTCTGATCGAGGTCGCCGACGCGGTCGAGGCCGCCGCGACCATCTTGGCACCCGTCATGGACCCCACGCCGTTGCAGATCAACACGCGACTGAGCGACATCACCGGGGCTCGGGTCTATCTCAAACGCGAGGATCTCAGTCCGGTGCGCAGCTACAAGCTTCGCGGCGCGTACGTGATGATGAGCCGCCTCACGGCCGAGGAGCGCCGTCACGGGGTGGTGTGCGCCTCTGCGGGCAACCACGCCCAAGGGGTGGCGTACGCCTGTGACGCCTTGGGCATCGACGGGGTGGTCGTCGTCCCCACGACCACGCCAAGGCAGAAACGCGAGCGCATCGCGGCCCTGGGAGGCGCGCACGTTCGGCTCGTGGTGGCCGGGAAAGACTACGACGAGGCCTCCCAGGTGGCCTCCGAGGCGGCGGCCGCGCAGAATCGTGTCCTCGTGCCCGCCTTCGACCACCCGGACACGGTGGCCGGCCAGGGGACCGTGGCACGCGAGATCGTCGCCCAACTCGGCGGGCAGGCTCCGGATGTGCTGATCGTCCCGGTGGGCGGAGGCGGTCTGATCGCCGGGTGTGGAGCATGGCTGAGCCAGCACCATCCCAGGACCACCGTCGTCGGGGTCGAGCCCGCCGGCGCGGCCTGCGTCATGGCCGGGCTGGCCGCCGGAGAGCCGGTCACCCTCGCCGACGTGGACACCTTCGTCGACGGCGCCGCGGTGGGGCGTGCCGGAGATCTCACCTTGCCCCTGGTCAGGCAGCTCGGGCCGACCATGGTCGCCGTGGGCGAAGGCCAGACCTGCTCGGAGATGCTGGCGTTGTACCAGTCCGACGGGGTGATCGCCGAGCCGGCAGGCGCTCTGGCGTCATCCGTCCTGCGGGGAGGGCCCCGCGACCTCACCATCCCTGTGCGCCCCGGCCAGACGGTGGTCTGCGTCGTCTCCGGGGGCAACAACGATATTTCCCGGTACGCGGAAGTGATCGAGCGATCCTTGGTCTTCGAAGGTCGCAAGCAGTATCTCCTCGTCACCTTCCCTCAGGAGCCGGGGGCCCTGCGACGCTTCCTGGACGACGTCTTGGGTCCCGACGACGACGTCGTCTTGTTCGAGTACACGAAGAAGTCGAACCGTGAGACGGGACCGGCGTTGGTGGGCATCGAACTGGGCGACCCCGACGATTTCCCCGCCCTCCTCGCGCGTCTCGACGCCAGCCCTGTCACCGCGGAGGTCGTCGACCCCGACTCCATCTTGTACCGATACCTCGTCTGAGCCTCTCGCCGTCGAGGCACACGCTGGTCGAGACGAGCGGGGGTCGCTTGCGTGGGTCTTCGACCCGTCAGGGGCCCGACATCTGGAGCCGCATCCGGGCGGCTTCGGCGCTGCGCCCGACGCGATCGAGCGACACGGCGAGATTGAGCAGGACCGTGTCATGCCACTCGGACATGTCCGTCCCCTCCGCCTGCCCCGCGTCCGCGTGGGCCAACGCGTCGTGCCAGATCGTGATGGCGTCGTCCAGTCGCCCCAGGACTCCGGCGAGGTAGCGGGCCGCCAGATGCTCGCACCTGACCTGGCTCACCGTGTCATGGACACAGGCGTACAGGTCCCCCGCCTGCAGGAAGGCCGCGATGGCCTCGTCGAAGGAGTTGAGGTTCATCCACACCCGTGCCTTGGACTCTGTCAGAGCGGCGACCTTCCCGGGGTAGGGGCCTGTCGGATCGTCGACGACGAGGGCCAGGGCCGTGTCGAGGTCGTCGGTGGCCGACGTGTCGCCGACGGCCGCCTTGGCGAAGGACCACGCCTCCAGCACGTTGACCCTGGCGCCGCGGGCGTCCTGGTCGCTGACGAGGCCCCAGGCGTCCGACAGCGTCTCCAAGGCTTTGTCCCAGTGCTTGAGGTGGTGCCAGATGGCGCCTTCGCACCGCAGCATGTCGGCCTCGCCCACCGGGTCCCGCGCCTGCTCCAGAAGGTCGGCGGCGCGATGGTACATGGACACCGCCTGGTCCCATTTCTTGGCGACGGAGAAGGCCTGCCCGAGCGAATCGCAGGTCTCGGCCCGATCCTCGGGCGGCACTTGCGCGTTCTCCTCGTCGCGCAGGACTTCCCAGAGGATCTCGATGCCCTCCTGGGGATGCCCGGTGGCGACGAGGGCTCGGCCCAGGCGGAACCGGATTCCCGTGGTGGTCGTCTGGAGTCGATCGGCTTCCCGCAAGGCGTGCCTCAACCGGCTGATCTCGTCCTCGCGCCGACCTGCGTCGAGGCACAGGGCGGAGGACAGCAACACTGCGCCGACGACGCCCTCGGCCACGTCCCAGTCCGCGTAGACACGGGCGGCGGCGTCGGCGTCGAGCACGCCCTCGTCGAACCTCTCCAAGGCGCCGAGGAGACGAGCACGGGTTCCCAGCACGAAGGCCCGGCAGCCGGTGGGGACGTCCAGGGCCAGCAACGTGTCAGCCCAGGTCATCGCCTGGTCGAGGAAGCCCAAGTCCGTCTGGACCACCATCATGCCGATCAGGGCGGATGTCTTCACGGAGGTCCCCGAACCAGCGTGGACGATCGACGACTGCAGAAGACCCAGCACCCTCGCGGCGTCCCCCTGATCGAGGTCGGTCAGGATAGAGGCCAAGCTCAACTCCACATCGGCGAGTTCGTCTCCGTCCGTGGGGGCCAGTCGTGCCAACTCCTCCTCCAGCGCCTGGAGGTCCTCGGGGTCGTGTCGTCCGAACATGGCGAGGCCGGCGCGCTCTTCCACCTCGGCCTGACGCTCCCGCCCCTCCTCTCGCAGCGCCAGGGCTCGCGCAGGCATCAGACGTTTGGCCTGCTCGAACTCGCCTTGACGCACGTGGCAACTCATCTGTACGCGTAACGCCTGGGCACGCTGCGTCGCAGTGCTCGTCCCATCACGGGGCGCGCGTCGTCCCTCGGGACCGCCGTGTGCGAGACCATCATCGTCGTGCGGGAAGGCGAGGACCTCTCGTGCCGCGCGGATCCCCGCCGCGGGTAGGTCGGCGTCGACGGCGATCTGGGCGAGATCCAGCCATTCCTGGGCCGTGGAGGGATGGATGGCCGTCTGCGGCGCGGGCGGGAACACATCGGTGTGGATGGGCGCCTCGAAGGGGGTGTCGAGGCTGGCCATGGTGCGCTCGACCTGTCGGGACACATAGGCGTTCTGGTTGCGGACGTCGAAGGCGTGCGCCGATCGAGCGACCAGGGCGGCCAGGACCGGGCGAAGCTCCGCCACCGTCCATGGTCCCTCATGGGGGCCCACGAGGGCGACCAACTCGTCCGCGTCGGCGCCACGCACCGGCAGGTCTGCGTGGCCGCAGCGGATGACGGACTCCAGCACCACACAGATCGCCGTCTCCAGATCGAGGAGGCGGGCGGGCGTCAGGCAGGGGTTGGAGAGCCAGCCGATGTGGCGCTCGACCATCGCCAGACCCCGGGCAGGATTGCCGGTGATCGCGCAGAAGACGAGGTCGTCGGCCACGATGGACGTCTTGTCAGGCTCCTCGCGTGCCAGCCGGTAGGAGGACATGTGGGCGTCCACGGCATCGTCCACACGCCCGAACCTCAATTGCGACATCAGGGTACGGGAGCGGGCGTGCTCAGGCTCCTCGCCGCAGGCGTGGGGGGTGTCCACGATCTCGTCGAGGATGAGCAACGACGTGTCGTCCTCGCACAACTGTGCGGAGAAGCCGGCCACATCGCTCAACACGCAGGGGACGCAGCATCCATGACTGTCCGGGGAGTCCGACGCGCACATGTCACGCAACTGAGGACGCACAGCCAGGGCGGTGGCGATGTCGCCCGTGCTCCACGCGTGGCGGAAACGAGCGGCGAGCACGCCGAAACGACCGAAGCCCTCACGGCGGTAATGGGTCTCCATCGAGTCGAGCATCTGATCGCACTGGGCGAGAGAGAATCGGGGCGACGAGTCCATGACCCGGATCACCCAGGGGAACTGCCACATCACGTCCAAGACCCCTGTGCCCACATCATTGGGGAACCTCGCCGAATCCTGGTCATGGCGAGCCAGGCACCACAGGAACGAGTCCACGACGGTGTCATCGTCGCAAGAACGTGCCGCCGACGAGGTCAAACGCATCCGTACCTGGTACTCCAAGTCTTCGTCGCCACACTGGTGGCAGAAGTCCAGAGCCTGATCGATCAGGGCCCTCTCCGCCGGCCCCCAGAACGTTCGGTCGATCTGCGCCAACAAGTCGCGAACACTGTCCTGCACATGCCCAGAGTGCATGAACACCTCCTGCTCGCTGGTGATGTGGTGGCCATGCAGGTGTGTGCGCCTGCCGGTCTTGAGAAGGGGTCAGGTGAGGCGACCCAACCCACGGCATGCCGAAGAATGAGGAAAGCAATGCCCCATTCCCCGAGATCCTTTTGTAAATACTATTTTTTCACCCGACTCCGGTCAGCGCAAGACCGACGGCTCACAAAACGGTGAGGAATTTTTGCAACTCCCACGGCGTCACCTGTCGGCGATACTCCTCGAACTCAGCACGCTTGTTCTTCAGGAAATAGTCGAAGACGTGCTCGCCGAGCGTGTCGGCCACCAGTTCTGAGCGCTCCATGATGTTCAGGGCTTCGTCCAGGCTCTTCGGCAGAGGCGAGATCCCCAGCGCTTTGCGACCGGACTCCGTCAGGCTCCACACGTCGTCCTCGGCCCCGGGGGGCAACTCCATGTGGCGATCGATGCCGTCCAACCCGGCGGCCAGGATGAGGGCGTACGCGAGGTACGGGTTGGTGGCGGTGTCGATGGATCGCAGCTCGACCCGCACAGACGCGCCCTTGTTGGGCTTGTACCCCGGGACTCTGACCAAGGCGGAGCGGTTGTTGCGTCCCCAGCAGATGTACGACGGCGCCTCCGCCCCCGAGGCCAGGCGCGAGTAGGAGTTCACCCACTGGTTCGTGACCGCCGTGATCTCCCCGGCATGCGCGAGGACCCCGGCGACGAACTGTTTGCCCACGCTGGACAGGTGGAACTCGTCCGAGGCGTCGTAGAAGGCGTTCACATCCCCGTCGAACAACGACATGTGGGTGTGCATGGCCGACCCGGGGGCGTCCGCCAGGGGCTTGGGCATGAAGGAGGCGTGGATGCCCAGGGCGGCGGCCACCTCTTTGACCACGACACGGAAGGTCATGATGTTGTCGGCCGTGGACAGGGCGTCGGCGTATCTCAGGTCGATCTCGTGCTGGCCGGGTCCGGCCTCGTGGTGGGAGAACTCCACGGAGATTCCCATCTGTTCCAGGATGGAGATCGTCCGGGGACGGAACTCCGACCCCTGTGTCAGGTTGGTGTGGTCGAAATAGCCGCCATTGTCCACCGGCACGGGCGGTTTCGAGGGGTCCACGGGCTGGGAGAAGAGGTAGAACTCGATTTCGGGGTGCGTGTAGAAGGTGAATCCCCTCTCGGCCGCCTTCTTCAGGGCGCGTTTGAGGACGAAGCGAGGGTCGGCGTACGACGGGGAGCCGTCCGGCAAGGTGATGTCGCAGAACATCCGTGCCGTGGGCTTGTCCTGGTCCCGCCACGGCAGGAGCTGGAAGGTCGTGGGGTCGGGATGCGCGAGCATGTCGGACTCGTAAACGCGGGCGAAGCCCTCGATGGCGGATCCGTCGAAACCGATCCCCTCCTCGAAGGCCGACTCGAGCTCGGCTGGCGAGATGGCCACCGATTTCAAGTACCCCAGCACGTCCGTGAACCACAGGCGCACGAACCGCACATCACGTTCCTCCATCGAGCGCAACACGAACTCTGTCTGCTTATCCATGGACCCATTGTGGGTCCCTGGTGTTACGAGCGCATGACATGGGACGGTGGAAGCGGGTCCTCGCCGCGGCGCATCCGACGGCAGGCGGCGCGACTGGCGTACGATGGTGCATCGTGAATCGCATGGAACCCTATCCGCAGTCCCCCCGCCGTCATGTCCCCGCCGCCATCCCCCGGCCCGCGTACGTGGACCGGCCGGGACCGGAGGTGTGCGACAGCCCCGACGTGGCCACGGCGGAGATGGTGGCCCGGATGCGTGAGGCGGGCAGGATCGCCCACCTGGCCATGATGGAGGGCGCGAAGCATGTCCAGCCCGGAGTGACGACGGACCAGATCGACGCGGTCGTCCACGAGTTCATCTGCGACCACCACGGGTATCCCTCGACCTTGGGATACCGGGGGTTCCCGAAGTCATGCTGCACTTCTGTCAACGAGGTCATCTGCCATGGCATCCCCGACGCTCGTCCCCTGGAGGACGGCGACCTGGTGAAGATCGACGTCACGGTCTTCAAGGACGGCGTCCATGGCGACAACTGCACCACGGTGGGGTGCGGATCGCTGGACCAGGCGTCCACCGATCTGATGACACGCACCAAGGAAGCCATGGACAGGGGGATCCGCGCGGTCAAGCCCGGGCGTCAATTGAACGTGATCGGGCGGGTGATCGAGGCGTACGCCCAGCGTTTCGGGTACGGCGTGGTCCGCGACTACACCGGCCATGGCATCAACACCGCTTTCCACTCGGGGTTGGTCGTGCTGCACTACGACCAGCCCTCCCTGACCACGGTGATCGAGGAAGGGATGACCTTCACCATCGAGCCCATGCTGACCCAAGGCGATTATCGCTCCCATGTCTGGGGCGACGGCTGGACGGTCGTCACCAACGATTTCTCACGGTGCGCGCAGTTCGAGCAGACCATCCACGTCACTCGTGACGGGGCCGAGATTTTGACCGCTCCCTGAGGGTCGACCGCCGAGTGGTGACGTCTCCTTGTCGGGCGCCGTCGCTGCGCGACTACGCATATGTGCTAGTCAAACAGGATATTTCAGGCTGAGACATCTCACAGCCTGGACAGAATTTCCTCCTGTGCCCCCTACCTACGGTAGCGTAAGGCAGTGTAATCTGTGATGGGTTGCTGCTGTGGTGCTCACCGACGCGAGGCTTCCACCTCGGTTCGACGACCGCATCACCGTGTCAGTTTTCTGACACGATCCGGCGTAGAGGAGACACACACATCATGTGTGAGGATCGAAGGAGGACGGCGAGTGGGCGGAACCTATGCCTTGGGACTGGACGTGGGATCGACCACGTTGAAGGCGGTCCTCGTCGATCAGGGCACGATCATCCACCAGGAATACCGTCGGCACAACGCCGACGTCCAGGCGGAACTGATCAAACTGGTGGATGAACTGGCGCAGGCCTACCCAGGCCGCGACGTGGCGGTGGCCATGACCGGATCTGGGGGGCTCGGCATCGCCCAGGCCCTCGACGTCGAATTCGTCCAAGAGGTGATCGCCGGCACCTACGCCGTCCAGCGCCACTACCCCGACGCGGACGTCGCCATCGAACTCGGTGGCGAGGACGCCAAGATCACGTACCTGAAACCCCAGCCCGAACAGCGCATGAACGGCACCTGCGCGGGAGGGACCGGCGCTTTCATCGACCAGATGGCCACCTTGTTGCGCACAGACGCCTCCGGCCTGAACTCGCTGGCCGAGGGCCACCTCCACCTCTACCCCATCGCGTCCCGATGCGGGGTGTTCGCCAAATCAGACCTCCAGCCCCTCATCAACGAGGGCGCCCGTCACGAGGATCTGGCCGCCTCCATCTTCGCCGCCGTCGCCACACAGACCATCTCGGGCCTCGCACAGGGCCGCCCCGTCACCGGAACGGTGATCTTCCTGGGCGGACCCCTCCACTTCCTGCCCGAGCTGCGCCGGGCCTTCGAACGCGCCCTGGAGAAGCAGGCCACCGGATTCATCGTCCCCGGCGCGGCTCAGATCTTCGTCGCCCTCGGCGCCGCCGAGAAGGCGTCGACGACGGTCATGACCCTCGAAGACCTGGCCGAGCGCCTGGTGCAACGCCGCCACCTCGTCCCGGCGTCTGGGCGTATGGCGGCCCTGTTCCCGACACCCGAGGACCGCGCCGCCTTCCTCGAGCGGCACGGGAAGGCCGTCATCCCCCGCAAAGACCTCGCCCAGGCGCGGGGGGCCTGCTATCTGGGCATCGACGCCGGGTCCACGACGATCAAGGCCGTGCTCATCGACGCCGACGAGAACATCCTGTGGTCCCACTACGCTGGCAATCAGGGCGACCCTGTCGCGGCGGCCATCGACATCGCCACGAACGTGCGCCACGCGCTTCCAGGGCCCGCGATCATCGCCCAGTCGTGCGTCACCGGGTACGGTGAAGGCCTGATCAAGGCGGCCTTGCACATCGATTGCGGCGTGGTCGAGACCATCGCCCATTTCCGTGCCGCCGACAAGATCGCGCCCGGCGTGACCTCCGTGATCGACATCGGTGGCCAGGACATGAAGTACCTGAGGATCCACGACTCCGTGATCGACTCCATCGCGGTCAACGAGGCGTGCTCCTCTGGTTGCGGCTCCTTCCTGCAGACCTTCGCGGAATCCCTGGGCCTGACGACCACGCAGTTCACCGAAGCCGCGTGCGAGGCCCAAGCCCCGGTGGACTTGGGCAGCCGGTGCACGGTGTTCATGAACTCGTCGGTGAAGCAGGCCCAGAAAGAGGGGGCCACCGTCGCGGATATCGCCGCCGGTCTCAGCTACGCCGTGATCCGCAACGCGCTGTACAAGGTCGTCAAGCTACGCGAGCCGGGACAATTGGGCGACACGGTCGTGGTGCAGGGCGGCACGTTCCTCAACGACGCGGTGCTGCGGGCCTTCGAGCGGCTCACCGGGTGCGAGGTGGTGCGTCCTGACATCGCGGGGCTCATGGGGGCGTACGGGGCCGCGCTCACCGCCAAGGCGAGCGCCACCCCCGGCCTGCCGGGGCAGATGCTGTCCATCCCCGCTCTGAGGACCATCCACATGGAGACTGAGACGGCGCAGTGCCAGCTGTGTCAAAATCATTGCCAGTGCACGATCTCCACCTTCGGCAACGGCGAGCGCCACACCTCGGGCAACAAGTGCGAGCGCGGCGCGGACCCGACCAAGGAGAAGTCTCCCCTCCCTAACCTCTTCGACTACACGTATAAGCGCTTGTTCGGCTATCGACGCCTGACCGCGAAAGAGGCCGAACGTGGCGACATCGGGATCCCACGGGCGCTCAACATGTACGAGAACTATCCCTTCTGGTTCACGCTGCTCTCCCACCTGAAGTTCCGTGTGATCGTCTCCGGGAGAAGCTCCCACGAGATGTTCGAGCTGGGCATGAGTTCGATCGCGTCGGAGAACGTCTGCTACCCGGCGAAACTCGTCCATGGGCACGTCGAGTCCCTGCTGGACCGTGGGGTCACGACCATCTTCTACCCGTCCGTCAGCTACGAGCAGCAACTCATCTCACAGTCCGACAAGAACTACAACTGCCCCGTCGTGGCGTCGTACCCCCAGGTCATCCAGAACAACCTGGAGAGGATGCGTGAGCCCGGGGTGCGGCTCATCAACCCGTACATCAACCTCGCCAATCCCGCCAAACTGGTCGAGCGCGTCCAGCAGATCTTCGCCGACTGGTCCGTCACGGAGGAGGAGGCGCGGCAGGCCGTCGACGCGGCCTATGCCGAGGACGCCGCCTTCCGGGCGGACATCCGGGCCGAAGGGGCCAGGGCGCGCGCCTACTGCGCCGAGAACGGCGTGCGCGGGATCGTCTTGGCGGGCAGGCCGTACCACGTCGACCCGGAGGTCCACCACGGCATCCCCGAGTTGGTCACCAGTCTGGGGATGGCGGTGTTCACCGAGGACTCCGTCATCGAAGAGGAGTCGTCGCTGGAACGCCCGTTGCGAGTCAGAGATCAGTGGGCCTATCACTCGCGGTTGTACGAGGCCGCGGCCGTCGTGACCCGCGAGCCGACGATGGAACTGGTCCAGTTGAACTCCTTCGGATGCGGTCTGGACGCGATCACCTCCGAGCAGGTCGCCGAGATCCTGGAGGCGAAGAACCGCGTCTACACCCTGCTGAAGATCGACGAGGTGTCGTCCTTGGGGGCCGCGAGGATCCGGCTGCGCTCCCTGGCGGCGGCAGCCGACCAGCGTCGTGTCGCCCATCGGGCGCCCCGCAGCCATGCCTTGGTCAAGGTCCCCTTCACCAAGGAGATGAAGGCCACCCACACGATCATCGCCCCGCAGATGGCGCCCATCCATTTCCGGCTGGTCATCCCCATCATCCAATCTGCCGGGTACGCGGTGAAGTTCTTGGAGCACGCCTCGTCCGAGGACGTGGAGACCGGCCTGCGCACCGTCAACAACGATGCCTGCTATCCGGCCATCATGGTGATCGGGCAGTTGGTCAAGGCGCTGCAGGAGCCGGACGTCGATCCGGACAACGCCTCCGTCCTCATCACGCAGACGGGCGGGATGTGCCGGGCGACGAACTACACAGGCCTGCTGCGCAAGGCCCTTCGCGACGCCGGATACCCCCAGGTCCCCGTCATCGCCATCTCGACGTCCAGTATCGAGTCCAATCCGGGCTTCAGCCTCACGCTGCCCTTGGCGCACAAGGCCATGAGGGCTCTGACCATCGGAGACCTGCTCCAGGACCTGCTCCTGAGGGTTCGTCCGTACGAGGCCGAGCCGGGGTCGGCCACGACCCTGTACCATCGGTGGGACCAGATAGCCCAGGAGTGGCTGCGGAACGGACGCACCCCCCACTACGGGAAGAAGCTCACGTATAAGACACTGATCCACGCCATGGTCGACGAGTTCGACCGCCTCCCGCTGACGGACGAGCCGCGACGGCCGAGGGTCGGCATCGTGGGAGAGATCCTGGTGAAATTCCATCCCGACGCGAACAACAACGTCATCGATGTCATCGAGTCGGAAGGGTGCGAGGCGTCCCTTCCGGGGTTGATGGAGTTCATGGTCACCGGGTTGTACACCACCGAATGGAACTGGGAGAACCTGGGGATCGGTGGGAAATGGCATCGGGCCAAGGCCCTGTTCCGCCGATGGATGGAGAACTACCGCGCCCCGGTGCGAGCCGCCCTGGCCACGGCCAACGCCCGTCATCCCGAACCGAAGTTCACGATTCCCGGAAGCATGGCCGAGATGGCGGAGCGGGCCCAACAGGTGACCAGCCTGGGCAACCAGGCCGGAGAGGGGTGGCTGCTGACGGCGGAAGTGCTGGAGCTGATCCACTCCGGAGTGCCCAACGTGATCTGCGTCCAGCCCTTCGCATGCCTGCCCAACCACGTGGTGGGCAAGGGGATGTTCAAAGAGATCCGCCGACAGCACCCCGGCGCCAACTTGGTGACCATCGACTATGATCCGGGAGCTTCGGAAGTGAACCAGTTGAACCGGATCAAGTTGACCTTGACCACGGCCCACATGGCGCACCAGGGACGCGTCCCGGCGGACGCCACGAGTATTCCTGACCCCACGTCGATGGAGCGTGTCAGGGACGACGAGCGTGTCTCGCACGCCGAGTTCGATTCAGACGCCGACCTCGGCTCGGACGACGCGCTCCGTGTGGCTCCGGCGTCCGTCTACGTGTCGGTGGGCAACCGGGTGGGATGACTCAGCGGCGCAAGCCCTTGAGCAGGGGGCACGCCTCCACGTGGGTGTCGTCCACGGACTCCAGCAAGATCGCCAAGGCCTCAGCGGGCGTGACGGTCCCCGCCGGGGTCACCACGCGCTCTGCCGCCTCCTTGGCGGCACGCACGACGAATGTCGAACGTGACTCACCCAGGCGGTCGGCTGCTTGGGTGATGAGGTTGTCCGTGTCAGGGTCGAGCCGCGTCTCGAAGCGACGGGTACGCAATTGTTGTGCCATGCCTCGATCGTACGGCACCTGTACGGATTTGTCCCCCGCGACACGTGGGGACGAGGTCAGTACGCCATCTTCATGGCGGTGCGGACCTCGGCGAGGGTCGCTTCCGCGATCTCGTTGGCATGGGCGTTGCCGCGCTGGAGGACCGAGGCCACGTACCCGGGATCGGCGACGAGTTCGCCACGCCGTGTCCGGTGCTCGGCCAGCGTCTCGTTGAGGGCCTCGGTGACCACCTTCTTCAGGGCGCCCGCTCCCCCGTCGCCGATCTCCTCGGCGATCTGGGCCGGGTCCTGGCCCAAGCACAACCCCGCGATGGCGAGCAGGTTGGACACCTCGGGACGGTTGACCGGGTCGTACGTGATGTGGCGGTCGGAGTCGGTGACGGCTTTCTTCAAGGCCTTGGCGGTCTCGTCGGCGGTCATCTTCAACTCGATGACGTTGCCTTTGGACTTGGACATCTTGGTGCCGTCCGTGCCCAGGATCATGGCGGCTTCGCTGAGGAGAGCGTCAGCCGGCGGGAACACGGGACGGTCGGCTTCAGCGCGTCCGTATCGCTCGTCGAATCGCCGAGCCACCACCCGGCACATCTCGATGTGAGGGATCTGGTCTTTGCCGACCGGGACGAGGTTCGCCTTGCAGAAGAGGATGTCGGCCGCCTGGTGGACGGGGTAGGTCAGCAGCAGGCCCGACATGGGACGTCCTTCGGTGTCCTCCAACTCGGCCTTGACCGTGGGGTTGCGCCGAAGCTCCGCATCGGTGACGAGCGACAAAAAGGGAAGCATGAGCTGGTTCAGAGCCGGGATCGCCGAATGGGTGAAGATGACGGTCTTCTCCGGGTCGATGCCTGCGGCCAGGTAGTCGGTGACGAGGGAGTACACGCGGTCTTTGATCGGCCCCACGCCATCACGGTCGGTGATCACCTGGTAGTCGGCCACCACGAGCACCGTGTCGACGCCGAGGTTCTGCAACCGCACCCGATTGCTCAGTGAGCCGAAGTAATGCCCGATGTGCAGGTCGCCTGTGGGACGGTCGCCGGTCAGCACGCGGAAGGCCGATGGATTCTTGGCCAGTTCGGCGTTGATCTGATGGCTCCGGGCGACGGTACGCTCCAGCGATGCGGACTGGTCGCCGGTGGTGGGGGTGTCAGTCATAGGTGACCGCCTCTTTCTCGTATCTCGGCCGTGATGGTCTCATAGGCCTCGCGCGGGGTGTGGCAGGCCCCGAGGGGGTTCCTGGTCTTCCCTCGACCGTGGTAGTCGCTCGACCCTGTGGCCACCAATCCTAGATCATCCGCCACACGGTGCAGCAACCCCCTGTCCGAGATGGAATGGTCCACGTGGTCGGCCTCGATCCCGACCAGCCCGTGGTCGGCCGCCAGATCCGCGATGGCGTCCACGGTCATCCATGCGGCGCCTCCTCTGGCCCAGGGGTGGGCGACGACGGCGACCCCATGGGCAGCGTTCACCGCGTCCACCGCCTCGGCCACGGTCGGGGTGTAGCGGGAGACGTACGCCGGCCCATCGTCGTACAGGTACCTCGCGAACGCCTCGTCCCGGCTCGCGACGTAGCCGCGATGGACCATGGCGTCGGCCACGTGTGGACGCCCGGTGGTGGAACTGGTCGCGCACCACGCCTCGACCTCCTCCAGGGTCAGGGGCATCCCGAGTTCGGCGAGCAGTTCCAGCATCCGTGGCACCCTCGTCACTCTCGCCTCGCGCACCCTCGCCAGCAGATCAGCGAGGGGCTGGTCCTCGTGCGAGCATCCATAGGCCAAGAGATGGACGGGACGGCGGATATTGTCGACTAACAAATGAGTCGACATCTCCATGCCGTTGAGCACCTCGACCCCCTCCCGGCGTCCGCAGTCCTGAGCCAGATCGACTCCGTCCATGGTGTCGTGATCGGTGAGGGCGAGAACCTCCACGCCAGCCGCATGGGCGGCTCGGATCACCTCTGGCACACTGTCCGTGCCGTCCGAGACCGTCGAATGTGTGTGCAGATCGATCATCGACCCCCCTTTCATCGAGGCTCACTGGCACCCTCCACCCTACCCTGACGTGTCCGGTAGGCTGGATGCCACACGAGCTCACCCCGTGTGAACCTTCGACCTCAGGAGACGCCATGGCCACCCCCCACATCGACGCAGAACTCGGCGACTTCGCTCCCGCCGTCCTCATGCCTGGAGACCCCAAGAGGGCCGAGCGCATGGCTGAGCTCATCCTCGACTCGGCTCGGATGGTCACGGATGTGCGCGGAATGATGGGATTCACAGGTGTGTACGCGGGCGAGGGTCCCCACCATGGGAAGCCTCTGTCGATCATGGGCTCCGGCATGGGGATGCCGTCGATCGCGATCTACGCCACGGAGTTGTTCCGTTTCTTCGGCGTGGAACGCATCGTGCGCGTCGGGACGGCCGGAGGCATCTCCCCCGCCGTGTCGGTCGGAGACGTCGTGATCGCGTCGGGGGCGCACACCACCTCCTCGATGAACGAGCTACGCATCCCGGGAACCCACTTCTCCGCCGTGGCCGACCTGGCGATGGCGTCGGCGGCTCTGCACGCCGCAGCGGGGGCCGCGGATGTGTTCGCAGGGCCGATCATCTCCGCCGACCATTTCTACTTCGCCGTCCCCGGACAACTGGACGCGATGGTCGCCCATGGCGTCCTGGCCGTGGAGATGGAGGCGGCGAGCCTGTACGGGGTGGCCGCCGAGCACGGCACGGGCGCCTTGGCGGTGCTCACCGTCTCCGACCACCTCACCAAGCAGGGCGCCGATATGACCTCTGCCGAGCGTGAGACCCGCTTCCAGGGCGCCCTCTCCCTCGCGGTCGCCGCGGCGTTCGCCTGAGCCCCACCCGTCAGGAGATCAGGAGAACACGACGGCGTCGAGGTCGCTCGCGATCTGGTCCAGGCGTCGCCTGGCCGCCGCACGTGAGGCGGTGAGAGAGTCATAACTCGCGTCGGGCGACACGGGCTCGATCACTTCCAGGTAACATTTCACCTTGGGTTCTGTCCCGGACGGACGGATGATGACTCGGTCGTCCCTCGCGGTCGTCACGACGATTCCGTCCGTGGGGGGAAGACTCCCCCATCCGAGCGACAGGTCGACTGTGTCGGTGACCGCGCTGCCCGCCAGAGACTCGATCGACGAGGTCCTCAGTCGGGTCATGATGGCCGCGATCCGGGTCTGATCCGTCACACGTACGGACACCTGAGAGCTGAGGTACAGGCCGTGACGGCGAGCCAGATCGTCCAGCCGGTCGCAGATCGACAGTCCCTCGGCCTTCAACCGCGACACCAGTCGGGCCACCGCCACGGCGGTCGACAATCCGTCCTTGTCCCGTACCAGGTCGGGACGCACGCAGTATCCGATGGCCTCCTCATAGGCGAAGCCGAGGTTCTCGACCCTGCCCATCCACTTGAAACCCGTCAGCGTGCGCACATAGCCACGTCCGTGGTGTGCGGCGATCACCGCCAACTGGCGGGAGGAGACCACCGAATTGACGAAGACGCCCGACCCGGTGGGTCCCAAGTCCTCGGCGAGGACCGCGCCCAACTCGTCCCCGTGCAGCATCCGCCACCCGGTGCGAGGGTCGGGGACGGCCACGGCGCACCGGTCCGCGTCCGGGTCGTTGGCGATGACCACGTCGGCGTCCGCCCGTACGGCCTCCTGGATCGCCAGGTCGATGGCGCCGGGCTCCTCAGGGTTGGGGAAAGCCACCGTGGGAAAATCGGGGTCCGGCGCCACTTGGGCCGCCACGGGCCAGACATCGGTGAACCCAGCTCGGGCCAAGGCCGCCATCGCAGGTCTGCCGCCCACGCCGTGCAGGGCCGTGTGGACGATCCGGATGGGCGCTCCCGCGCACTGTTCGGGGTCCGTCGAAGCGGAGATGGCGTCGAGGTAGGCCTCGACGAGGTCAGGGCTCACGTCCGTCCATCCCTGGTCACGGCGGATCTGGTTCGCCGGTCCGGCGGCGGCGATGAGCTCCTGGATGCCCGTGTCATGGGGAGGGACGATCTGCACGCCCCGCTGCTCGTCGGGGACCATCCGTCCCCCCACGTACACCTTGTACCCGTTGTCGGCCGCAGGATTGTGCGACGCGGTCACCATGACGCCCGCGTCGGCGCCGAGACGTCGCACGGCGTAGGCCAACACCGGGGTGGGAACCGGGTCGGGCAAGAGCACGGCATCGCCCCCGTGCGCGGTGACGACGCCAGCCGTGTCGAGGGCGAATCGGCGCGACTGGTGACGGGCGTCGTTTCCGATCACCACCACGGGGCGATCCACCCGGGAGGACAGATAGTCGACGAGCCCCTTCGCCGCCTGGATGACCACAGCACGGTTCATCCTGTTCGGACCCGCGCCCATGGCGCCCCGAAGCCCGGCCGTGCCGAACTCCAGCCGAGAGGAGAACCGGTCGGCCAACTCCGCGTACGCCTCGGGATCCGTGTCGGCCCGTGCGAGCAGGTCACGCATCTCGCTCTGGGACTCGGCGTCCACGTCGTCACGGATCCATGCCTGCGCCTGCTGGGCGAGGGTCGTGGTGGGAGGCGTCATCCTCAGCCCTCGTCGAGTTCGGCCAGGATGGCCGCGCTGCCCGACAGGCCCAGACGGTTGGCCCCGGCCTCGATCATCGCCAGAGCTGTGTCGAGGGAGCGGATCCCCCCACTGGCCTTCACGCCCATCGTGTCCCCCACGGTGTCACGCATCAAGCGGACCGCGTGCACACTGGCGCCGCCGGCCGGGTGGAAGCCGGTCGAGGTCTTCACGAAGTCGGCGTTCGCGTCCATCGCGGCCCGGCACGCCAGAACGATCTCCTCGTCGCTCAAGAGTGCCGACTCGATGATCACCTTGAGGACCACCGGGGAGGGGACGGCGTCGCGGACGGCCAGGATGTCGAGACCGACTCCCGCCCAGTCCTGCGCTTTGGCGAGCCCGAGGTTGATGACCATGTCGACCTCGTCGGCGCCATCGCGCACGGCTTGCGCCGCTTCGGCGGCCTTCATCGCCGAGGTGTGCGCCCCAGACGGGAATCCACACACGACGGCCACCTTCAGTCCACGGGGGTCGAGCGGGAGCAGCGACGGGCTCACGCACACCGAGTAGACGCCCAACTGTGCGCCTTGCTCGACCAGGGACGCGACGTCGCTCGCCGTCGCCTCGGGCTTGAGCAGGGTGTGGTCGATCATCGAAGCCAGTTCCATGCGTCTCATCGAAAATTCTCCTTCGTCGGGCCGTTCGGCACGTATCTATCCAGCGTAGCGGTTGATCACGAGGCGGCCACACGATCGAGCACGACCGGGGTCCGCTCGATCGGCGACGCCCCGAATGTCCAGGCCCCCGTCAACGACTCACGAGCCCTGCTGAAGGTGTCGGGAGTGTCGGTGTGCAGGGTCGCCAGGGGCTGGCCCGTCGCCACCCAGTCTCCTGGTTTCGCGTGGAGTTCCACTCCCGCTCCAGCCTGCACGGTGTCGGTACGCACAGCGCGTCCCGCCCCGAGCCGCCAGGCCGCCTGGCCGACGCTGAGGGCGTCCACGCCCGTGACGTACCCGTCACACTCGCTGATCACCTGGTCGGTGTGGCGAGCCGTGGGCAAAGGGGCGTCCGCATCGCCGCCTTGAGCGGTGATGGTCGCGCGCCACGTGTCCATGGCTCGGCCGTCGTGGAGGGCTTCCACCAGGTCGGCCTCCCGCAGGAGCCCGGCTCGGCGCTGCGCCTCCGCGCTGTGAGGCGACACCCCAGCCGCGGGGATTCCGCGCTCGAGGACCACCTCGGCGGCGCAGTCCAGCATCTGGCGCGCCAGGGCCACGGTGAGGTCCACGACGTCGGCGGGTCCTCCTCCGGCGAGCACCTCCAGAGACTCGCGCACCTCAAGGGCGTTTCCGGCCGTGAGGCCCAAGGGTGTGGACATGTCGGTGACGAGAGCCACGGTGCGCACTCCGTGGTCCTCACCGATCTCGACCATGGTCCGCGCCAACTCCTGCGCGAGGTCGAGCCGTGTCATGAAGGCCCCGGAGCCGCACTTGACGTCCAAGACCAAAGCAGAGGTGCCTTCGGCGATCTTCTTGCTCATGATCGACGAGGCGATCAGGGGGATCGAGGCCACGGTGCCGGTGACGTCGCGCAGGGCGTACAGCTTGCGATCCGCGGGCGCCAGCCCGGACCCCGCCTGGCAGACCACGGCGCCCACCGACCTCAACTGCGCCATCATCTCGTCGGTGGTGAGCGCCGCTCTCCACCCCGGGATGGCCTCCAATTTGTCGAGGGTCCCTCCCGTGTGGCCCAGGCCTCGTCCGGAGAGCTGGGGAACGGCCACGCCGAAACTCGCCACCAACGCCGACAAAGGCAGGGTGATCTTGTCGCCGACCCCTCCTGTGGAGTGCTTGTCCACCGTGGGCCGGGGCAGGTCGGCGAAGTCCAGGCGTTCGCCCGAGGCGATCATGGCGTCGGTCCACCTGTTCAGCTCCGACCTGGTCAGACCGCGGAGGAAGATCGCCATCAGCAAGGCGGACATCTGTTCCTCGGCGACGGCCCCGCGTGTGTAGGCGTCGATCACCCAGTCGATCTGATCCTCCGTCAGGGTGTGCCCGTCACGCTTCGCCATGATGACGTCGACGGCGTCGAAGAGTTCAGACATGGTCGGCGCCTTCCGGGTCGCTGGGTCTCACGTCGCCTGACGCGTCGGTCGGTTGATGTGTCGCCAGATCGTCGGGACCGAAGGCCTGGGGCAGCATGTCCGCGAGGGCGCACTCGCCACGAGGGGTCGCCATCCTCAATGCCGGCCCACCGTGTTCGTAGAGCAGTTGCCGACACCGCCCGCACGGGGTGATGACCTGACCCGCCCCGTCGACGCAGGCGAAGGCCACCAGACGGCCGCCGCCGGACGCCGCCAGAGCGGACACGAGCCCGCACTCCGCGCACAACGTCAGCCCATAGGAGGCGTTCTCGACATTGCAGCCCGACACGAGTCGGCCGTCGTCGACCAGGGCGGCCGCCCCCACCGGATAGTGGGAGTACGGCGCGTACGCCTTCGCAGCCGCGTCCGTCGCAGCGGACAGCAGCACAGTCCAATCCATCGATCTCATCCCTTGTACGGTTTGCCTTCCATCGCCGGTGGACGTACCCGTCCCACGAGTCCCGCCACGGCGAAGATCGTCACGAGGTAGGGGGCCATCAGCATGAACTGGCTAGGCACCTCCACCCCGACGACTCCCAAAGCGTTCTGCAGGTTGTCGGCGAAGCCGAACAACAGGGCCGCCACCAGGGCGCCCTTGGGTTTCCATCCACCGAGGATCATCGCCGCCAAGGCGATGTAGCCTCGCCCGGCGCTCATCTGCTTGCCGAAGGCCAGGCCGTTGGCCACGGTGAAGTACGCGCCTCCCAGACCGGCGATGGCGCCGCCGAGGATCGTGTTGAGCACGCGGGTGCGGTTGACCTTGATCCCGACCGTGTCGGCGGCACGGGGGTGCTCGCCGCAGGCGCGCAGGCGCAGTCCCCATTTGGACTTGAAGAGCAGGATCTGCAGGGCGATGACGGCGATGTACATCAGGTACACCAAAGCGTTCTGGTTGAACAGCACGGGTCCGATCACGGGGATCTCCGAGAGCACGGGGATCTGCCACTTCGGCAGTTTCACAGTCGCGGAGAACACGGCTGTGTTCCGGGTCAGCACGGTGGAGAACAGGTAGCTGGTCAGGCCGGTCACGAGGACGTTCAGGACGACGCCGACGATGATGTGGTCCACCCAGTACCGGACCGCGAACAAGGCCAACAAGGCGCCGATCACCGCCCCGGCGACAGGCGCCGAGATCAACCCGAGCCACGGGTTCTGGGAGACGGCGCCGACCACGGCGGCGAGGAAGGCGCCGGCGAGCAACTGGCCCTCGATGGAGACGTTGATGACACCCACGTGCTCGCACACCGTGCCGGCCATGGCGCCGAAGATCAACGGCACCGACAAGAACAAGGCGCCTGACAACAGAGACGTGAACTGCAAGGACGCGCCTCGTCCGGCCACCGCCCACAACAGGAAGGAGGCCACGAAACAGGTCCCGAAAATGATGCCCATCCACGATCCGAGGCGTACTTTGCCGAAAGCCGTGGTGCGGGTGGCGGACGCCCACCACGCCGATCCGGTGACGCACAGCATCGCCGCCACGAGGACGATCTCACTGGTGAGGCTGGGAAGGGCGAGGTTGATCGTGCCCAACCAGCGGTTGCCGGTGACGATGGCCACCTGGCTGATCGCGGTCGAGGAGGTCGTCCCGGCGAAGCCGAAGGCGGCGGCGAGGGTGAACACCGACAAGGCGATGGGCAGCTTCCACGAGCGGGGTCGCATGTGATCGGTCACGAGGTCGTCGAGCAAGACAGCGGTGCTCATGCTGTCACCTCCTCACGTGTCGAGCGGGCATGGGCACGGGAGGTGGCCCTGCGTCGCCGTTCGGGGTCGGGCAGACGGAACAGGGCTCTCACCAGGGGTGGCGCGGCGATCAGCAGGACGATCACCGACTGGACGACGAGGATGATGTCGATGGGGGTCCCTGTCACCGATTGCATCAGGTAACCGCCCGCCCTCAGTCCGCCGAAGAGCAGCCCCGCCAGGACCGTCCCCACCGGCTTGGACCGACCGAGCAGGGCGACGGTGATCGCGTCGAATCCGAAGGTGGAGGCGATGTTCGCGTTGAGCTGCTGGGAGGCGGACGAGAGCAATTGGGAGGTGGCCGCGAGTCCGGCCAGTCCGCCCGAGAGGATCATCACCCACACGTAGGTCATCGAGACGTTCATGCCGGCCGTACGCGCGGCGTCTGGGTTCTCGCCCACCGCTCGGATACGGAATCCCAAGGTGGAGCGCTCCATGAGCCACCACACCCCCACGGCGGCCAGAATCGCCAAAACGAAGCCCAAATCGATGGGGGTGCCGAAGAAGTGGGGGAACTGGGCCGAGGGGTCCATGGTCGGGCTGATCGGCGCGTTGGACGTGGGTTTGCGGAACGCCTGCAACGTCAGCAGCCATCCGAGGAGGAAGACGGCGATCGAGTTGAGCATGATCGTCACGATCACCTCGTTGGCGCCGGTCTTGGCCTTGAGGATGCCGGGGATGAACCCCCAGAGAGCCCCTCCGACGAAGGCGCCGATCAGGCACACGATCACATGGATCACGATCGGGAGGTGCCAGGAGAAGCCGACGTACCCGCACAGGACGGCGCCGAGGATGATCTGGCCCTGGGCGCCGATGTTGAACATCCCCGCGCGGAAACCGATGCCGAGCGCGAGACCCGCGAAGATCAGCGGGACGGAGTACGCGATCGTCTTGGTGATCGGGGCGATCACGTCGGCCGCGTTATTCGCCGTGGACACGTTGACCACGGCCCCCTGGAAGAGGGAGGAGTACGCCCCGCCGACCGCGTGGCCCACCGCGCCGAAGAAGTCCGAGGGCTGGGCGAACAGGTACGCCGCCGTCTGCTGGACCTGCGCGTCGGCCGCCCCGATCAGGATCGCGCCGATCAGGAGGGCCACGACGATGGCGAGGAAGGAGGTCAGGTACGACGAGGTGGCCGCGGAGCGCAGCATGACTCGCCACGTGGGTCGAGGCGTGGACTGTTCCTGGGTCGTGTCACTCACTGCCAGATTCCTTCCATGATCTCACCGGGGTCCGTCTCGTGGCCCTGACTCTGGGCGATGGCGTCGTCGTACGACACGCCCGCCATCATCAGGCCCAGGACATGGCGCGGCGTGTCGGGTGGGACGATGCCGACGAATCGGCCTTCGTACATGACGGCGATGCGGTCGGCGAGGGCCGTCACTTCGTTGAGCTCGGTGGACACGATCACCACGGCCGTGCCCTTCTCCCGTTGCTGGAGGATGCGTGAATGGATGAACTCGATCGAGCCGATGTCCAAGCCGCGTGTGGGCTGAGAGGCGATCAGGACGGTCAGGTCGCGGGACAACTCCCTGGCCATGACGACCTTCTGCTGGTTGCCGCCGGACAGCGTCGCCAAGGCGGCGGAGGAGGATCCGGAGCGCACATCGTACTCGGCCACCCTCTCGGAGGCGTTGTGGGCGATGGCTCTCATGTTCATGGCCCCCCACTGGGAGAACGGCGCGGACGTGACCTGGTCGAGGATGAGGTTCTCGGCGATCGTGAACCCCGCCACCATGCCGTCCTTGCCGCGATCTTCAGGGACGAAGCCGACGCCCGAGGCGAGGATGGCTTTGACACTCTTGCCCGTCAGGTCCTCGACGACCTGCCCGCCGTCCTCAGCAGCACGGTGGAGGACGACCGACCCTGCGGTGGGACGGCGCAGGCCGATCAGCGTCTCTGCGAGCTCGGTCTGCCCATTGCCTTGGACCCCCGCGACCGCGAGGACTTCTCCCCGAGCGACGGAGAAGCTCAGATCGTCGAGGAGGACGCGCCCGTCGGTGTCGAGCAGTTCCAGACCGGTGACCTCCAGGGCCACGTCCCCTGCCGTGGCCTGTGGTTTGGTGACTTCGAGATCCACGTGGCGACCCACCATCATGGACGCCAGCTCGTTCTGGGACGCGGTCGGCTTGGTGTGTCCCACGACTTTGCCCAGTCGGATCACCGTGATCTCGTCGGCCACCTCCTGGACTTCACGGAGTTTGTGGGTGATGAACACGATGGAGGCGCCGGCCGTGGCCAACTGGCGCATGATGTCCATCAACTCGTCGGTCTCCTGAGGCGTCAGCACAGCAGTGGGCTCGTCCAGGATGAGGATCTGCGCGTGACGGGAGAGTGCTTTGATGATCTCGACCCTCTGCTGGACTCCGACGGGAAGGGTCTCCACGAGTGCGTCCGGATCGACGTCGAAACCGAATCGGTCGGAGATCTCTCTCACCACGGCACGGGCTTGGGCGATGTCGATCAAGCCGCCTGTGGTGGGCTCGCTGCCGAGGATGACGTTCTCGGCGACCGTGAACACGGGGATGAGCATGAAGTGCTGATGGACCATGCCGATCCCAGCCGCCATGGCGTCCCCGGGTCCCGAGAAATGGACGGGAACACCGTCGAGGAGGATCTCGCCCCCATCGGCCTCGTACAACCCGTACAACACATTCATGAGCGTCGATTTCCCAGCGCCGTTCTCACCGAGCAGCGCATGGATCTGTCCGGGTTCCACGATGAGATCGATGGCGTCATTGGCGATGAAATCGCCGAACTTCTTCGTCACATGACGCAGTTCAAGCCTCACGACTGATCCTCCTTGACTGTCGGTCGTGCTGAAAATACTATCTGATAGATCCCCCTGTGCCCCTGTGCGACCTGTCGGGTCCGGGCGCATCCTTATCAGATGGCCCGGACCCGACACGTCGTCGCTCATGCGGCGAACGCCGCCTCAATCGATCACTGAGGATCGGACGGCGACACGACCTTCAGCTTGCCCGACGCGATGTCGGCCTGCAGCTGGTTGATCTTGTCCTTGACCTCTTGCGGGATCTTGGAGTCGAAGTTGTGGTACGGAGCGATGCCCACACCGCCGTTGGCCAAGGTGCCCACGTACGGCGTGTTGGAGTAGGTGCCGTCCTCGGTGGCCTTGATCGTGTCGAAGACGGACTGGCCGATCTCCTTCATGACCGAGGTCAAGAACAGGTCCTGGTACTGAGGAGCGGTCTCGAAGCCGTCGGCGTCCACCCAGATGATGGCGACGTTCCCGGCGTCCTGAGCCGCCATGGCAGCGCCGTTGCCCACGGGGCCGGCGACGGGCATGACCACGTCAGCGCCAGCCTCGATGAAGTTCTTCGTGGTGATCTGGCCCTTGGACTGATCCTCGAAGTCGCCCGTGAAGGAGCCCTTCTGCGTGGCCTTGTCCCACCCGAGGACCTGGACGGTCTTCCCGGAATCCGCGTTGTACTGAGCCACACCGTCGACGAAGCCGTCCATGAAGATGGTCACCGAGGGGATCTGCATGCCGCCGAAGGTGGCGACCACACCGGTGGTGCTGTACGCGGCGGCCAGGTACCCGGCGAGGAAGGACGCGTCCGAGGTCTTGAAGACCAAGGGCTTCACGTTCGGCAGCTCGATGGAGTTGTCGTCGATGATGGCGAAATGGGTGTCGGGGTTCGCGGTGGCCTGCGCCTTGGTGGCCTCGGCGAGCATGAATCCGACGGTGATGGTCAGATCGCAGTTGTTGGTCTGCATGCTCTCCAGGTTGGGAGCGAAGTCAGAGGCGTTCTGGGACTCGGCGCTCTTGATGGTCACGCCCAGTTCGTCCTGGGCCTTGACCAGTCCCTCGAACCCGGACTGGTTGAACGACTTGTCATCGAACCCGCCCTGGTCGGAGATCATGCACGCGAGGAAGTTGCTGGCGCTGCCTGTCGCACCCGTCGATGGGTTGGACTGCGGCGCGGACGCGCACCCGGCCAGCGCGAGAGCCGCGGCCGTGATCAGCACCGCTGATGCTGCTAGTTTCTTCACAATTTTTCCTATCCATTGTGTGATGGAGGGTTCCCTCCTTTTGGCATCAATACCATACCCGTCTGAAGCAATCGGAAACCACCCCAATCCCGCCAGACAAGGTCACATTTTGGTCACAATCTGGCATCCGGTGGACGTCAGGCCCGTCCGCCCTCCTCCCCCGCTGGCAGCACATTGACATAGTATTACGAACGATATATCGTTGATATGTCTATCGCGAAAGGAGACACCATGTACACACATGTGAATCCACCGATGCGCCCTCGACGACGTCCTGTCGATCCGGCGATGGTCCCCGGGCCTCGTCGATGGGGAGACGGCCCCCCGGATCCGGAACCCGGGTTCGGCCCCGGGGATCGTCGCCGCAGGGGAAGGAGGCCGTGGGGAGAAGATGGACCCCGGATGAGGCGTGCCCGTCCAGGGCAGGTCCGCGACTCGATCCTGCGACTGCTCAGCGAGCGACCCCTCAACGGGTATCAGATCATGACGAGCTTGGCCGAGAAGACCATGGACGCCTGGCAGCCCTCCCCCGGCGCCATCTATCCGGCGCTGAACCAGTTGGAGGACGAGGGTCTCATCCAGGCGGTGATGACCGATCAGCAGAAGGTCTTCACGCTCACGGATGCCGGTCAGGCGGTCGTCGCCGACCTGCCTGAAGAACCGTGGAGTGGGCGCGAGCCAGCTCTGACCCAACGGAACGCCGCCATGGAGCAGTTGCGATTCCTCGCCCACACGATCCGGTACGCCGGACAGACCGGCACTCCCGATCAACTCACGGCCATCGCCGTCCAGCTCGAATCGACCCGAAAGTCCATCCTCGCCATCCTGGCCGCCGCCGACTGACGGCGGCCGACCAGGACACAGACCCGATCAGGCTGTCGCAGTCGCCTGCGGCGCGGCAGACTGATCCGACGCCTGGCCCTTCTTCTGGGGCCTAGCGTCCACACCGGCCTCGCGCCGCTGTTGGAGAGTGATCGCCGCAGGGGCGCTGGTGAGCGGATCGTACCCATTGCCGGTCTTCGGGAAGGCGATGACCTCACGGATCGACTCGGCGCCGGCGAGGAGGGCGACCACACGGTCCCATCCGAAGGCGATCCCTCCGTGGGGCGGGGCGCCGTACTGGAAGGCGTTGAGCAGGAAGCCGAACTTGTCCTGAGCCTCCTCGGGCGTGATGCCCATGACGGCGAAGACCCGCTCCTGGATGTCGCGGCGATGGATCCTGATGGACCCGCCGCCGATCTCGTTGCCGTTGCAGACGATGTCGTACGCGTAGGCGAGAGCCGACCCGGGGTCGGTGTCGAACGTGTCGACACACTCCGGCTTGGGCGAGGTGAAGGCGTGGTGGACCGCGGTCCACGCGCCGCCGCCCACGGCCACGTCGCCTTCGTCCTCGGCTTCGGAGGTGGGTTTGAACAGAGGGGCGTCGACCACCCAGAGAAGGCTCCAGGCGTCCTTGTCGATCAGGCCGAGACGCTCGCCGATCTCGTTCCGGGCGGCGCCCAGCAACGCCTGGGACTTGGTCCGGGGTCCAGCGGCGAAGAAGATCGCGTCACCGGGCTTCGCGCCGGTGCGCGGGGCCAGGGCGGCCAGTTCTTCCTCGGAGAGGTTCTTGGCCACGGGGCCACCCATCTCACCGGTGTCGGAGATGGTGACGTAGGCCAGACCCTTGGCGCCTCGCTGCTTGGCCCATTCCTGCCAGGCGTCGAATTGACGGCGAGGCAGGCTCGCCCCGCCGGCCATCACCACGGCGCCGACATACGCGGCCTGGAAGACGCGGAATCCGGTCGACGCGAACACGTCGGTCAGCTCGTGGATCTCCAGGTCGAACCTCAGATCCGGCTTGTCGGAGCCGTACCTGTCCATGGCCTCGTCGAACGTCAGACGCGGAAGCGGGGTGGGGATCGTCACGTCGATGAGGGCCCACAACGCGGTGACGATCTCTTCGGCCAAGGCGATGACGTCCTCTTGGTCGACGAAGCTCATCTCCACGTCGAGCTGGGTGAACTCGGGCTGGCGGTCCGCACGGAAGTCCTCGTCCCGGTAACAGCGGGCGATCTGGTAATACCTCTCCATGCCGGCAACCATGAGCAATTGCTTGAACAACTGGGGGCTCTGGGGCAGCGCGTACCAGGACCCCGGGGACAAGCGCGCGGGAACCAGGAAGTCGCGTGCGCCTTCGGGGGTGGAACGCGTCAGCGTGGGGGTCTCGATCTCCACGAAGTCGTGGGCGGCCAGCACCTCGCGAGCAGCCCGGTTGACCTTGGACCTCAGGCGCAGGGCGTTGCCCTGGTCCGGGCGGCGCAGATCGAGGTACCTGTACGTGAAACGAGCGTCCTCGCCGACGTTGACTCGCTCGTCGACGGGGAAAGGCAGCGGAGCGGACGCGTTGAGGATCTCGATGTCGGAGACGACCACTTCGATGTCGCCGGTGGGCATCGCGGGGTTGACGGTGTCCTCTGAGCGCGCGTCCACACGGCCATGCACCACGAGGCAGTACTCGTTGCGGAGTTTGTGGACGGACAGGGCCTCCACGAGGTCCTCACGCACGACGCACTGGACGAGACCAGACGAGTCCCGAATATCGACGAACACCACGCCACCATGGTCGCGACGGGTGTTGACCCATCCCGCCAATGTGACCTCGTCGCCAATGTTATCCCTTGTCAAAGCTCCGGCTAGATGGGTGCGTATCATCGATGTTCCTCTCGTGGCAGCCGACGCATAGACAGTGCGCGGCCTGTTGGCCGATTGTACCAGACATGGCCCAAGCAATGGTCGGCTCCCCGTGGACACACTGGGCCCCGTGGAGGCTGCTCGCGCCCCGCAGGGGTCCAGGCAGGCTCAGGCGTCGCGTCGAAGGATGACAGGACGCAGATCCTGCGGGTCGGGGCTCCACGCATGGGCGTCGGCGTCCTCCTGGTCCCCCGTGCGGATGTCCTTGACCTGTCCCAGGACGGGGCCGAACCACACGTACGGGATCCCCCGACGGTCCGCGAAACGGATCTGTTTGCCGTACTTCTGCGCGTTCGGCGAGACCTCGCAACAGATGCCGCGTGCGCGCAGGGCGGTCGCGACCTCGTCGGCCTGGGCGCGTTGGTCGTCGCTGTCCACGGCGACCAGCACGACTGACGGGACGGCGCGAGACGCGACCAGGACGCCCGTGGCGATCATCGGCGCGAAGACGCGGGATATGCCGAAGGAGATGCCCACGCCGGGGTAGGTCCTCTTCCCGTCGGTGGCCAGCGAGTCGTACCGTCCCCCGGCGCACACCGTCCCCAAGGACTCCAGCCCGGACAACTCCAACTCGAAGACCGACCCGGTGTAGTAATCCAGTCCGCGGGCGATCTTGCAGTCGATGACCACATTGTCGGGGAACCGGTGGTGGACGGCGGTGAAGAGCGCCTGCACCTCATGGAGCCCCTGCTCGACCAACTCGTCGACCACGCCCAGCGACCGGACCCGGTCCTCGATGTCGTCCTGGGACGTCTGGATGGACGCGAAGGCGAGGATCTTCTCGATCTCGGCCGCGCCGACGCCCTGCTCGGCCAGGAGAGCGCGGACACCACTGTCGCCGATCTTGGCCAACTTGTCGACGATCTGGATCGCGGCCAGCGGATCGGCGACGCCGAGCCCCGCGTAGAATCCCTGGATCAGCTTCCGGTTGTTGATCCTCATGACCACCGGAGGGATCCCCAGTTCCTTGTGGAGCCGGTCGCACGCCTCCAGCATGACCAGGACGACCTCGATGTCATGGTGGAACCCCAGCGTCGACTCGGACACGATGTCGATGTCCGCCTGCCAGAACTCCCTGTACCGGCCCTCCTGAGGTCGCTCGCCTCTCCAGGCCGGCTGGATCTGATACCGCCGGAAGGGGAAGGTGAGCTTGCCGGCGTTGTCGAGCACGTACCGGGCGAAGGGCACGGTCAGATCGAAGTGGAGCCCCAGTTCGTCGACATCGCCCGCCTCGGCGTGGAGGCGGCGCACGACGTACACCTCTTTCGTGATCTCGCCCTTGCGGCTCAGTTCCGTCAGGGGCTCGACGGCCCTCGTCTGGATGTTGGCGAACCCGTGCAACTCGAAGACCGAGCGCAGGATGTCGATGGCGCGCATTTCAGCCATGCGCCCCTCGGGCAGGAATTCTGGAAAACCGGAGATGGAAGCCATCCGTCTAGCCTAATCCACGACGCGGCGACATAACGATTCGGGCGCAACTTCCTTGTCACCTGGTATCAAGAGGCAAATTCTGCGAAAATCGGGCAAGATAGGACACATGAGTGAAACCCCACGACCTTCCTCGTTCGGCCGCGTCGCCGACGATGGGACTGTCTATGTACGTATCCAAGACACCGAACGCGCTGTGGGACAGGTCCCTGACAGCACACCCGAGCAGGCTCTCGCCTTCTTCGAGCGCCGGGCTCAGGCATTGGAGGTGGAAGTCGACCTGTTGACGCAGAGGATCCGTAACGGGGCTCTCACTCCCGAAGAGGCGCGCAAATCCGTGCAGAACCTGCGCACGTCCATTCTCGAAGCCAACGCCGTCGGCGACCTCGAAGGCCTCGCCGCCCGTCTGGATCCGATGCTCCAGGTGATCGACGCGCAGGCGGAGTCCCGCCGCGAGGAGAAGGCGAAGGCGCTGGCCACGGCACGCGCCCGCAAGGACGAGATGGTGGCGCTGGCCGAGCGTCTCGCCCTGAGCAACGACTGGGGTTCGGGGGTGCAGAAGTACCGGGACCTCCTGGACGAGTGGAAGAGTCTTCCCCGTCTGGACCGGGCCGCCGACGACGAGTTGTGGCACCGCTTCTCCACGGCTCGCACCACGTACACCCGTCGTCGCAAATCGCATTTCGCCGATCTGAACGCCCAACAGGACCAGGCTCGCGAGGTCAAGGAAGCGATCATCGTCGAAGCCGAGGAATTGGCGCAGTCCTCCGATTGGGGCGCCACCGCGGCCTCGTTCCGTCAGCTCATGGCGCGATGGAAGGCGGCCGGAGGCGCGGGACGCCATGTGGACGACGCCCTGTGGGCCAAGTTCCGTGGGATCCAGGACGATTTCTTCACGCGTCGCACCCAGGTGTTCTCCGCTCAGGACGAGGAGTATCAGACCAACCTCACGGCCAAGCTGGAGTTGCTGTCCAAGGCGGAGGCCGAGATCCTTCCCGTCACGGACGTCCCCAAGGCTCGTGCGGCCTACCGTGAGTTCATCTCCGCGTTCAACGCCGCCGGCCGCGTCCCCTCGGACCAGGTCAAGGCTGTGGACTCGCGCGTGAGGGCTCTGGAGTCCGCCATCGACGAGGCCGACCGCCGTGAATGGGCTCGTACGGACCCGCAGACCCGCGCCCGTGCCCAAGAGACCGTCAACCTCTTCGCCACACAGATCGAGAAGTTGAAGGAGCAACTCGCCAAGGCCGAGGCCAAGGGCGACAAGTCTCAGATCTCCAAGACCACGGCGTCCATCGCGACGTACCAGATCTGGCTGGATCAGGCCCAACAGACCCTGGACGACCTCAACGCGTGAGGTCGTCCAGCGCTCAGGCGTTGACGCGGCGCACTTCGGTCACTTCGCGGACCGCGCGCACCTTCTTGATCACCTGGTTGAGGAAACCAGGGTCGGGGATCTCGAATGACAAGGTCATGTGGGTGGTGCGGTCCTTGCCAGTCGTGAGCTGTGCGGAGGCGATGGACACTTTGTCCTCCGCCAAGGCCGCTGTGATGTCGGCCAGGAGCCCGGTCCGGTCCAATCCCTCGATGCTGATGGTGACCAGGTAGGTCGCCCGCGTGTTGGCGACCCAGTCGACGTGCAGGATACGCTCGGGAGAGTTCAGGAGGTCCTGCACATTGCGGCAATCGCGACGATGGACAGAGACTCCCTGACTGCGTGTGACGAATCCGAGGATCTCGTCCCCGGGGACGGGGGTGCAACACCTGGCCAGCTTCACCAAGACGTCCGGATCGCCTTCGACGGCCACACCGGTGGACGTGTTCTCCAGTTCGCGGCGCGGCGTGCTGAACACAGGACGGTCCTCGAAGGACTCCTCCAACGCCGATTCCTTGCCCCCCTCCAAGGCGATGAGTTGGTCGACGACCCGTTGGGCGCCCACCTTGCCCTCCCCCAGCGCTGCGTACAAGGCGTTGGCGTCGGCGTACCGCAACTTGGATGCCACAGCGGTCAAGTACGGCAGGGTCAAGATCCGTTGGAGCGGCAGCCCTGAGTGGCGCAATTGCTTGGCCAGGGCGTCCTTGCCGGCCTCGATCGAGAGATCACGGCGCTCTTTCGAGAAGAACTGATTGATCTTCTGACGCGCCCTGGGGCTCTTGACGAAGTCCAGCCAGTCCCGGGACGGCCCCGCGTCGGCCGAGCGGGTCGTCAGGATCTCGCACACGTCCCCATCCGACAAGGGTGTGTCCAGGCGCACCAGCTTGCCACTCAGGCGGGCGCCGATGCAGTGGTGACCGACCTCGGTGTGGATGTTGTACGCGAAATCGACGGGCGTCGCGCCCTGAGGAAGGAAGTACAGATCGGAGTTGGGAGAGAAGACCATGACCTCTTTGCTGGCCAGGTCGGCGGTTAGATAGTCGAGGAAGACCGACGGGTCCTCTTCCTCGGACTGCCATTGGCTCAGTCGCTTCAGCCACAACAGATCCATGGGGTCGAGTCGGGACGACCCGCGTTTGCCCGTCGGGTTCTTCTTGTACTTCCAGTGCGCGGCCACGCCGTACTCGGCGTTGCGGTGCATGTCACGGGTGCGGATCTGGAACTCGACCGGTTTGCCCTGGGGTCCGACGACGGTGGTGTGCAGGGACTGGTACGTGGAGTACTTCGGGTTGACGATGTAGTCCTTGAACCTGCCGGGAAGCGGCTGCCACAGGCCGTGGATGGCCGCCATCGCGAGGTAACACTCCGACTCGGTCTCCACCAGCACACGAAGGCCCAACAGGTCGTAGATGTCCGTGAAGTCGCGCCCCCGGACCACCATCTTCTGGTAGATCGAATAGTAGTGCTTCGGACGTCCGTACACCCGGGCTCTGATCCCCTTGGACTCCAGGGACTGCAAGGCCACCGGAACGATCTCCTGGAGGATCCGCTCACGAGCCGGCTGCTCGGCGGCGACCTGCTGGACGAGTTGGTTGTAGATCTTGGGCTGCATGGCCGCGAAGGCCAAGTCCTCGAGCTCCCACTTCACCGTGTTCATGCCCAGACGATGGGCGAGCGGCGCGTAGATCTCCAGGGTCTCCTTGGCGATGCGGGTCTGTTTGTCCGCGCGCAGGGACCCGATGGTGCGCATGTTGTGCAGCCGATCGGCCAGCTTGATGACGACCACCCGGATGTCCTGGAACATGGCCATGATGATCTTGCGGATCGTCTCCGCCTTGGCCAGATCCCCGTACAGAGACTTGTCCAGCTTGGTCACCCCGTCGACCAGCCGTGCGACCTCGTCGGAGAAGTCCTCGGTCATCAGCTCAAGTGTGTAGTCGGTGTCCTCCACGGTGTCGTGCAACAGCGCCGCCGCTATGGTGGGTTCGTTCATGCCCAGGTCGGCGACGATCTTCGCCACGGCGAGCGGGTGGGTGATGTACGGCTCCCCCGAGCTACGGGTCTGAGGCCGGTGGTAGAACTCCGCCACCTCGAAAGCCTTGGTCAGGACATCGAAGTCGGTGTCGGGATGGGACCGACGCACCGTGTCGAACAGGGCATCGAGTTGGGCCGCATAGGCATCAGAAACACCCCGTCGGGGCATCGGCTCCGGTCGGGCACTGTAATCAATCTCGTCTATGGTCGGCACGCCCATTCTCATCTCGACTTCCCCACTCATTGTACCCACGCCCACCACCATGCGACTGTCGGTCACACGGTGATGAGAGAAGACACGCGGTCGATGCCGAGTTCGGCCAGGTGGGAGCGGCCGTTGAGGAAGCCCAGTTCGAGGACGACGCCGACGTGCACCAGGTCAGCCCCCAGATCCTGGATGAGGCGGGCTGTGGCGCCGATCGTCCCTCCGGTGGCCAAGATGTCGTCCACGACGAACACCTTGGCGCCAGGCTGGATGGCGTCCCTGTGGACGGTCAGGGTGTCCTGGCCGTACTCGAGGTCGAAGGTCTGGGAGTACACGTCTCGCGGGAGCTTGCCGGGCTTGCGCACCGGCACGAACCCCGCCCCGAGATGCAGGGCCACCGGACCGGCGAAGATGAAGCCTCGGGCTTCCATCCCCACCACCACGTCGATGTCGTGCGGAACTTGGTCCACCAGCGCTTCGATGCTGGCCCGGTACGCCTGGGGACTCGCCAGCAAAGGCGTGATGTCTTTGAAGACGACCCCCGGGCGGGGGAAGTCCGGAACGTCTCTGATAGTCGAGGCGATCAGGTCGATCCTGGGATCCAGGCCTGTCACGAGGACTTCACCCTCTTTGAACGAGCGGTCTTCACCGGCTGCTGCCGGGTGAAGGACTCACCACTTGACGTGGAGGTCGTCTCGATGGTGAACACGGGCTCGGCCGGCGCCGCCTTCACGGCGGCCTCGGCCTTCGCCAGCTTCTCCCGACGCTTGGCCACACGCATGGCTTGCTGCTGCATGCCAGGCTCACCCATACGCAAGTGAGTGAGCAACGGGGTCGCGATGAAGATCGAGGAGTACGCGCCGATGATCATACCGACGAACAGGGCCAGGCCGATGTCTTCGAGGGGGCCGGATCCGAGGATGAAAGCGCCGGCGAAGAGGATGGCCGCCACGGGCAGCACGCCGATCACCGTGGTGTTGATCGACCGGACCAACACCTGGTTGACGGAGTGGTTGGCGGCCTCGGCGTAGGTCGACTTGTACTCGTCCAGGTTGGCCGTGTTCTCACGCACCTTGTCGAAGACGACGACCGTGTCATAGAGCGAGTACCCCAAGATCGTCAACAGGCCCGTCAGGGTCGCGGGTGTGACCGTGAATCCGACGAGGGCGTAGATGCCCACGGTGATGATCATGTCATGGAGCAGGGCGACCAGGGCGGACAGAGCCATCTTCCAGTCACGGAAGTAGATGCCCATCAGGAAGGCCACCAGGATCAGGAAGACCACCAAGGCGATGGCGGCCTGTCGGGTGACTTGCTTGCCCCAGGACGCTCCGATCTGTTGATAGTCCACTTTCTCCGCCGTGGTGCCGGCCTTCTCGGCGATGGCCTCGCGCACGGTGATCTGCTCGTCGACATCCAGCGCCCGAGTCTCGATGGACACGCGGCCGGAGCCGATCGTGGCGACAGTGACGTCCAGGTTGGGAACTCCCGAGTCGATGACCGCCGTGCGGAAATCGTCCAGCGTCGTCGAGGTGACGTTCGCCACGCTCACGGTGAAGTTGGACCCGCCCCGGAACTCGATGCCGAGGTCGAGCCCGCGCACGAGCAAGGACACGATCGACACCAGGATGAGCACCGCGGAGATCATGTAGAACCAGCGGGAGTGTCCGACGAAGTTGTAGGAGATCTCGCCGGTCCACAGGCGGTGGGCGAAACTGACGCGCTTCGGCTTGGCCGGGGTGGCGGGCGTGGGTTCGAGAACTTGTGTGTCAGACATATCACGCCTCCTTGGCGGTAGCCAGGCCACGGGGCCGTGGTCGTCGGGTCGCCGCGATTCCGAGGTGTTCGGCCTCGAAGCCCGAACCCCTGCGGCCGGTGCCGAAGAAGGTGGTCTTCACAAGCAGAGACATGAGCGGCTTGGTGAAGAAGAAGATCATGATCAAGTCGACCAAGGTCGTCAGCCCCAAGGTGAAGGCGAATCCCTTGATGGTGCCGATGGACAAGATGAACAGGATCACAGCGGACAGCAACGACACGGCGTCGGCCACCACGATGGTACGACGGGCTTTCTGCCAGCCCGTCTCCACCGCGGTGCGGATGCTGCGTCCCTCTCGTGCCTCGTCTCTGACTCGTTCGAAGAAGATGACGAAGGAGTCCGCTGTGACGCCGATGGCGACGATTGCGCCCGCCAGACCCGGAAGGGACAAGGCGAAGTTCATCGACGCGCCCAGCAAGACGATGAGGGAGTACGTCACCAGACCCGCCATGACCAGCGAGGTGAAGACCAACACGGTCAGGCCGCGATAGTAGATGATCGAATAGATCACGACCAGGAGCAGACCGATGGCGCCGGCGATGAGACCGGCGGTCAACTGGTCGCCGCCCAGGGTCGCGGAGACGGTGTCGACGTTGGACATCTCGAAGCTGAGCGGCAGGGAGCCGTACTTCAAGACGTTGGCCAGGTTGGTGGCCGTCTCCTGGGTGAAGGACCCGGAGATCTGTGCCGACCCGTCGGGGATCCTCTCATTGACGACCGGGGCTGAGATGACCTTCCCGTCCAAGACGATCGCGAACTGGTTGGTCGGGGAGGTGGCCGTGGACAAGGTGTCCGTCGCCGACGCGAACAAGGCGCCGCCCATGGAGTTGAAGCTCAAGGTGACGACCCACGACAGCTGGTTCTGCGGAATCCCGGCGGACGCCGTGGTGACGAGGTTGCCCTCGATCAGACGAGGACCGAGCAGGTATTTGTACGACCCGCTACTCGTCGACACGTCGGCGCGGGTGCAGGCGAAGAAGGGTTGGTCCCACACCTGCGGCATCGAGTCGTTGCACTGGAAGTCGGAGAAGTTCGTGTTGTCCTGGTCCGAGGGGGTCCAACCGAGCTCCGTCGTGAGCTGCGTCAACCGACTGGCCTGGTCGGAGGCCGTGGGAACGGTCACCAACGAGGCCTGGGAGGTCGCGGTGGTCGTGCCGTCAGAGCCCACGCCCGTCGCGGTGACGGTGGCCGTCACCGATCCGGTGGTCACGTCGGCGTCGGTCACCGTGTAGGTCGCGGTGCACACCACCTGCGCGCCGGCGGCGATCGAGGTCTGCGGACAGGTGATGTCCGACAGGGTCCCCGTGCCTGTGAAATCAGAGGACGTCAGGCTCAAGGAGTCTGCGGAACCCGATCCGGCGTTGGTGACGGTGAAGGAGAACGTGATGGTCCCACCGGAGGGCGGCAGCGCGTCCAACGGATCGGCGGTGGACACCACCGACAACACGGGGGTGGAATCCGGGACCTGCGGCAGTTCGATGGCCTGGGTGGGCGGATAGGTGGTCGCCTGTGTCATCTGATAGACACGACGGAACTCCAATTGCGCCGTCTGGCCGACCATCGCCACGAGGTCGTCGCCTTGCACGTTGGGAGCGCTCACCTGGATCTGATTGTTCCCGGTGGTCGTCACAGACGACTCGCCCACGCCCAAGGAGTTGACACGCTGTTCGATGATCGTGCGCGCCTGTTCGAGACTCGCCTGATCGACAGCGCCGGACCCGGTGGAGTTGATCGCCGTCAAGGTGATCGTCGTCCCGCCACGAAGGTCGAGGCCCAGCTTGGGGGTCCATGTGTGTGAGAAGGCCATGATGGCGATCAGGATGACCACCACCACCAGGAAACTAATCAGTGTCACCGCTGGCCGACGGCGACGAGACGAAACTGCAGCCACTGGTCCCCCCTTATTTCTCGTCTGTCTTCTCGCTGTCGTCACCCGCTGACTCAGGGCTGGCGTCGGAGTCGGTCGACTCCTGGTCATCAGCAACGTCCTGCGTCGTCTCATCGGGGGTGGGCGCGAACGGCGAGGCCAGGTCGGCTTCGTACGCGCCCATGTCCTCCAGGTGCTCCGGAGCCGCCTCGCCGGAATCGGTCGAGTACTCGAACTCCTCCTCATCGGGGGTCACGGCGCCGCGGATGGCCGCGCGCAGGATCGTGAGGTCGACCCCAGGAGAGATCTCGATGACGGCCTGCTTGTCGCCGAGGTGACGAATCGTGCCGTAGATCCCCGATCCCAGCATGACCCGGGTCCCGACCTCCAGCGCGTTCATCATCGCTTGCTGCTTCTGCTGTTGCTTCTTGGCAGGCCGAATCATGAGGAAGTACATCGCCACCCCCATGACGACGAGGATCAAAACTAACTCAATACCCATAAGACTCTCCGAACGATTCGATGAATAACCGGACCAAGCCTAGCGGTTTCTAGTCCGAGAAACAGAATTGACCGCGCCGATCATGAGAAAAGACCCCCTTGCATGGGCGCCGGGAGCCCCAGGTGGGCGAACCCGGCGGGAGTGGCGACCCGGCCCCTCGGCGTCCTCATCAGGAATCCCAGGCGCACCAGGAAGGGCTCGGCCACTTCGGCGACGGTCTCGGCTTCCTCGGCCACGGCGATCGCCAGGGTGGACAGACCCACCGGCCCTCCCGCGAATTTGACGCAGACCGCGTGCAGGACCTCGCGGTCGAGCCGGTCGAGACCCAAGGGATCGACCTCGAACAAGTCCAATGCCGCAGCCGCGGCCTGAGGGGTCACCACGCCCGTGCCGCGTACCTGCGCGTAGTCACGCACTCGACGCAAGAGCCTGTTGGCGATACGAGGGGTCCCTCGGGAGCGCGACGCGATCACCTCGGCGGAGGTGGGCGCCACGTCGATGTCGAGCACGCCAGCCGACCGGGTGACGATCCGGGTGAGCGTCTCCTCGTCGTAGTAGTCCAACTGGGCGGTGAAGCCGAAGCGGTCGCGGAGCGGACCCGGCAGGAGACCGACCCGTGTCGTGGCGCCGACGAGCGTGAAGGGAGGGATCTCCACCGGGATCGCCGTCGCGCCGGGGCCTTTGCCCACGACCACGTCGACCCGGAAGTCCTCCATCGCCAAGTAGAGCATCTCCTGCGCCGGGCGGGACATCCGGTGGATCTCGTCGAGGAAGAAGACCTCCCCCTCGCTGAGGCCCGACAGGATGGCGGCCAGATCGCCGGCATGTTGGATCGCCGGTCCCGAGGAGATGCGCAGCGGCGCGGACATCTCGTGGGCGATGATCATGGCCAGCGTCGTCTTCCCCAGCCCGGGCGGGCCGGAGAGGAGGACGTGATCGGGCACGGATCCGCGACGGGTGGCGGCGTCCAAGAGGAGTCCCAGTTGGTCGACCACGCGGGGCTGACCGAGGAATTGTCCCAGGTCTTGTGGGCGTAGGGCCGCTTCGACGGCGATCTCGTCGGGGCTGCGGTCGGGATCCAGGGGCGAGTAGTCCTCCATCGTCATCCCCTCGCCAAAGAGCGCAGCGCGGATCTCATCAGTTCAGACACGGTCATCGACGGCTGATGGGCTTGATCGCTCACGGCGTCCCAGGCCTTCTCGGCGTCCTTGGCCGAGTACCCCAGACCCACCAGGCCGAGGAGGACCTGCTCTTTCCAAGCGGAGTCGACGAGGACCTGCTCCTCTTCCACCGTGGTGGACAGCGTCATCGCCTTGTCTTTCAGCTCGAGGACCAGCCGTTGCGCGACCTTCGTCCCCACCCCGGGGACGGAGGACAAGGCCGCCAGATTCCCGGTCAGGAGCGCCTGGCGCAACTGCTGAGGCGTCAGACACGAGACGATGGCCAGCGCGAGCTTGGGGCCGATGCCGGTCACCGACTGCACGAGGACGAAGGCGTCCTTCTCATCGTCGCTGGAGAAGCCGTACAAGGTCCACGAGTCCTCGCGCACCACCATGTGGGTCGACAGGTGTCCTCGCTCCCCCACCGTCAGTCCCGCGGTGGCGGCCGGGGTGCACGAGATCGTGAAACCGATCCCGGACACGTCCACGACCGCAGAGGTGGCTCGTACGTCCGTCACGGTTCCTGTCACATGGGCGATCATCTAGGTCACCTTTCTCACTGAGGTCGTCACGCCCCGACGGGGCCGCGAGGTCTGGGCGAGCCGAGCCGCGTCGGCGTATCGTTGCGCGGCCGTGCCGCGCCAGGAATGGCAGATGGCGAGCGCCACCGCGTCGGCGGCGTCGGCGGGTTTGGGCGCCGCGTCGAGTTTCAGGATCCGCGCCACCATGGTCTGGACCTGGGCCTTGTCGGCGCGTCCGGATCCGGTGATGGCCGCCTTGACCTCCGACGGGGTGTGGTGATGGACGGGCAGTCCGTGACGCGCAGCCACCAGCATGGCCACGCCGGCCGCCTGAGCAGTGCCCACGACAGTCATGAGGTTGTGTTGGGCGAAGACCCGCTCGATGGCCACGACATCCACGTGATGACGAGTGATCCAGTCTTCGAGACCCCGTTCGATGGCGAGGAGGCGCAAGGGCGTGTCCATCCCTGCGGGGGTGGTGATGACGCCGGCGTCGATCAGCGTCGCGCGTCCAGGCGTCCCGTCCACCACGCCGACACCGCAGCGGGTCAGCCCCGGATCGACTCCGAGAACCAGCATGGCGCACCTCCATAGAACATCCGTTCGGATGTTAGCGGGTCGAGACCGGCGACCACCACGTCCCACGCCGAGAACCGTCAGATCGGTGATCTGTCAGGCAGGCGTGGGTGTCCTGGTGGCTGGCTCGACCGCCTCAGTCTTCTTCGAGCTCCGCTTCGATCTCGGCGCTCACGTCCTCGTTGGAGTACACGTCCTGCACGTCGTCACAATCGTCGAGCGCGTCCAGAATCTTGTACAGCTTCCGGGCCGCCTCGGCGTCGGGGACAGCGGAGGTGAAGGAGGGCTGGAAGGCGATGTCGGCCGACTCGTAGTCCAGCCCCGCCGCCTGGACGGCGGAACGCACCTCGACGAGCGAGTTGGGCTCGCAGATGATCTCGAACGCCTCACCCTCGTCGTTGATCGACTCGGGATCGCAGTCCATCGTGGCTTCCATCAGGTCCAGATCGGTGATCTGCTTGCCGTCCTGGCTCTTGGCGACGGTGACGATGCCCTTGCGGGAGAACAGACGGGCGACGGATCCCACGTCAGCCATGGTCCCACCACTGCGAGTCACGGCGATACGGACTTCGGACGCCGACCTGTTGCGGTTGTCCGTCAGGCACTCGATCAGCAGCGCCACGCCAGCGGGGCCATAGGCCTCATACGTGATGTTGATCCAGTCGGCGCCGCCGGACTCCGCGCCGGAACCCCTCTTGACAGCGCGCTCGATGTTGTCGGCGGGCACGGACGACTTCTTCGCCTTCTGGATGGCGTCGTACAGGGTCGGATTTCCGGACGGGTCTCCCCCACCCACCTTGGCGGCGACTTCGATGTTCTTGATCAACTTCGCGAACAGCTTGCCGCGCTTGGCGTCGATCGCAGCCTTCTTGTGTTTTGTCGTCGCCCACTTGGAGTGACCGCTCATGTGCGTCCTTCTTTCTCTCTGCTTTCCACTGTAGCGGCTGAGGCAACCATGTCAGGTTCCTCGACGCCGCGTGCCGCTGCCACGGCTTCAGCCAATGTGAACTGGCCCACGTACAGGGCCGTTCCGATGATCACGCCTTCGACCCCCACGTCGGCCAGTCGTGCCAGGGCACGGACGTCGTCGAGGGTGGCGATGCCTCCCGACGCCACCACTGGGGCGGGGGTACGGGCGCAGACCTGTTCGAGCAGATCGACATTGGCCCCCGACAGTGTACCGTCGGAATCGGTGTCGGTGACCACCAGGCGGGCGCATCCCGCCTGGTTGAGCCGGTCGATGGTGTCCCACAGGTCGCCCGAGGTGCTGGTCCACCCCCTGGTCGCCAGGCGTCCGCCTCGCACGTCGAGGGCGATGGCGATCCGGTCCCCGAAGGCCGCGATGACCTCGTCGCACCACTGAGGTTTCTCCACGGCGGCGGTGCCGATGTTGACGCGGTCGCATCCCGTGCCCAATGCCCTCTCCAAGGACGCGTCGTCACGGATCCCTCCGGTCAATTCGACACGCAGGCCGGACTCGGCCACGATGGCCGCGATCTGCTCGGCGTTGGACCCTCGCGAGAAGGCCGCGTCGAGGTCGACCAAGTGCAGCCACTGGGCGCCCTCCTGCCTCCACCGGTGGGCCATGACCACGGGGTCGCCGAAGACTTTCTGGGAGGAGGACACCCCGCGTTCGAGTTGCACCGCGTGGCCGTACTGGATGTCGACCGCCGGGAAGATCGTGAACCCCGTCATGACTCTCCCAGGGTGTCCACCCAGCGGCGGAGCAGCGACAAACCTGCCTGCCCGGACTTCTCCGGGTGGAACTGGGTGGACAGCACGGATCCATGCTCCACAGCCGCGAGGAACCGTGTCCCGTCGTGCTCGGCCCAGATCCCTCGCGCGTCGACGGGGATGTCCGTGACGGTGAGGGCGGCGTAGGAGTGGACGAAATAGTAGCGATGGCGCTGATGGAAGAAGCGGGAGTCCGGGTCGGGCGCCACGTCGTTCCACCCCATGTGCGGGAGCCGGGTCGTGGGCAGTTTCTCGATGACGCCTGGGAAGATCCCCACGCCCTCGGCTTCGATCCCTTGCTCCACCCCATGGGAGAACAGGATCTGATGTCCCACGCAGATCGCCAGGATCGGCATCTGCGCGGCCACGGCCTGACGGATGGTGTCGTCGGCGCCGATGGAGGTCAAGGACGCCATGCAGGCGGCGAAGGCGCCCACGCCGGGCACCACGAGCGCGTCGGCACTCAGGGCCTCGCGGGGGTCGGACGACAGGCGGACGTCGGCCCCGACGCTCGACAGGGCGCGCATGGCCGAGTGGATGTTCCCCGATCCGTAGTCGAGGACGTGGACCCTTCTCACAAGGCGCCCTTGGTCGAGGGGATCCCGGCCACGCGTGGATCGAGGTCGACGGCCATGCGCAGGGACCGCGCCAACGCTTTGTACTGGGCCTCGACGATGTGGTGGGGGTCACGCCCGGCGAGCAGGCGCATGTGCACGCACATCCCCGCGTTGAGGGCGAGCGAGGAGACGACATGGGCGGTCATGGACCCGGGGTACGGAGTCCCCGTTCCGCCGATGAGCGCGTAGGCGTGCGCGTCGGGCTCTCCGGAGGACTCGGCGTACCCACGCCCGCTGAGGTCCACGGCGCACAGGACGAGCGCCTCGTCCAGGGGGACGAGTGCCTGTCCGAAGCGAGAGATCCCCGCCTTGTCGCCGAGGGCGATTGCCAGAGCCTGACCCAGCGCGATGGCGGTGTCCTCGATCACATGGTGGGCGTCGACGTGGACGTCCCCCGTGGCGTGGATCCGCATGTCGATCAGCGAGTGACGGCTCAACGCGGTCAGCATGTGGTCGTAGAAGCCCACCGACGTGGAGATCGAGGAGACCCCCGACCCGTCGAGGTCGATCGCGACCGTGATCGACGATTCCGAGGTGGTCCGCTCCACCTGTGCTGTCCGGCTCATCCGGTGCTCCTCTCCATGGCCCACACATCCGCCAGGGCTGTGTGGAATCTGTCCATCTCCTCGTCGGTTCCCACGCAGACCCGCAGATAGGGCTCAGGTCCAGTCTCTCGCACGAGAACACCGTCGTCCACGAATCTTTGCCACGCGAGGTGGCGATCCTTGAAGGGGCCGAAGAGGAAGAAGTTGGCCTGGGAATCCACGACGGTCAGGCCCAGGGCGCGCGCCGCGTCGATGGCGGCGTCCCGAAGGTCCCGCAGATGGCCGACCTGGGCCATCATCTCATCGGCATGGTCGACGGCCACGGCGGCCACGGTCTGGGTGAGGGCGCTCAGGTGGTACGGCAGACGCACGACTCGCAGAGCGTCCACGAAAGCCTCGGACGCGGCGAGGTAACCGACCCGTCCACCCGCGAAGGCGAAGGCCTTGCTCATCGTGCGGCAGACGGCCAGGTGCGGGTAGCGTGGCAACAGGGACAGCGCCGTGGGGGCGTTGGAGAACTCTTGGTACGCCTCGTCCACGAGCACGATCCCGGGGGTCGCTTGAAGGATCTGCTCGATCTGGTCCAGGTCGGTCACGGTGCCGGTGGGATTGTTCGGCGTGGCGATGACGACCACGTCGGGCTGGTGCTCCTCGATGGCCTGTGCGGCGAGTTCGGGGTCGATGTGGAAGTCGGGGGCACGGGGAACCGTCACATACTCGGTGTGCGTGTCCCGGGCGTACTCGGGGTACATCGAGTAACTGGGGGTGAAGGTCAGCACGCGCCTCCCCGGGCCGCCGAAGGCCTGCAGGACGTGGATCATGACCTCGTTGGAGCCATTGGCGACCCAGACCTGCTCAGGAGTGAGGCCATGTCCGAGGTAGGAGGCGAGCTTGGAGCGCAGCGACCTGGCCTCCCGGTCGGGGTACCGGTTCATGGTCGGCAAGCAGTGCGTCACGGCCTCCACCATGTCGCGTTGGACCGCCTCGCTGGGCGGGTACGGGTTCTCGTTGACGTTCAGACACACAGGAAGGTCCATCTGGGGGGCGCCGTACGGGCGTGCGTCGACCAGTTCGGGACGCAGCGGCAGAGCAATCCAGGCAGAATCGAGGCTCACGCGCGGCTCCTGACCGCGATCGCGTTGGCGTGGGCCGGCAGGTTCTCCGCCATGGCGAAGGCCTCGATCCCCTCCCCGATCTCGGCGAGGGCCGAGGCGGTGTAGTCGATCACGTGCACCGTCTTGAGGAAGGAGCGCACCGTCAGACCCGACGAGTGGCGCGCTGTGCCGGAGGTCGGCAGCACGTGGGTCGAACCAGCCGAGTAGTCGCCCAGACTGACCGGGGAATAGGCGCCGACGAAGATGGCCCCGGCGTTGCGGACACGCGCGGCCACGGCGGCGGCGTCGCGGGTGTGGATCTCCAGGTGCTCGGCGGCGTAGGCGTCGACCACCTCGACGCCTTGGTCCATGTCGCGCACCAGCAGGATGGCGGAGGCCTTCCCCGACAGGGCCGTCTCGACCCGCTCGCGGTGGAGCGTGCCGGCCACCATGCGTTCCAGTTCGACCTCGACCTGATCGGCCAGGTCGTCCGAGTCGGTGACCAGCACCGCGCCAGCTTGAGGATCGTGCTCGGCCTGGCTCATGAGATCGGCGGCGACGAAGACGGGGTCAGCCGAGTCGTCGGCCAGGATCGCCACCTCGGTGGGGCCGGCCTCGGAATCGATGCCCACGACCCCCTTGACGAGTCTCTTGGCGGCGACGACGTAGATATTGCCGGGTCCGGTGATCATGTCCACGGCGTCGCAGACGCCAGGCGCCCCGTAGGCGAACATGGCCACGGCCTGCGCCCCGCCCACGGCGTAGATCTCGTCCACCCCCAGCAGGTGGCACACCGCCAGGATGGTCGGGTGAGGAAGGCCGTCCGCCTGGGGCGGGGAGGCCAGAGCGATGGAGGACACGCCAGCGGCTTGGGCGGGCACCACGTTCATGATGACGCTCGACGCGAGTGGCGCCAGCCCTCCGGGGACGTACAACCCGACCCGCTCGACGGGGATGGATCGTATGGCCACGGTGGCCCCCTCAGCGAGGGTCACGTGGGAGTCGGGGATGTCCGCCTCGGCGGCGCACACCACTCGACGTCGGTCGATGGCCTCCTTCAAGGCCGACTCGACGGCGGGGTCGAGGCGCTGGGCGCAGTCACGGGCGACGGCGGGGTCGACACGGAACCGCTCGGGGACGACATGGTCGAACTTCTCGCTGTACTCGCGAAGGGCGGCCTCACCGTGGAGGCGCACGGCCTCGCAGATGGGCGCGACCAGGGCCATCGCCCGGTCCACATCGAATTCCCCACGTGGCAGCGTGCCATTCCACTCGGTCAGGTCGCGACAATCAATCCGTCTCACGCGGGTCATTCTACCCGACTTGCTCCCCCGCACTGTCGGCCCCTTCTCTGCCTTCGGGCACATGGGCGATCCAGCGTGGTCCCCGAAGCAGGGAGCCGATCAACACCGCCAGGGCGGCCACCCCCACCCACACGGCCAAGGGAACCCAGGTGTGGGCCGTGAAATCCACTTTGACAAGGTCTGTCATGGTGGCGGCGGCGATGCGGTCCTCGAAGTGACGAGGACCCATGAACTCCCCCACGATCCGGGTGAGGACCCCGGCCACGAGCGCGCCCACGGTGGCGATGACGGTCACAGGCCATCCCAACTCGCGGAAGAGCAGCCACGCCGTGACTCCGAGGATCGCCCCGGCGACCGCCCCGATCATCGTGTAGACCACGTCGGTGGCCACGATCTGACTCAGCCCGGACTCCGTGATCCGGGCACGGAAGTCGTCGGAGATGACATAGCTGGGCAGGTCGACCATGCGGTTCCACACGATCCCCGCCACCACGGACACGACGGCCACCGTGGTGAGGTAGACCACGAACCACGGTCGCAACCGTCTCCACCGTGCGGGTCCCGCGGCCCTCATACCGCCTCGCCCACTTCGATGCTGCTGGCGCCCAGGAGCGCTTTGAGGTCGGAGATCAACTCCAGGGACGTGGCGACCTTGTCCGCCAAGCGGAAGACCTTCGTTTGGTGCGAGTTGACCATTTTGAACCAGACCTGACTCGTGCCGGGATAGGACGCCAAGGTGGATTTCAGCTGGTCCATGGTCGAGCGGTTGACGCGAGCCATGGGCAGGCACACCGTGATCGAGGTGGAGTCGCCGGCCTCCAGATTCAGGGGGGTGACCCTCTCCACCAGGAAGTCGACCATCCCCTCGTCACGTGGCCGGATCGAGCCCAGGACTTGCACGACCGTGTCGGGGATGAGCTGCGCGCCGTGCTCGTTGTAAGCCTGGGGGAAGACCTGCATCGACAGCGACGAGTCGAGGTCCTCCACCGTGATCTGCGCCCAGGCGGCGCCCTTCTTCGTCTGGCGGCGCACCACGGAGGTGATCATCCCCGCCACCTTGACCTTGCTGGCCGGTTCGGTGGCGTCCACCACCTGGGACAAGGCCATGTCGCGATGGGAGGCCAGCACGGCCTCCACGCCGTTGAGAGGATGGTCCGAGACGTACAAACCCAGCATCTCGCGCTCGAAGGCGAGCTTGGTGGACTTGTCCCAGTCGGGGATGTCAGGGATCGGGTCGGTGAACGACACGGCGGAGTCGTCCCCCGCCACATCTCCGAACAGATCGTCCTGGCCATAGGACTGGTTCCTCTTCACCTCGACGACCGAGTCGATGGCGTGCTCGTAGATCTCCAGCAGGGCGCGACGGGGATGGTTCATCGAGTCGAAGGCCCCGGCTTTGATCAATGACTCGAACACCCTCTTATTGCACACCGAGATGGGGATGTTGGACAAGAACTCGTAGAAGTCTTTCGCCGGACCGTGCTCGTCACGCGCCTGGATGATGGCGTCCACGACGTTCGCTCCGACGTTGCGCACGGCGGTCAGGCCGTACCGCACATCCGTGCCGACCGGGGTGAACATCGCCTGCGACTGGTTGACGTCCGGCGGGAGGACGGTCACGCCCATGCGGCGGCTCTCCGCCAGATAGATCGCCGACTTGTCCTTGTCGTTGCGCACCGACTCCAGGACGGCGGCCATGTACTCGGCCGGATAGTTCGCCTTGAAGTAGGCGGTCCAGTACGAGACGAGCCCGTACCCCGCCGTGTGGGACTTGTTGAAGGCGTATCCCGCGAAGGGCGCCATGACGTCCCACAGGGCCTTGGTCGCCTGCGGGGAGTACCCGTGGTCGGCCATGCCCTTGGCGAAGGGTTCGTACTCTTTGTCGATGATCTCCTGCTTCTTCTTGCCCATGGCTCGACGCAGCAGGTCGGCGCCGCCCAGGGTGTAGCCCGCCAACTCGCGGGCGATGGCCATCAACTGCTCCTGGTAGACCAACAGGTGATAGGTCGGTCCGAGGATGGGTTCGAGCCCCTCCTCCAGTTCGGGGTGGATGGGACGGATGGGCTCACGCCCGTTCTTCCGGTCGGCGTAGTGGATATGGGCGTTGGCGGCCATGGGTCCGGGACGGTACAGGGCGAGCACGGCGGCGATGTCCTCGAACTGGGTGGGCGCCATCAGCTTCAGCAGAGATCTCATCGGGCCGCCGTCCAACTGGAAGACGCCGAGGGTGTCCCCGGCGGCGAGCAGCTCATAGGTCTTCGCGTCGTCCAAGGTGAGGTCCAGCGGGTCGATGTCGACTCCCTGGTTCTTCTTGATCATCTCCAGGGCGTGGTCGATGATCCCGAGGTTGCGCAGGCCCAGGACGTCCATCTTCATCAGGCCCATGTCTTCGCACTGGGGGTACGAGAATCCCGTGATCCGCACGCCGTCGTCGCGCATGTGCAGGGGGATGAGATCGAGCAGGGGCGCCGACGAGAGGATGACGGCGGCGGCGTGGACGCCCGTGCCGCGGATCAGGCCCTCGATGCCCATGCCCGTGTCGACCACGCGACGCACGTCGGGGTCTTGGTCGTACAAGGCCCGGAACTCGCCCGCCTCGTTGTACCGGTCGGCGCCAGGGGTGAACATGTCGTTGAGCGCGATCTTGCCCGTGGGGTCGTTGGGCATGGCCTTGACGATCTTCTCGCCCATTTGGAAGGGATAGCCCAGGATCCGGGAGGAGTCCTTGATGGCGTTCTTGGCCTTGATGGTCGAGAAGGTGTTGACCTGGGCCGTGTACTCCTGGCCGTACGTATCGGCGAAGTAGGCCAGGATCTTGTCACGGTTGCGGTCGTCCACGTCGAGGTCGACGTCGGGGGGCGAGATACGTTCCGGGTTGAGGAACCTCTCGAAGATCAAACCGTGCTCGATGGGGTCCAGCTCGGTGATGCGGGTCAGGTACGCCACCATGGAGCCCGTCGCCGACCCACGTCCCGGGCCCACCCGGATCCCGGAGTCACGCGCGTACCGGCAGATGTCGGCCACGACGAGGAAGTAGGCGGAGAATCCCAGGGGCTCGATGACGGCCAACTCGGTGTCGACCCTGTCGAGGACTTCCCTTGACGGGCTGTCGCCGTACCTGAGCTTGAGGCCCTCGTCCAGCTTCGTGCGCAGCCAGGACTCCTGCGTCTCGCCCTCGGGCACCTTGAACTGGGGCATCCTATCCACATGGGTGAAGACCTCGTCGTAGGGCTCGACCATCTCGGCGATGTCCAAGGTCGCGTCACAGGCGTCGGGGAGCTCGTAGAACAAGTCGCGCATCTCGTCGGAGGACCGCAGATAGTAGCCCGACCCGTTGAAGCGGAACCTCTTCTCGTCGTCCTTGTTGCGACCCACGCCGATGCACAGCAAGTTGTCGTGGGCGTCGGCCTGGTCGGCCGTCACGTAGTGCGAGTCGTTGGTCGCCAGGAGTCGCAGATCGAGGTCCTTGGCCAGCTTGAGCAGATCGGAGCGCACGGCCGCCTCGATGGGGACGCCGTGGTCCATGAGCTCGACGAAGTAGTTCTCTTTCCCGAAGATGTCTCGGTACAGGGCGGCGGCTTCCAGGGCCTCGTCGTACTGTCCCAATCTCAGCCGGGTCTGCACGGCGCCCGAGGGACAGCCCGTGGTGGCGATGATCCCCTCGGAGTACTGTGAGATGATCTCCGCGTCCATGCGCGGCTTCATGTAGTAGCCCTCGAAGCTGGCCAGAGAGCTCAGCCGGAAGAGGTTGTGCAGACCCGTGGCGTTGCGGGCCATCATGGTCATGTGGGTGTAGCGCCCGCCGCCGGAGACGTCCTTGCCGCCTTCAGAGTCCACGTCCAGGGCTTCGCGTTTGCCGGTGGCCCAGAACTCTTGGACGCGGGACCTCCGGGACGTGGGCGCGACGTACGCCTCGATGCCGATGATGGGTTTGACCGAGGTCTTCTTGCCCGCCATATAGAACTCATAGGCGCCGAACATATTGCCATGGTCGGTCATCGCCACAGCAGGCATCTTCTGGCGTTCAGCCTCGGCGAAGAGCTTGCCGATCTTGGCTGCGCCGTCCAACATGGAGAACTCCGTGTGGACATGAAGATGAACGAACGACACGGCATGTGCTCCTTGATCTGTACGGGACGTACGTGGCCTCGAAGGCCATCGCCCACCAGAATATCGCCCCTCGGCAAGATCCCCCCACCGTGCGGGCGTGTCGAGAAGAATCAGGTCGCGATCACTGGTGACGAGACCTGTGATCTGGTGTCTTTGTCGTAGTCCGCAGCGTGTTCACGCGGCCGTGGCGGCGTCCTTGTCCTGGTCTGACACGGAGGTGTCAGGGTCGGATTCTTGGTCGGATCCAGGGTTGTCGGCGTCGGAAGCGACGGTCTCGATCTCGTTGGGACCGGGGCGGTTGCGGAGGAGCCAGATCAGCAAGACGACGCCGAAGATGGCGCCGGCGAGGGTGGGCCAGGCGTTGACGCGCAGTCCCCACACGGTGGCGACGGGATCGATCCGGAGGAACTCGATGAGGAAACGGCCTGTGGCATAGGTGACGATGTACGACGCGAAGAGCTTCCCGCGTCCCAGACGCAGCCTCCTCTCCAGGAGCAGCAACGCGGCGGCGCCCGCGAAGTCCCAGAGCATCTCGTAGAGGAACGTGGGGTGGAAGGTGGCGTACTGGCTGTATCCGGCGACCCGGTGGAGGGGGTCGATCTCCAACGCCCATGGCAACGTGGAGGGCAGTCCGTACAGTTCCTGGTTCCACCAGTTCCCGAGGCGTCCGATCCCCTGTGCGATGAGGAAGGCCGGAGCGATCGCGTCCGCCAGCCTCAGGAATCTGATCGAGTACTTGCGGCACATCAGCCAGCCCGAGAGGAAGCCGCCGGCGATGCCGCCCCAGATGCCCAATCCGCCCTCCCACACGAAGAACATCTTGTACCACGTCCCGTCGGGTCCGAAGTAGAGAGGCCATTCGATGATGATCCAGTAGATGCGCGCCCCGACGATGCCGGCGATGACCGACACCAGAGCGATGTTCTCGAAGTGGGTCACGGACCCGCCCCAGGTCTTCCAGCGGTGACGTCCCAAGGCGAAGGCGATGACGATGCCTGTCAGGATCGACAAGGCGTAGCCTCGGATCGGCAGTGGACCGATGTACCAGACTCCGTGGCTGGGACTAGGTAGAAACAGGACCATGGTCCTCCTCGCTCAACAAAGGTGGGTGCACGTCGAAGCACGTAGGCTCACCAGTGTGGCACGCGGGGCCGGTCTGATCAACGACCAACAAGATCGTGTCGGAATCACAGTCGCGTCTGACCTCATGCACTCTCTGGGTGTGGCCGGACGTCTCCCCCTTGACCCAGTACTGTCGGCGCGAGCGGGACCAGTACGTGGCCTTGCGTGTCTCGATGGTGCGACGCAGGGCCTCCTCGTCCATCCAGGCCAGCATCAGCACCGCGCCCGTCGTCCGATCCTGCACCACCGCTGGCAGGAGCCCCTGGTCGTTGTAGGTCATGTGTGGGTCCATGGCCTCAGGCTATCGTAACCCCCAACAGGGCATCGACCGCGTCGGCCATCTGGCGCCTCGCCCCCGGGTGGTCGGTGGTCGCGAGCTCGCACGCCTGCGCCCAGGAATCGACGAGGGTCAGGGCACGGTCGGTCCTCAGATCCTGCCTCAGGAAGGCGCGCATCCCCTCGATCGCCTGTGTGGCGTCCGCACTGGTCACGCCCTGGGCGGCGGATCTCCAGGCCGCCAGCCTGTGCTGCGCTTGGGCGAGCAGGAGGTCGGTCCACTCCCAGTCGCTGCGATAGTGATGGGCGAGCAAGACGAGTCGGATGGCGAGCGGGTCGACGCCGGCCGCGGTCAGATCGCGGACCTTGACCAGGTTCCCCTTGGATTTGCTCATTTTCTCCCCGTCGAGGCCGACCATGGCCGAGTGGACGAAGGCGCGGGCGAAGGGCGCCCCGGTGGCGGCTCGTCCCTGGGCGGCGCACATCTCGTGGTGGGGGAAGATCAGGTCGGACCCGCCGCCTTGGACGTCGATCGTCGCGCCGAGGGCGTGCTGGGCGATGGCTGTGCATTGCACGTGCCATCCTGGGCGTCCTGTCCCCAGCCGAGAGCGCCACCTGGGCTCTCCCGGACGGGATTGCCGCCACACCAAGGCGTCGAGCGGATGGCGTTTCCCCTCTCGGTCGGGGTCGCCGCCGCGCTCGGCGAAGATGGCGAGCATGCTCGTGGGGTCCAGGTGCGATTCCTGTCCGAAGTCCGGACTGTCGTCGAAGGAGAAGTACCAGTCCTCGTGGTCCGCCTCGATCTGGTAGATCCGCCCAGCGTCCGCCAGACCCGTCAGGAACTCCTCGATGACCGGCATGGATTCGGACACGGACACATAGGAGTCGGGAGAGATGATCCGCAAGGCCTGCATGTCAGTGGCGAACTGGCTCACTTCCGACTCGGCCAAGTCGCGCCAGTCGACGACGGTGGCGGCGGCCCGTTCCAAGAGGGGGTCGTCCACGTCGGTCACGTTCTGGACATAGGACACGTCCAGGCCCAGGTCGCGCCACACCCTGTTGACCTCGTCGAAGGTGAGGTACGTGAAGGCGTGGCCCATGTGAGTGGCGTCGTAGGGGGTGATCCCGCACACGTACATCGTGGCCGGTCTGCCCTCGCCCACGCTCGGGCCCACGGGCACGACGCCGTCGGCCGCTGTGTCGAAGAGGTGGAGGTGGCCTGACGGGGCGGGAACCAGCCTCGGGACCATGGGGGACGTCCATCCATTCATGGGACCAGGGTACTTCGTCGAGCATCCTGCTGTCATGGTGTGACCTGCCCCGCGTGTCGTCACGCGCGTCGAGGGATCGTCGTCCCCAGGCTCACCGGAGCAGGCCGGGTCTGGGCCTGCCAGGCATCCCCGCCAGGCGTCCGAATCAGACCCGTGAACCCGGTGTCGGCGATCAGGTGGTGGGGAGCGGCATAGGTCACCGTGGCTCGGGCGATGTCCCCGGGACGGGGATGTACCCCGTCAGGCACCGTCACATGGACGAGCCGATTGTCGCGGGCACGCCCTGAGACGCGGTCGGTGCGATCGTCTTTGCGCCCTTCCCCGGTGGCGAACATGACCTCGACCTCGCGACCGACCAGAGCCTTGTTCTCCTCCCAGGCGATCTCGTCGATGACCTCGATCAGCCGCTGATAGCGTTCCTGCACGACCGTATGGGGAACCTGGTCGGGCATGGACGCGGCTTCCGTGCCGGGACGCACGGAGTACAAGAAGGTGAACGCGGCGGCGAAGCGCGCCTGGCGCACCAGATCGAGCGTGTCCTGGAAGTCCTTCTCGGTCTCCCCGGGGAAGCCGACGATGATGTCGGTCGTGACGGCCGCGTCCGGGATCTGGGCTCGTACCGAGTCGAGGATGGACAAGAAGCGATCCCGTCGGTACGCCCGGCGCATCCTCTTCAGCACGGCGTCGGCCCCCGACTGGACCGGCATGTGGAGACTGGGCATGACGGTCTCGGTCTCGGCCATCGCCGCGATCACCGAGTCCGTGAAATACGCGGGGTGAGGAGAGGTGAAGCGAAGGCGTCGAAGCCCGTCGACCGCCCCGCACTCCCTCAGGAGCGTGGCGAAGGCGTCGCGATCTGAGAACTCGACCCCGTAGGTGTTGACGTTCTGTCCGAGCAGGGTGATCTCTTGAACCCCTTGGTCGACCAGCATCCTCACCTCCGCGACCACGTCCTGCGGCCGGCGATCCGTCTCTTTGCCTCTCACCGACGGCACGATGCAATAGGTGCAGGTATTGTTGCACCCCACGGAGATGGTCACCCATCCCGCGTAGGCGGACTCCCTGCGCGACGGCAGGGTCGAGGGGAAGGTCACGAGAGAGTCGGCGATCTCGACCTGAGCCTCGTGCTCGACACGCGCCTTCTCGAGCAACAGGGGAAGATGCCCGATGTTATGCGTCCCGAAGACCACGTCCACCCAGGGGGCCTTGGCGACGACGATGTCCCTGTCTTTTTGGGCCATGCAGCCGCCGACGGCGATCTGCATCCCCGGGTTGAGCTGTTTGACCGGGGCCAGGTGTCCGAGGTTTCCGTACAACCGGTTGTCGGCGTTCTCCCTGACCGCGCAGGTGTTGAAGACCACCACGTCGGCGGTGGCGCCCTCTGCGACGGGGACGTACCCCGCCGCGTCGAGAAGCCCCGAGATCCGCTCCGAGTCGTGGACGTTCATCTGGCAGCCATAGGTGATGACTTGGTAAGTCTTGGTCTCATTCATCATCGACGATGCTACCAATCCCGTCCATGGCCTCGCAGTCCGTCGAGGTCGCCATCTCGTCGACGACCTGGAGGACGACGTGTCGGACCACGGCGGGCGAGAACCCTCGGCGTTCCACTTGCGCCGACAGTCGGCGGATCAGCGTCTGACGGTCTTTGCCGGCCATCGACCGGGCACGTCTCCTCGCCCACTCGAGCGCGACCTCGGTCTCCGAGTCGCCAGCCTCCTCGAGCGCCTGGTCGATGATCTGGGGCGGGATTCCCTTCTGCGCCAGTTCCCGGCTCAGGCGAGCACGGGACAGGGACTTCGACCCTCGGCGTTGGACGACCCACTCCCGGGCGAAATCCGCGTCGTCGAGCAGCCCCACCTCAAGAAAGCGAGCCACGATCTGATCGGCCACGTCGTCCACAACGCGGTTCCGTACCAAATCCTGCCTCAACTCCCAGGAGCTTCGGGCCCTGACCGTCAACCGGCGCAACGCGATCTGGCGAGCGTGATCGAGATCTGTGATCTCACCTGCTCCGTTGTCCCTATGGTCGCGCTCTCCCTCTCCTACGCCCTGGTCCTCGCCGCGACGTCCTCCCTCGCCCGCCCCCGTCGTGGGGGCGGGTCGGGAACGACTGTGCATGAGATCGGATGCGTCGACCTTGTCACCGACCGTCAGGTCAGATGCGTCGCCCACGTCAGGGGCGGCCACGGCGGGCGAGCCTCCCACGGGCACGTCTTCGACGGACGCGATCAAGGCCCTCAGATCGGCGATGGTCCGACGCCGGTCCTCGCCGGCATCCATCAGAACGCCACTTCGCCCGTCACGGGATCCACACCGTCAGGGACGGTCTGACCCACGCCGTAGGCGGCCAAGAGCTTGGTCTCGATCTCATGAGCCGTGTCAGGATGAGACTTCAAATACCCTCGCGCGTTCTCTTTGCCTTGGCCCAGCTGATCGCCGTCATAGGTGAACCAGGAACCAGCCTTGCGGATGATCCCCTGTTCGACCCCGAGGTCGATCAACCCGCCCTCGCGGGAGATGCCCTCCCCGTACAGGATGTCGAACTCGGCCTGCTTGAAGGGCGGGGCGACCTTGTTCTTGACCACCTTCACTCGCGTCCGGTTGCCGACGGTCTCCGAACCGTCCTTGAGGCCTTCGATCCGGCGCACGTCCAGACGCACCGAGGAATAGAACTTCAGAGCCCGCCCACCGGTGGTCGTCTCCGGCGAGCCGAACATGACGCCGATCTTCTCACGCAACTGGTTGATGAAGATGGCCGTGGTCTTGGCGTTGGCCAGAGCGCCGGTCATCTTCCTCAGCGCCTGGCTCATCAATCGTGCCTGCAGACCGACGTGGGAGTCACCCATCTCCCCTTCGATCTCGGCACGAGGGGTCAGGGCGGCCACGGAGTCGATGACGACCAGCGCCAGGGCGCCAGAGCGCACGAGGGTGTCGGCGATCTCCAGGGCCTGCTCGCCGTTGTCCGGCTGGCTGACCAGGAGGTCGTCGGTGTTCACCCCGAGTTTGTGCGCGTAGTCCGGATCGAGAGCGTGCTCGGCGTCGATGAACGCGCAGATGCCGCCCGCCTGCTGAGCGCTGGCGATGGCATGCAGGGCCAATGTCGTCTTACCCGAGGATTCGGGACCATAGATCTCCACGATCCGGCCCCGCGGCAGACCTCCGATCCCCAACGCGATGTCCAAGGCGATGGATCCTGTGGGGATCACCTCCATGGGCTGGTGAGTCCTCTCACCCAGTTTCATCACGGAACCTTTGCCGTGTTGTTTCTCAATTTGAGCCAGGGCAGCTTCCAGGGCTTTCTGACGATCGGCGGCGGCCATCTCGTACCTTTCTGTTGTGTTTTCACATCCGACACTAGAACCATAGGAGGAAGGTCGGACATTTTGCGCTCGTCGGCCACGATTGTGGATGACTTTCTTCCGTCATCGCCATTATAGCGAACAGGTGTTCGACATTTCAGTCTCTCGTGCGGCGTGTCGGCGTCGTCATCTCAAAGATTCGGACAGCTCCAATTGGGCCCACACCGCCCTCCAGATGGTTTTGAAACTGACGCCCGCAGCGATGGCCTCGCTCACTGTGCGTCCACCGATATCCGACATGACCACGAGATCGGCCCAGGCGCGAGCGTACCCGGCGCCCAGCACTTCTTCCATCCGGGACCACAGTTCAGCTTCGCGCATGTCACGCAGCCAGTCGCGAACTCAGGGACACCACTGAATCCGACTCGTAGGCGAGGAGCCTGTCAGCGACATCCATCGTCAACTCCCCCACGCTGACGCCCAAAGCGTCGGCGATCCAGGACAAGACTTCCGAGGACGCTTCCTTGTGCCCGCGCTCTATCTCTGACAGATAACCAAGACTGATCTGCGCGTCCGCCGACACGTCTCGTAGTGTGCGGTGCGAGCGTATCCGAAGATCCCTGATGGTCTCCCCCATAGCTTCCCGCAACAAGATGGGACGGCTTTCATGCATGCTCACCAGTCTACCGTGCCCCACGACGCTGGAGGGCGTCGTCCAGCCCCGGCGCGTCGGCGAGCGTCAGGGTGACGACAGAAGCGTCCACCAGAAGTCCAGGGACTCCTCGACCACGCGCTGTCGTACCGTGGCGCGGTCCCCCGGGATCTCCAGCATGGTCGACGCCTGGGCACGAGGCCCCACGACGGCGAGCCAGACGGTGCCAGCCGGGACGCCCTCACTGGGACCGGGTCCCGCGACTCCGGTGACGGCCACTCCCCAGTCCGCCTGGCATGCCCGTGCCGCTCCATGCGCCATGGCGAGCGCGACGGGTCGTGACACCACGCCGTGGTCGAGGATGATCGCCGGGTCGACCGCTGCCAGGCTGGTCTTCAGATCGGTGGCGTAGGTGATCAGACCGCCACGGATGGCTTGCGACGCGCCGGGCGCGGAGGTGAGGGTCGCGCAGATGAGCCCGCCAGTGATCGACTCGCACGTGGCCGCGGTCTCGTGGAGGTCCTTCAGACGGTCGACGACCTCAGACGCTGTGACCGGCACCTGACACATCCGGACCAGCCAGGGAGTCGTCCATGGTGCGGGCCAGCCAGTCCTGACGCAGTTTCCTGGCGCCCAGACAATAGTTGACGCCAGACACCATCGTCAGGACGAAGGCGACACCCATGGCGATCACGGCGACCCAGTGCAGGACGACACACGCCCAGTACCACGGCGCGGGCGTGGACGCGTCGGCGATGTACGCCGCGAAGGGCGCGATGAGGCCCACCAAGGCGATCGTCTGCGTCAGGGTCTTCATCTTCCCCAGTCTGTCAGCCGCCTGCACGCCGTACTTGACGATCAGGAATCTCATGACCGTGATGCCCCACTCGCGGATGAGGATGAGAATAGTCACCCACCACCACAGTTCTCCCATGATCGACAAGCAGATCATGGCCATCCCGGTGATGGCTTTGTCGGCGATGGGGTCCCACAGCTTTCCGAAATTCGTGACCAGATCGTACTTCCTGGCGATCTTCCCGTCCGCCAGATCCGTCAGCAGCGCCAGGACGAAGACGCCCATGCTCGCCCACCGCCACACGACGTCGTGAGGGTGGGCCAAGAACATCCACGCGAAGAGAGGAACCATGATCAAGCGCAGGACGGTCAGGGCGTTGGGGACGTTGAGCACAGGTACGATTTTCTCGGAATCAGCCATGGTATCTCTTCATTTCGGTCGGCGTCATTGATTCAGGCGTCTTGTCCGCCACTGGAGGAACCTGCTTCATCGAGAATCATGGACCCTCCCAGAATCCCCTTAGAGGCCAATGTACCAGTCGACTCCAACGGTGTCGACCACCGTCCCTTCCACGATCTGACCGACTTTCAGACGCGACGTGGCAGCCGACACTCCCTGGATGTACGAGCGGGCGTCCTCGGGACCTTGCTGCTCGGAACGTCCCACGAACTGGTCCTCCTCGACAGACTCGATGAGGACGGCCACCTCCTCGCCGACGCGCTCCTCGGCCCTCATCGAGGTCACTGTGTCCGCGAAGGAGGCCACATCGGAGGCACGGGCCGAGATCTCCGCCTCGTCGAGGTGCCGGTCGAGGCTCGCGCCTTCGGTGCCTTCCTCGTCGGAGTACGGGAAGACCCCCACCGCGTCCAACCTGGCTTCGCCGAGGAACTGCTTGAGCAGGTCCACGTCCTCCTCGGTCTCGCCGGGGAACCCGACGATCACATTGGTCCGGATCCCGGCGTCGGGCGCCTCCGTGCGGACACGCTCCAGCAAGTCGAGGAAGGATTGGGCGTCGCCGAAACGCCGCATCCGTCGCAGCACCGTCGCGGACGCATGCTGGAAGGGCAGGTCGAAGTACGGCACGACCTTGCGGGTGGACGCGATCGCGTGGATCACCGACGGTTTCAACTCGGCGGGCTGGAGGTAGCTCAACCGGATCCACTCGATGTGGTCAATCCGGGACAGATCCGACAGGACGGTCTCCAGATCTGTGTCGGGGAGGTCCTTGCCATAGGACGTGGTGTTCTCGCTGACGAGGAAGAGTTCCTTGACCGATTGGGACGCCAACCACAACGCCTCCGACCGGATGTCCTGGGGAAGCCGAGATCGGAAAGACCCCCGGAAGGAGGGGATCGCGCAGAACGCGCATCGGCGGTCGCATCCCGACGCGATCTTCAGGGGGGCCGAGGGCGCCGAGGTCAGACGTCGTCGCTGGGTCGTGGCCCAGGGCGGTGTGGCCTGGGCCGTGGGACGATCGACGGGCGTCAAGGGCAGGAGCCGACGCCGGTCACCGGGCTCGTGGGCCGGGACCGACCCGCCAGCCAAGATTCGACGCACCGTGTCGGCGATGGAGTCATAGCCGTCGAAGCCGATCACGGCGTCAGCCTCGGGGAGGCTGGCCGCCAATTCTTGCCCGTACCTCTGGGCCATGCACCCGGCGGCGACGACCACCGGCTTCTTGCCGGAACGGGTCGCGCCGGACGCGGACAGGATCTCATCGATGGACTCGGACTTGGCGGCTTCGATGAATCCGCAGGTGTTCACGACGACGACGTCGGCCTCGGCGGAGGCCGGCAGGAGGTCGAATCCCTCGCTTGCGAAGGTGGCGGCGAGTTCTTCAGAGTCGACCTCGTTGCGGGCGCACCCCAAGGAGACGATGGACACAGTAGGCATGGACTTATCCTCCTAGGCTGTTCAAGACCTCGTCGAGATCCTCGGGCTTGACCAGCACCTCGCGCGGCTTCGAGCCCTCCGACGGTCCGACCACTCCCCTCGTCTCCAGGATGTCCATCAGACGCCCGGCCTTGGCGAAACCGACGCGCAGTTTGCGTTGGAGCATGGACGTGGACCCCAATTGCAGGTTGACGACCAGCCGTGCCGCTTCGAGGACCAGGTCCAGGTCGTCACCGATGTCTTCGGCCACGACGCGCGAGGCGGTGGCCACCTCGGCGATGTCGTCCCTGTACTGCGGCTGCACCTGGTCGCGCACCTCGGCGACGACCGCCCGGATCTCCTGCTCCGTGACCCAGGCCCCCTGGATACGGGCGGGTTTGGACGCGCCCATGGGCAAGAACAGTCCATCGCCTTGGCCGACGAGCTTCTCGGCGCCAGGCTGGTCGAGGATGACGCGTGAGTCGGTCATCGAGCTCGTGGCGAAGGACAGCCGGGAGGGCACGTTGGCCTTGATCAGGCCTGTCACCACGTCCGTGGACGGTCGCTGCGTCGCCAAGACCAGATGGATGCCGGCCGCACGGGCCAGCTGGGTGATCCTCACGATGGAGTCTTCCACGTCTTTGGGAGCGACCATCATCAGGTCGGCGAGTTCGTCGACCACCACCAACAGGTACGGGTACGGCGCGATCTCTCGCTCGCTGCCAGGCGGGGGCTGGACCTCGCCGGCGCGCACCGCCGCGTTGAAGTCATTGACGTGGCGGAAACCGAACTCGGCGAGATCGTCGTACCGGGTCTCCATCTCCTTGACCACCCACTGCAGCGCGTCGGCCGCCTTCTTCGGGCTGGTGATGATGGGGGTCACCAGATGCGGGATGCCCTCGTAATGGTTGAGCTCGACCCTCTTCGGGTCGACGAGCATCATTCTCACCTCATCGGGAGTGGCCCTCATCAGGATGGACGTGATCATCGAGTTGATGAAGCTCGATTTGCCCGACCCTGTGGCGCCAGCCACGAGGAGGTGAGGCATCTTGGTCAGGTTGGCGATGACGAACCCGCCCTCGACGTCCTTGCCCAGGCCGACGGTCAACGGGTTGGCGTCGCCCCTCGCCACCGGGGAGCGCAGGACGTCGCCGAGGGAGACGATCTCCTTGTCGCGGTTGGGGATCTCGATGCCGATGGCCGACTTGCCGGGAATCGGAGACAGGATGCGCACCTCGGAGGAGGCCACGGCGTAGGAGATGTTCCGGGACAGGGCGATGACCTTCTCCACCTTGACCCCCGTGCCCAGTTCGACCTCGTACCGTGTCACGGTGGGACCGCGGGTGTAGCCGGTCACCACCGCGTCGATGTCGAACTCCCGCAGGACGTCCTGGACGGCGGTCACGATGAGGTCGCACGCCTGGCTGCGTGCCTTGGGCACGCTGCCCGCCTGCAAGAGCCCTGGGTCGGGCAGGTGGTAGTCGGTGTGCTGGACCGACTGAGGATCGGCGCGCAGGGGGGCCGTGTTCTCGGGCGGGGGTGGGAGCGCGGCCGTCTTCTTGCGGGCGGCACGCTGGGCCGGCGCCGGGACCTGCTCCGTGGAATCTTCAGGCATGGAGTCGACGCGGGCGTCGACGTCCTCGTCCGCGTCCGTGTCCCGGTCCGATGGATGCTTAGTCGGGTCGTCACCTCGTGCGGGCGTGAATCGGAAGACGAGTCGTTGGACCGCGTCGATGGCGTCCGAGACGAGTTGGGACAGGGGCTTGCCGATGATGATGATCACGCCGAAGACGGTCAGGATGACGAGCAGGGGCACGGCGACCCACACGGACAGAGGATCGGCCAGGATGGAGGAGACGACGTACCCCAGGATCCCACCGGCGCCGCGCACGGCCGCCATGTCGGCGGGACGGGGAAGTCCTCGTACGATGTGGAGCAGGCCCAGCAGTCCCAATCCGATGGCCACCCACCCCAGAAGCAGTCGAGGCCCGGCGGATTTCCGGTGGTTGCGGAGGATGGCCACACAACTCACGAGCGCGATCACAGGGATGGCGTAGGACCCGATCCCGAACAGCGTGGTGATGACGTATCGGATGCCGCGACCCAAGAAGCCCGGGATGGAGAACCAGAAGGCAGCGGCGAGGATGATCGCCACAGCGAGCATGAACAGCCCGACGCCGTCGCGACGGACAGCCGGATCGATGTCACGGGCACTGTGTCCAATGCTGCGAACCACCTTGCCCAGTCCCTTGGCCAACGCGTTCCACACCCGGGCGACCCCTCGACCCAGGGTCGGCAGGACCCCTGTCGGCTGACGGCGCGTGGATGTGGTCGCCGGTTTCTTGCGCGGGTTCTGGGCACGGGACTTCTGCGGTGGTGTTCGGCTCGCCATGAGCGCGAGACTACGCCATCGGTGTGGACGCCGTGGCACTCCCACGCCGAACCAGCGGCCAGTCGCCGATCAGAAATGGCTCCATCCGCGTGGTCCCAGCCATTCCTCTCCGTCGACGAAGACGGCCGGATCGCGTCCCTCCAGAGCCTGCACGCGTCCGATGACCGTCCACAGTTGCGGGACCTCGCCGAAGGGGAACGTTCCCACGAGGGCATGGTCTTCCCCACCGGACAACATGAACTCGCGGGCGTCCTTGCCTGTCGCGTTGGCGACGGCGAGCAGCGGCTCGGGAGGGGCCAGGGTCTCCAGATCGAGATCGATCACCACCGACGAGGCACGGGCGATGTGACCGAGATCGGCGACCAAACCGTCGGAGACGTCGGTCAGCGATGTGGCGCCGAACCGATTCGCCTCGACGCCCGCCCCGTACGGGACCTGTGGACGCTGGTAGGCGCTGACAAGGACTCTCGGCGACCTGAACCCTCGGGAGAGCACAGCGAGCCCGGCGCCCGCCCATCCGATCCGCCCCTTGTAGGCGACCGCATCTCCGGGGCGTGCCCCGTCGCGGCGCACGACAGCCTGTCCCCTGGTCTCCCCGAGGGCTGTCACGGCGATGCTGATGGCAGCAGATGTGGACACGTCGCCTCCCACCAAGCTCACACGGGCGGTCTGGCACTCTTCGAGGACGCCTTCCATGAACTTGTCCAGCCACGCCACCTCGACCGTGGACGGGGCGGACAGCGCGATGAGGATGGCAGTGGGGACGGCGCCCATGGCTTCGATGTCCGCCACGGCGCCGGCCACGCATCGGTGCCCCACGTCGCCGGCGGACGTCCAATCGGTGCGGAAGTGGACCATCTCGTTCATCACGTCGGTGGACGCGACGACCGAGCCGTCGACGCCGATCACGCCAGCGTCATCACCCGGGCCCAGGCTCACCTGAGGGCCGGTCACCACATTCGCGGCGATCCGGTCGATCACCGCGAATTCCCCGAGGTCGGCGAGGGTTGCATTCATGTCAGCCAGCGTAGCGTGAATCCATGGGGCATCCGATGAGGAAACCTCGAGTGTCGGTCCCTTCCTGCGGGCTGTGTCCAGTCGATGCTCTGCGGGAAGGGTGGACGACACTCGACGGCTCGATATGATGGGTGGTCCATGAATCGCAGATACACGATATCGTCTTATTTGTTTCGAGACATATCTGCGCGTCGCCTAGAGGGACGGTCTGCACATTCGTTCAGGCCACCGCTTCTCCGTCTATTTATGTGATGTCTGCATGGTTGCATATTAAGCGGGCTGGTGGCACGATATCTAGTGGCGGTGGTGAACTGCGACCGCCAGTCATGGACCTCCACCCGGGAAGGCGCGTCCACGATCGCATATTTCTTCGGTGATATGTAGGGCACAGGAAATACCATTTTGGGGGTATCATGTTTAATCATAGTTTGATTTCAAATGATGGACAGCGGGGGGAGTCTCAGAGGAAGGGCTGGAAGAAACCGACCGCCCTTCTCACATCAGTCGTTTTGACGATCGGGGGAATCGTCCTAGGTCAATCCATCCTCACGCCGCAGGCTCAAGCCGCCGCGACCGTCGGAACCTTCCCAATGTCGGGGTGGTTCACCGATCTCAGTTCCGGCGCCCTGGCCACATCGCGCCCGATGATTCCCCTGGACGACCAAATCTTGGCCGGCTCGTCCAACTCGGCCAGCACGAGCACTTCCGGGCAGACGACCACAGGCGGATGGATCGGCACGTATTCCACGACCGGCACACCTCCGACCAGTGGTAAAGCCACCATCATCGTCAATGGCAACGGATCGACGAACCTGACCACCGGCGCGGGAATCGGCAACGAGTTCTCCACCCTCGCCCTGGACGCCAACATGAACGGCCACGGGAGTTCTCCCTACATGTACTTCTGGAGCTGGCAGGGCGACATGGAGAACACGCCCGCCACTTTGAGCGCCTTGTCCGCCGTCATGGGACAGACCCGACCGTCCGACTATATTCAGCCCATCTTCCGACTGGCTCCCGGTCAGACTCAGCCCGAGGTCTCGGCAGTTCCGACGGCGCGTTACTTCGCCGACTCCGCCCAGGCGCCACTCTTGGAGACCGTGTGGTCCGGCGGTGAAGTGATCCAGAGGACTGGGCAGGTCTTCTTCTCCGGCGCCGAATGCGACAACTTGGACGGCGCTTACCGGATGATGATCTGGGACCCCACGACCGGCGCCTACAACTACTCCGGTCAGATCGTGGCGGCGTCCACCGATGACGACATCTTCGGCGGCGCGTTGGTGGCCCCCTACGGCTGCGGCGGAGAAGGCACAGTCGCCTCCGACATGGCTCTCGACGCCAACGGCAACGCCTACATCCTGGTCGAGTCCGACCAGGCCGTGCCGTCCATGGGTATCACCACCACGCTGATGCGTATGTGGCTCGTCCGCGTGGTCCCCTCCACCACCGGCAACTGGACCTACAACCTGGTCACCCCTCTGACCGCGGCCCCCAACGAGCCCGTCGGCTCCCAGGCGCAAGCCTTCGCGGGAACCTCCACCCTCCCGGCCTACCAGACTGGCACCTATGGAATGGCCTTCTACCAGGGCACTCTCTACGCGACCAACACCATGGTGAACACTCTGATGGCGATCAACCCGATGTCCGGATATGTCAACTCGATCCCGGCCGGCAACCTCGTCGGCACCTTCGGCGACCCGACTTTCGTCTACGATCTGGCATCCGGCCAGACGGCCTACACCATCGACGGCGGCGTCTTCGACGACGCCAACATGAACGGCGTGCAGGACACCGGTGAGTCCGTCCTCGGTGGCGAGACCGTCGCGCTCTACATGAAGAACCAGACCACAGGCAAGTACGTCCTCGAAGGCACCCGTGTCACCGACCCCATCGGCCAGTACTCCTTCCTGGTGGGTGGCCAAGGCGACTACATCGTGCGTCTCGTGAGGCCGACGATCAACGGCGTCAACGCCGTTCAGACCGCGGCCAGTGGAGGCGGCAGCCTCAACCCGGTGGTCGCGCAGTGCGGTTCCACCACAGTCTCCAGCGCGGCAGGAGGGAAGTGCTCCGGCGCCATCCCGATGCCGACCCCTGACCCGACAGTCCCCACCGATCCCATGGCGATGGGATCGGACACCACCACACAGCCAGACACCATGGCCATCTACACCACGGTGACGATCACCTCCAGCGAAGAAGTGGCGACGGCGAATTTCGGCGTGGCCGCCAGCGCGTCCTTCGGTGATTCCCCGGCAGGTCCGGCGACGGTCGCGGCGGGCGCCCCCATCCACAACAATGGGGAGAACCCTCAGATCTGGCTGGGCTCCACCCTCGGGTCCTATGCCGCTCCTGCGACCAACGACTCGCACACGACCAGCGACGACGGCGTCTTCATCAAGTCCTGGGCGGGACAGTTGCCTTTGGGGACGGCAAGCGTGTTGTCAGGGACGTACTCGTACGACCTGGTGGCCGACGTCTCCGGCCCCCAAGCGAACACCGGGTACGTGAACGCCTGGACCACGGGTGTGAACAACCTGACCTGGGGAAGCACCCCCGTATGGTCGCCTGCCATCGCCAACGGCGTGGCGGAGCGGCCCTTCCAGTTCGCGACCTCGGGCAGTTGGTCCACCGGCCAACCGGTGAAGATGCGTGTGGACGCCTCCACAGTCAATCAGACGTCACCCACCAACCTCGGCGGCACCTATCAAGCCTTGGCTAACAATGGCACCCAGAATTGGGCGACTCCCGGTGAGATCGAGGACTACAGCCTGACTGTGGCCGACGCGGTGTATCGTCCAGCCGTCAAGACCAACGGCGCCACAGGATCCTTCAGTGTGGCCGGTGAGAGCCTGGCTGGCAGTTCGACTCTGAACGTCGGATCCTCCCTGGGCGCGGCGACGGGCGTCGCAGTGCTCATGCAAGCAGTGGCCCCCGACTCCACGTGGGGCGTCTCCGGCATCACCATCACGGACACCACCACCGGAACGATCATCGCGACACCGTCGTTCACAACATCAGGCGCCACGACGAGCTTCTCGTACACGCCCACCGTGGGCTCTGACGTGATCATCGAGGTCGACTATATGCACAACCCCGATGCGGCTGCGTCGACGCTCACCCTGAGCCCGAACCCGACGGGCGCGGGACAGAACATGACGGCGACCGCGACCATCAATGACTCAGCCGGCACGCCTCTGGACGGCGTCCCCGTCGCCTTCGCCGTCACGGACTCAAACCTCTCCCTGTCCGCCCAGACCTGCACGACATCCGGGGCTGCCGGAACCTGCTCGGTGACAGTGACATCCAACACAGCGGGGACCTACACCAATAGTCTGACGGCCAAAGTCGACATCAACGGAACGGCCACCAACATCTCAGGGTCGCCAGCGTCCCCGCAGTTCACGGCCGGAGTGCTGGATCCCAGCAAGTCGTCGTTCACTGTCACGCCGCAGGCCAACACGGCCGACTCGTCGACCTGGGTCGTCGTGTCGACGGGATCCTCGTACTACACCGGGACACTGGTCGCGAAGGACTCCAACGGCAATCTGATCAACAGCCTCACAACCTCGGACATCGTCTTCGCGGCGTCGAGCGCTCATGTGGTGATCACGTCCGTTGTGAACAACCATGACGGCACCTACACCGTCCACTACTCCTCCACCCTCGCTGATTCGACGCCGACGACGACCCTCGTCTACCAGGGGACTCAGATCGGCACCGCTCTGCCGATCCCCTTCCAGGCAGGTCCTCCAGTTCCTGGACCCATCGTGTGCCCAGACCCGTCTCAGCAGGGCTCGACCCTGGAGGTCGCCACAGATCTCACGGTCACCACGAATGAGACGGCTGTCGGCGACCCCGTCTATGCGACGGCTCATGTCACCGACCAGTTCTGCAACCCTGTGGGCAACGCGGTGGTGACGTTCACGATCGATCCAGGCACCCAAGCCATCCTGGCCCCACCGTCGGTCCCCACCGGATCCGACGGGAACTCCACCACCTCCCTGAACGACAACACGGCCGAGTCGGTGACCCTGCGAGCTTTCTTGGGCACCCAGAGCATCGACGGCTCTCCCCAGGTGGTCAAGTTCGACGCCTCGGCATTCTCCTTCACGCTGTCCACCTTCACTGTGACCCCCGTCGCGAACCTCTCGGATCCCTCGACGTGGGTGACCGTCTCGACAGGCAGCCCGGCGTACCTCGGCGTGTTGACAGCCAGGGACAGCAGCGGGAACGTGTTGACGAACCTGGCCCTGGACCAGATCGCATTCACCGCGTCGACCTCGAACGTGTCTGTCACGTCGGTCGTCAACAACGGTGACGGCACCTATAGTGTCCACTTCTCCTCCACAGTGGCTGACCCGGCGACCACCGCCCGTGTGACGTACCAGACCACACCTGTGGGCACAGCCAAGGCGATCCCCTTCGCCGCCGATGTGCCTGACCCGGGTCCCGTGGTGTGCCCGCCGAACTCGAAGTACACCGTGGGCACCAACGTCTCCGCCTCTCCGTCGGAGTTGGCTGTGGGCGACACCTCGACCGTCACCGCTCTGATCACTGACAAGTACTGCAATCCTCTACCGGGCGTCGCCGTCACCTTCACCGAGGGCACGCCCACGTCAGGTGTGTTGACCACCGTCATCAACCCGACCAACAGCGACGGGATCGCCACGGCATCGTTGACCGACCCCACGGCCGAGACTGTCAATGTCACGGCGAAGATCGCGGCCGGCACGGTGTACGGGTCTCCTGTGCCCGTCAAGTTCGACACCGGCCTGATCTCCTTCACCAACTCGACCTTCACCGTCACCCCGGTCGCGAACCCAGCCGACACCTCGACGTGGGTCGTCGTGTCGACCGGATCGACCTACTACACCGGCATCCTGACAGCGAAAGACGGCTCTGGAAACCTGCTGACGAATCTGACCTTGTCTGACATCGCCTTCGCGACGTCGAGCACTCATGTCACGATCACCTCGGTGGTGAACAATGGCGACGGCACGTATTCGGTGAAGTTCTCCTCCACCCTCGCCGACGCCACCCCCACCGCCACCGTGGCCTACCAGGGCACGCAGATCGGGACCGCGTTGCCGATCCCCTTCTTCCCCGGACCCCCGGTTCCCGGCCCCATCGTCTGTCCCGACGTTTCCCAACAGGGCACGACCTTGGAAGTGGCCACCTCCTTGACGGCCACCACCAATGAGACGTCGATCGGAGACCCGGTGTATCTGACCGCTCACATCACAGACCAGTACTGCAATCCTGTCGACAAGGCCCCTGTGACCTTCTCCTTGGATCCTGGGACGTCAGCCATCCTCCAGCCGACATCGATGAACACTGGCCCGGATGGGAACGCTGTCGCGACGCTGACCGACACCACAGCCGAGTCCGTCGTCGCGCATGCCGCCCTGAGCGGCTCGGAGCTCTACGGCTCACCGCAGACGATCCTCTTCGACAACACCGTGTTCTCCTTCACGAATTCCAGCTTCACGGTGACGCCAGTCGCCAACACATCCGACTCCTCGACCTGGGTGGGTGTGTCGACGGGAACTCCGTCCTACGTGGGCACGTTGACGGCGAAGGACGGCGCGGGGACGTTGATGAAGAATCTCCTCCTCAACCAGATCGCGTTCGCCGCGTCGAGTCCGTTTGTGACCGTGTCGGCGGTGACCAACAACGGTGACGGCACCTACACGGTGCAATACTCGTCCACCGTCGCCGACCCCGCGACGACAGCCAGCGTCACCTACCAGACGACGCAGGTGGGAACCGACCTGCCGATCCCCTTCAAGGCCGATTCGCCAGACCCGGGTCCTGTCGTCTGCCCTGCCGGATCGAAGTACACGCAGGGGACGAACGTGTCGGCGAGCCCGAGCGAACTGGCCGTGTCGGACACGTCCACAGTGACGGCCTTGATCACTGACAAGTTCTGCAACCCGTTGCCCGGAGTGACCGTCACCTTCACGGAAGCGACGCCGACCTCCGGCGTGCTGACCACGGTCATCAATCCCACCGGCGCCGACGGCATCGCCACCGCCTCGCTGACCGACGCGACCGCCGAGACGGTGAACGTGACCGCCACCATCCCGGCTGGGACGGTGTACGGCTCCCCTGTCCCTGTCACCTTCACGTCCGGACTGTTCTCCTACACCAACTCGACCTTCACCGTCACCCCGACCGCCAACACGGCCGACTCCTCGACCTGGGTCGCCGCGTCGACCGGCTCCTCGTACTACACCGGGACCCTGACGGCTAAAGACGGCTCGAACAACCTGCTGAAGAGCTTGACCACCTCGGACATCGCCTTCGCCGCGTCGAGCACGAATGTGAAGGTCACCTCGGTGGTGAACAACGGTGACGGCACCTACACGGTGCAGTACTCCTCCACAGCGGCCGACGCGACGCCGACGGCGACCGTGGCGTACAAGGGCACCCAGGTGGGCGCCACCTTGCCGATCCCCTTCAAGGCCGGATCTCCCGTGCCAGGACCCGTCGTGTGCCCTGCCGGGTCGGTGAACCTACAGGGGACGAACCTGTCGGCCGCACCGTCCAGCCTGCCGGTCGGTGACCTGTCCACCGTGACAGCCCACATCACCGACGCGTTCTGCAACCCCGTGGCCAATACCGTCGTGACATTCTCTCTCGGCACGGGAACATCGGCTTTGCTGACACCGACCTCGCAGACGACCGGCGCCGACGGCAACGCGATCGCGACCCTGTCCGACACGGCGCCTGACACCGTCGCGGTGCATGCCGCGCTGGGAACCCAAGAGATCAACGGGTCCCCGGCCTCGGTGACCTTCACGTCGACAGCGCCTCCGGCGCCCGTGATCACATCGCCCGCTCCCAACACCGACACGAACACCGCGACGCCGACCTTCTCGGGCACCGGCACCACTCCTGGTGACACGATCACGGTGAAGGACGAGAACGGCAACACGGTGTGCACCACGCAGGTCACCTCGACCAAGACGTGGACCTGCGCCCCGCTGTCGCCAGGCCTGGCCGATGGCACCCACACGCTGCGGGCGACCGAGACCGACACCGCTGGAGACGTGTCGCAGCCGTCGGCGCCCCTGACCTTGGGAGTCGACACTGTGCCCCCACAGAAGCCGACGATCACCCTGGCGAATGAGACAGCCATCGCTGGCACGGTTCCGGGGCCGAACGATCCTGGCACCGTGGTTACGATCACCTATCCGAAGGCCGATGGGACGACCGGCACGACAACCGCTCCGGTGAACACCACGACCGGCGCGTGGAACGCGCCGACCCCTCCGGACGCCGTCAGCGGTCCCATCACCGCGGTCGCCACCGACCCGGCCGGCAACAACTCGCCGACCGCGACTGGAACTCTGGACACCGTTCCGCCGGACGAGCCGATCGTGCGAGAAGCCAACAAGACCGACATCGCTGGATCGGTCCCGGGTACGAACGATCCCGGCACCGACGTGACGATCACCTACCCGAGGGGCAATGGGACCACTGGCACGGTGACGGCGCCAGTCGACACCACGACAGGCGACTGGACCGCGCCCACGCCGTCCGACGCCGTCAGCGGCCCGATCACCGTGGTCGCCACCGACCCCGCCGGCAATGACTCGCCCCCCGCGAACGGGACCTTGGACACCACGGTGCCGCAGAGCCCGACGGTGACCCAGGCGAACAAGACTGCCGTGAAGGGCACTGTCCCCGGGACGAACGAACCGGGCACGACCGTCACAGTCACGTGGCCTGACGGGTCCACGACCGCGAATGTTCCCCTGAACTCCGATGGAACGTGGTCGGTCCCGACCCCGGCTGGGATGCCTTCCGGTCCGATCACCGCCAAGGCGATCAACCCCGCAGGAAACTCCTCGACCCCCACCACCGCCCAACTGGACACCTCGACGCCGCAGAGCCCGACGGTGACCCAGGCGAACAAGACCGCTGTGAAGGGCACTGTCCCCGGGACGAACGAACCGGGCACGACCGTCACGGTCACCTGGCCGGACGGATCCACGACCGCGAACGTTCCACTGAACTCTGATGGAACCTGGTCGGTCCCGACCCCGGCAGGCATGCCCTCCGGTCCGATCACCGCCCAGGCGATCAACCCCGCCGGCAACCCCTCGACCCCGACCACCGCGCAACTCGACACCTCGGTGCCGCAGAGCCCGACGGTGACCCAGGCGAACAAGACCGCTGTGAAGGGCACTGTCCCCGGGACGAACGAGCCAGGCACGACCGTCACGGTCACCTGGCCGGACGGATCCTCGACGGCTGATGTCCCACTGAACTCCGATGGAACCTGGTCCGTCCCGACCCCGGCTGGGATGCCTTCCGGTCCGATCACCGTCTTGGCGACCAACCCCGCCGGCAACCCCTCGGCCCCGACGACCGCACAACTGGACACCTCGGTCCCCCAGGATCCGACGGTGACCCAAGCGAACAAGGCCGCGGTCAAGGGCACAGTCCCCGGATCCAATGAGCCCGGCACCACGGTGACCATCCAGTGGCCCGACGGGTCCCAGACGACCGGCGTCCCTGTGAACAGCGACGGCACGTGGACCGTCCCGACTCCCGCTGGGATGCCGTCCGGCGACATCAAGGTGACCGCGGTCAACGCCGCCGGCAACGACTCGAACACGATCACGAAGCACCTCGACACGACGACACCGTCCTCCCCCACCGTCAATCCGACCAACGGAACTCAAATCGACGGCACGGGTGACGCGGGAGCGACCGTGACGGTGACGGACGAGAACAACAATCCCATTCCAGGGTGCGAGGACGTCATCATCCAGCCCGACGGTAGTTTCGACTGCAAGCCGACGACGAGTCTCGACCCAGGGACCATCGTGAACGTGACCGAGATCAGCCAGTCGGGCAACCCCTCCGATCCCACCACGCTGACAGTCCAGGCCTTGGCCATCGAGGTCATGTACCCCTCCCGCAATCCGCTCCAAACGCAGATCGTGACAGGGTACAACTTCAACCCACAGGAGCAGGTGTGCCTGACCATGCAGTCCGATTCAATCAATTGCGGTTGCGCACCGGCCGATGACAACGGCACCGTGTCGATCCAATTCACGATCCCGTCTGGCGTGGCGTTGGGAGACCATCAAGTGACCATGACGGGCGCGGTCTCAGGATCGGTCATGACGATGTTCACCGTGACCGCGTCTCCTTCCATCTCCACGGGCGGCGTCGTGGAGTCACATCAGGGCTTCCCCTACGGCTTGCTGTTCGCGGGGTCCATCATGGTGGTGGCCGGACTGTGGATCACAGCCACTGATCGCCGCCATCGTAAGGAGAACGTTTTCTCCACCAGGTGAGTCTGAGCGTCCCTCCACTCATCACTCGCCTAGGACCGCCCCCCCTGACCAGGGGGCGGTCCTCCTGCGTTCGCCACCGCGTCACTGACCATGCTGGCAGTGGCAGATCCCATGTTGGCATCTGTTGACTCTCTTTTCTCTTGAAAATCTCCGATGGCAGTGGGACGATATCACTTAATGGGATCGCGGATCTTCCAAGTCCGGGGTGCTCCTCGGGGGGGTACGGAGAAACGCACCTGTTCGGCGTGTGACATGCATATCAATGCAATACCAATTGGGGGTATCATGACATCTCATCAGTCCTCTTTCCATGGAGATCAGACCGCAGGCTCGCAATCACAACGATGGATCAAGCCGACGGCGCTTGTCTCTTCCATAGTCTTGACGATCGGGGGGCTCGTCATGGGACACTCGATCATCACGCCCCAGGCCCACGCTGCGGCCACAGTGGGCACCTTCCCCATGTCGGGATGGTACACCGACACCACAAGCGGCGCCTTGGAGGTCACGAACCCGATGATCTCGTTGAGCGACCAGGTCTTGGCAGGCTCCTCGAACTCCTCCAGCACGAGCATCTCGGGACAGACGACGACAGGCGGGTGGATCGGCACCTACTCCACCGATGGGACTCCTCCGACGACCCCTGACGCCCATGTGTTCACCAATGGCAACGGATCGACCAATCTGACCACCGGAGACGGCATCGGCAACGAGTTCTCGACATTGGCCCTGGACGCCAATATGAACGGTCATGCCAGTTCCCCCTCGATGTACTTCTGGAGTTGGAACGGCGACACCGAGAACAACGCGACAACCCTGGCCAATCTCGAATCCGTCATGGGGCAGACGCGCCCGTCGGACTACATCCAGCCCATCTTCCGTCTGACCCCAGGCTCGACCATCCCGGAGGTGTCCGTCATTCCCACAGCACGCTACTTCGCGGACGAGGCGGGTTACCCGCTCCTCGACACCGTCTGGTCTGGCGGCGAGGTGATCCAGAAGACCGGCGAAGTGTTCATCTCGGGCGCGGAGTGCGACAACCTGGACGGCGCATACCGGATGATGATCTGGAACCCCACCACAGGCGCCTACAACTACTCTGGCCAGATTCTGCCCCTGTCACCTGACGACGATATCTTCAACGGTCCATTGTCTACGCTGTATGGCTGTGGCGCGGATGGCACAGTAGCCTCCGACATGGCCCTGGACGGCGACGGCAACGCGTACATCCTCGTCGAATCCACTCAGCCTGTTCCATCCATGGGCTTCACGACGACGATGATGCGCATCTGGCTCGTCCGAGTGGTCCCATCATCCACAGGAGACTGGACCTACAACCTGGTCACCCCGTTGACCGCGGCCCCTAGCGAGCCGATCGGTTCTCAGGCGCAAGCTTTCGCAGGCACCAGCACGCTGGCCGCGACCCAGACCGGGACCTATGGCATGGCCTTCTTCCAGGGCACCCTGTACGCGACCAACACCGGCGTGAACAGCCTGTTGGCCATCAACCCCATGTCAGGGTACGTCACCTCGATCCCGCCGGGCACCCTCGATACCCTCTTCAACACCGGTGACCCGACGTACGTGTACGACCTCGCATCTGGTCAGACCGCCTACACCATCGCTGGAACCATTTACAATGACTCCAATCTCAATGGGGTCCAGGACGCCACGGAGATTGGTGTCAGCGGGCAGACTGTCGCTTTGTACATGAAGGATCCCATCTCCGGTGACTACACCTTGGAAGGGATCCGGAAGACAGACGCTGACGGCACGTACTCCTTCCTCGTCGGAGGACAGGGCACGTATATCGTACGCCTCGTCCAACCGATGCTCGACGGTGTCAACGCCGTGCAAACTGGCGCAACAGGCGGAGGGACCCTCAACCCAGTGGTCGCCCAGTGCGGCGCGACGACCGTCACCACCGCAGCAGGCGGACCGTGCGACGGCGCCATTCCCATGCCTACCGCCGCCCCACCTCTTCCCACCGATCCCGCAGCCGTCGGGACGGACACCTCCACCCAGCCGGACACCATGCCGTTCTATTCGACTGTGACGATCACCTCCGACGAAGAAGTGGCCACAGCAGATTTCGGCATCGCCCTCAACACCTCCTACGGAGACTCCCCTATTGGGCCGATAGACGTCGCCAGCGGCGCCCCGGTGCACAACAATGGCGCAGATCCCCAGATCTGGCTGGGCGCCACTCTCGGTTCCTATGACGCCCCGGCCACGAATGATTCCCACACCGCCAGCGACGACGGGGTCTTCATCTCCACCTTCGCAGGACCTCTCCCTCTGGGGTCCAACACCGTGATATCAGCCACATACCCGTACGACATGTACGCGGATGTCTCAGGCCCGCAGGCCGATTCGGGATATGTCAACGCCTGGGTCACCACCCCGATTATCAGTCCCAACACGTGGTCATCGACCCCACAGTGGTCACCGACGGTCTCGAATGGAGTGGCCGCCTCCACCTTCCAATTCGCCACATCAGCGAGCCTTGGCGCGGGGCAGCCAGCATACATGCGAGTGGACGCCTCCACTGTCGATGAGACATCGGCGACGAACTTGGGGTTCGGCTACCAATCGGACGCCACGGGAACGCCGTACTGGGCCACTCCCGGTGAGATCGAGGACTACAGTCTGACCGTCGCCAACTCGGTGTACCGACCGGCAGTCAAGACGTCGGGCCCATCCGCCAGCTTCGTGATCGCGAGCAGCACCGACACGCAAACCCTGGCAGGAAGCAGCACACTGAACGTGGGGAAACCTGACGGAGTGGCCGGGGGCTCAGCCATTCCCATCACAGCCACCGCGCCGGACGACACATGGGCCGTCACTGCGGTCACAGTCAAAGACACGACGTCGGGGACAGTCCTCTCGTCGCCGTCATTCACCACGACCGGGCTCGTGACATCATTCTCGTACACCCCCGCCGCCGGGACGGACGCGGTCGTCGAAGTCGACTACGCCCGTATCCCTGACACGACGAACTCTCAACTGACCCTCGACCCGAACCCGCAGACGGTCGGGCAAGACATGGCCGCCTCGGCACTGATCGAGGACGCCGACGGGACGCCCCTGGCTGGCGTCACAGTCACCTTCGCCGTGAGCGACCCCGATCTGAGTCTGGACGACACGACATGCACGACCGCATCCGACGGGACCTGTGGCGTGAATGTCACATCGACGGTGGCAGGCACGTACACGAATGCGCTGACAGCCCAGGTCTCCATCGATGGGACGTTGACGGACATCACCGGCTCGCCCGCGTCGCCCGAGTTCGATCACGGAACCCTATCCACGACGGCGTCGACGTTCACCGTGACGCCTGTCGCCACCACCTCCGACTCCACCACGTGGGTGCCCGTGTCCGACGGGACGGATTACTACACGGGCGTCCTGACCGCCAAAGACTCAGACGGCAACCTGATCGACGATCTCACGCCGTTGTCTGACATCGTGTTCTCGTCGTCGTCATCCGATGTGACAGTCACGTCGGTGACCAACACCGGGAATGGGACGTACTCCGTCCAGTTCTCGTCGGAGGTCGCGGATGCGACGCCGACGGCGAGTGTGACGTACCAGTCCACGCAGGTGGGCACGGATCTGCCGATCCCGTTCGTGGCGGGGACCCCGGATCCAGGCCCGATCACGTGCACCGACCCGAGCAAGACCGGTACGAACGTGTCGGCGTCTCCCACCGAACTGCCCGTCGACGAGGATTCGACGATCACGGCGTTGATCACTGACGAGTATTGCAACCCGGTCTCAGGCGTGCCTGTGACCTTCACGGCGGTCACTCCGACGAGTGGCGTGGTGACGGTCGTGACCGGCACCACCGGTGATGACGGGATCGCCACCGCCACTGTGACCGACTCGGTCGATGAGAGCGTGGATGTGGATGTCACCATCACACAGGGCACGGTGTACGGATCACCCGTGTCGGTGCTCTTCGACCCGGGCGCCCTCTCGTACACCAGGTCCACCTTCGCCGTCACACCTGTGGCGAACACAGCCGACTCCTCGACGTGGGTGCCCGTGTCCGATGGGACAGGGACCGACTATTACACCGGCGTCTTGACCGCCCTGGACACCGACGGGAATCCGTTGGACTCATTAGCGTTGACCGATATTTCTTTCACGGCGTCCTCTACGGATGTGACCGTCACATCGGTGACGAACACCGGGAATGGGACGTACTCGGTGCAGTTCTCCTCGGAGGTCGCTGATGCGACGCCGACGGCGAGTGTGACGTACAAGAGCACCCAGGTGGGCACGAGTCTGCCCATCCCGTTCGTGGCAGGCGACCCCGTTCCGGGACCAGTCACGTGCACAGACTCCTCCAAGACGGGGTCGAACTTCAGTGTCAGCGACAATGAAGTCACTGCGGGCGACCCGGTCACTGTCACGGCCTACATCACGGACGAGTACTGCAACCCGGTCGACAATGCGACGGTCGATTTCTCTCTGGACACCGGATCAGACGCCCTGTTGAGCGACTCGTCAGTGAGCACGGGGCCGGACGGCGTCGCGAGCACGACGCTGAACGATGCCACAGCGGAAACTGTCACGGTCAATGCGACACTGGGAACGGACGCGGTCTACGGTTCACCCCAGGATGTGACGTTCGATGCGGGATCGTTCTCGTATACCGAGTCGACGTTCACCGTGACGCCGGTGGCTGACACGTCGGATTCCACGACGTGGGTGGCCGCATCCGATGGGACCGGAACCGACTATTACACCGGTGTGTTGACCGCGAAAGACGGCGAGGGGAACCTCCTCGACTCGCTGACCCTGTCGGATATCGCGTTCGCCGCGTCCTCGTCTGATGTGACCGTGACCTCGGTGACCAACACTGGGAATGGGACGTATTCTGTCCGGTTCTCGTCGGAGGTGGCTGATGCGACTCCGACGGCGAGTGTGACGTATCAGACGACGCAGGTGGGCACGGATCTGCCGATCCCGTTCGTCGCGGGCACTCCGGATCCAGGTCCGGTCACGTGCAGTGACCCGACCAAGACCGGCACCAACGTAGCCGCATCTCCCACCGAGCTGGCCGTGGACGACGACTCCACCATCACGGCGCTGATCACGGATGAGTATTGCAACCCGGTCTCCGGTGTTCCCGTCACGTTCGATGTGGTGACCCCGACCAGTGGTGTGATCACCACTGTGACCGGCACCACCGGTGATGACGGGATCGCGACGGCCACCTTGACGGACGCGGTCGCTGAGACCGTGCAGGCCACCGCGACCATCACACAGGGCACTGTGTATGGGTCCCCGGTCTCTGTGACCTTCGACGCAGGACTGTTCTCCTATTCGAAGTCGACGTTCACCGTGACCCCGGTGGCTGACACCTCGGATACCACCACCTGGGTGCCCGTCTCCGACGGGACCGGCACCGATTACTACACCGGTGTGTTGACCGCGAAAGACAGCGACGGGAACCTCCTCGACTCGCTGACCCTCTCGGACATCGCCTTCGCGGCATCGTCGTCGGATGTGACCGTGACCTCGGTGACCAACACCGGCAACGGGACGTATTCCGTCCAGTTCTCTTCGGAGGTCGCCGATGCCACGCCGACGGCGAGCGTGACGTATCAGACCACCCAAGTGGGCACGGATCTGCCCATCCCGTTCGTCGCAGGCACCCCAGATCCCGGTCCGGTCACGTGCAGTGACCCGACCAAGACGGGCACGAACGTGACCGCGTCCCCGACAGAACTGGCCGTGGATGATGACTCCACCATCACCGCCCTGATCACCGATGAGTACTGCAACCCAGTCTCAGGGGCAACGGTCACCTTCGGCGTCGTGGTCCCGACCAGTGGTGTGATCACCACGGTCATCGGGACCACCGGTGATGACGGGATCGCGACGGCCACTTTGACCGATGCGGTCGCTGAGACCGTGCAGGCAACAGCCACCATCACCCAAGGAACCGTCAACGGATCCCCCGTCTCCGTGACGTTCGACGCCGGACTGTTCTCCTATACCAAGTCCACCTTCACCGTCACTCCGGTGGCTGACACCTCGGACTCCACCACCTGGGTGCCCGTCTCTGACGGGACCGGCACGGACTATTACACCGGTGTGTTGACCGCGAAAGACAGTGACGGGAACCTGCTGGACTCGTTGACCCTCTCGGATATCGCCTTCGCGGCATCGTCCTCCGATGTGACCGTGACCTCGGTGACCAACACCGGCAACGGGACGTACTCCGTCCAGTTCTCCTCGGAGGTCGCCGATGCCACACCGACGGCGAGCGTGACGTATCAGACCACCCAAGTGGGCACGGATCTGCCGATTCCGTTCGTCGCAGGCACCCCGGATCCCGGTCCAGTCACCTGTAGTGACCCGACCAAGACCGGCACCAACGTGACCGCGTCCCCCACCGAGCTGGCTGTGGATGATGACTCCACCATCACGGCGTTGATCACCGATGAGTACTGCAACCCGGTCTCAGGGGCGACGGTCACCTTCGGCGTCGTGGTCCCGACCAGTGGTGTGATCACCACGGTCATCGGCACCACCGGTGACGACGGCATCGCGACGGCCACTTTGACCGATGCGGTCGCTGAGACCGTGCAGGCAACAGCCACCATCACCCAAGGAACCGTCAACGGATCACCCGTCTCCGTGACCTTCGACAGCGGACTGTTCTCCTATTCGAAGTCGACGTTCACCGTCACCCCGGTGGCTGACACCTCGGATAACACCACCTGGGTGCCCGTCTCCGACGGGACCGGCACCGATTACTACACCGGTGTGTTGACCGCGAAAGACAGCGACGGGAACCTGCTGGACTCCCTGACCCTCTCGGACATCGCCTTCGCCGCGTCCTCGTCGGATGTGACCGTGACCTCGGTGACCAACACCGGCAACGGGACGTACTCGGTGCAGTTCTCTTCGGAGGTCGCCGATGCCACACCGACGGCGAGCGTGACGTATCAGACGACGCAGGTGGGCACGGATCTGCCGATCCCGTTCGTCGCAGGCACCCCAGATCCTGGCCCGGTCACCTGCAGTGACCCGACCAAGACCGGCACCAACGTGGCCGCGTCACCGACGGAACTGGCCGTGGACGACGACTCTACCATCACCGCCCTGATCACCGATGAGTACTGCAACCCGGTCTCCGGTGTTCCTGTCACGTTCGATGTGGTGACCCCGACCAGTGGTGTGATCACCACCGTCATCGGCACCACTGGTGACGACGGCATCGCCACCGCCACCCTCACCGACGCGGTCGCTGAGACCGTGCAGGCCACAGCCACCATCACCCAAGGAACCGTCAACGGATCACCCGTCTCCGTGACCTTCGACAGCGGACTGTTCTCCTATTCGAAGTCGACGTTCACCGTGACCCCGGTGGCTGACACCTCGGACTCCACCACCTGGGTGCCCGTCTCTGACGGGACCGGCACGGATTACTACACCGGTGTGTTGACCGCGAAAGACAGTGACGGGAACCTGCTGGACTCGTTGACCCTGTCCGACATCGCCTTCGCATCCTCGTCCTCTGATGTGACCGTGACCTCGGTGACCAACACGGGCAATGGGACGTATTCCGTCCAGTTCTCCTCGGAGGTCGCCGATGCCACACCGACGGCGAGCGTGACGTATCAGACCACCCAGGTGGGCACGGATCTGCCCATCCCGTTCGTCGCGGGCACCCCGGATCCCGGTCCGGTCACGTGCAGTGACCCGACCAAGACCGGCACCAATGTGGCCGCGTCCCCGACCGAGCTGGCTGTGGATGATGACTCCACCATCACAGCGTTGATCACCGATGAGTACTGCAACCCCGTCTCCGGCGCGACGGTCACCTTCGGCGTCGTGGTCCCGACCAGTGGTGTCATCACCACAGTCATCGGCACCACCGGAGACGACGGCATCGCCACCGCCACCCTCACCGACGCGGTCGCCGAGACGGTGCAGGCCACAGCCACCATCACCCAAGGAACCGTCAACGGATCACCCGTCTCCGTGACCTTCGACACCGGTCTGTTCTCCTATTCGAAGTCGACGTTCACCGTGACCCCGGTGGCTGACATCTCGGATACCACCACCTGGGTGCCCGCCTCCGACGGGACCGGCACCGACTACTACACCGGCGTCCTCACCGCGAAAGACAGCGACGGGAACCTCCTCGACTCACTGACCCTCTCGGACATCGCCTTCGCATCCTCGTCCTCCGATGTGACCGTCACCTCGGTGACCAACACCGGCAACGGGACGTATTCCGTCCAGTTCTCCTCGGAGGTCGCCGATGCCACACCGACAGCCAGCGTGACGTACCAGACCACCCAAGTGGGCACAGATCTGCCCATCCCCTTCGTCGCAGGCACCCCGGATCCCGGTCCGGTCACGTGCAGCGACCCGACCAAGACCGGCACGAACGTGACCGCGTCCCCGACCGAACTGGCTGTGGATGATGACTCCACGATCACGGCGTTGATCACGGATGAGTATTGCAACCCGGTCTCCGGTGTTCCTGTCACGTTCGACGTGGTGACCCCGACCAGTGGTGTGATCACCACGGTCATCGGCACCACCGGTGACGACGGCATCGCCACCGCCACCTTGACCGACGCGGTCGCTGAGACCGTGCAGGCAACAGCCACCATCACCCAAGGAACCGTCAACGGGTCCCCGGTCTCCGTGGTCTTCGACACGGGACTGTTCTCCTACACCAAGTCGACGTTCACCGTGACCCCCGTGGCTGACACCTCGGATACCACCACCTGGGTGCCCGTCTCCGACGGGACCGGCACCGACTATTACACCGGTGTCCTCACCGCGAAAGACAGCGACGGGAACCTCCTCGACTCGCTGACTCTCTCGGACATCGCCTTCGCCGCGTCGTCCACGGATGTCACAGTCACAGCGGTGACGAACACCGGCAACGGGACGTACTCGGTGCAGTTCTCCTCGGAGGTCGCCGATGCGACCCCGACGGCCAGTGTGACGTATCAAACCACGCAAGTGGGCACAGATCTGCCCATCCCGTTCGTGGCGGGCACCCCCGACCCGGGTCCCGTCACGTGCAGCGACCCGACCAAGACCGGCACCAACGTGTCCGCATCCCCGACCGAGGTGGCCGTGGACGACAACTCCACCATCACCGCCCTGATCACCGACCAATACTGCAACCCGGTCTCGGGTGCGGTGGTCTCGTTCGCTGTCGTGTCCAACAACAGCGGTGTGGTCACCACTGTCATCGGAACCACCGGCGCCGACGGCATCGCCACCGCAACGTTGACTGACGCCGTCGCCGAGACCGTGATAGCCAGCGCGAGTATCAGCCAGGGACCCGTGTATGGCTCCCCCGTTTCCGTGGTCTTCGACGCAGGGTTGTTCTCCTACAGCAAGTCCACGTTCACGGTGACCCCGGTGGCTGACACCTCGGATACCACCACCTGGGTTCCGGTGTCTGATGGGACCGGCACGGACTATTACACCGGTGTGCTGACCGCGAAGGACAGCGACGGGAACCTGTTGGACTCGTTGACCCTTTCGGACATCGCCTTCGGATCCTCGTCCTCCGATGTGACCGTCACCTCGGTGACCAACACCGGCAACGGGACGTACTCAGTGCAGTACTCGTCGCAGGTCGCCGATGCCACACCGACAGCCAATGTGACATACAAGACCACCCAAGTGGGCACAGATCTGCCGATCCCGTTCGTCGCAGGGACACCGGATCCTGGTCCGGTCACCTGCAGCGACCCGACCAAGACCGGCACGAACGTGACCGCGTCACCGACCGAGGTGGCCGTGGACGACGACTCCACCATCACAGCGTTGATCACCGACCAATACTGCAACCCGGTCTCCGGCGTCCCTGTCACGTTCGACGTGGTGACCCCGACCAGTGGTGTGATCACCACGGTCATCGGCACCACCGGTGACGACGGCATCGCCACCGCCACCCTGACCGAC
>WQZD01000004.1 GCA_009780915.1 Propionibacteriaceae bacterium
ACGATGTTGCGGGCCTGCTGGGGGGTTGTCATGGTCGGATCTTGTCTTGATGTGCAGGAGCTTGACGGCCTGCGCCCTGGTCTACGATGTTGCGGGCCTGCTGGGGGGTTGTCATGGTCGGATAATTGCGGGGCCACACCGAAAACTGATTAGACATAGGAGCAAGATGACAACGTCCCCCCCCCCCTGCTACGCTTGGCAGACATAGGAGCATATAGGAACAATACAGCATATCTCGCCATGCTTGACGGCCAATACCCGACTCCCCCCTGGGTGACGGGTGTCTCTGGGGGTTGTGATGATGGCGAGCGTGACGGCTGGGGGCTGGGTATTGGTCGCGTGGTTGAGCGGTTTCTTACGTGGGACCGGGACTATTGTTCAATCGGCGTAGCACAGTACCTTGATGAGGGCAGTACCTCAGTTGTCACTGAGGCGCCAATTCTTTGCCTGGTTGATGCCGCTCGTGTTGACCTTGAGAGCATGGCGGGTGATCCAGTGGCGCTCATCGATGCCATTATTGGCGATTTAGATGCCGCGCGGGCCGTCATGCCTGACGTACTCGCGTACGTTGGCGGCATGAGATCATGCGAGAAATAGGCGTGAAATAGGCGTATTCAGTAGGAAAGTACTATAGTATCCGCTTGTCAGGCATAGCATCCCCAACGGGGTTCGAACCCGTGTTGCCGCCGTGAAAGGGCGGTGTCCTAGACCACTAGACGATGGGGACTCATGATGAGCGGATACCAGTGTAGGGCATCCATGTGCGTCTCGTCACATGCGGAGTCATCGTACCTGAGGAATCCCCGTTTTCTCAACGCGCAGGGCGAGAGGTGTTGGCGCCGGATAGACTAGGCGACGTGGCGGTGCAGATTTCGGACGAGGACTTCGACAAGGCGGTCTCGGAAGCCCTTGACCAGGTGCCAGGGGAGTTCTTGGACATGCTGGACAATGTCGTGATCCTCGTGGAGGACGAACCCGACGGGCCGGACAAGAACCTCTTGGGGTTGTACTCTGGATTCCCCCTGTCGGCGAGGGATTCGATGTACGGGGGCGTGCTCCCGGATCAGATCTTCATCTATCGAGGGCCTTTGAAGCGGTATTGCGCTTCGCTGGAGGACCTCGTCGAGGAGATCGGCGTCACGGTCGTCCACGAGATCGCCCACTTCTTCGGGATCGACGACGATCAGCTCGACGAGATGGGATGGGGCTGACCCCAGGCTAGCGGCCCGCGTCGGGCTGGATCTGACTCGTGTCAGCGTCGCAGACCCACCCCCGAACATGTCCCAGGGCCCCGGCCGGGACGAAACCAGCCATCAGATCGCTGGCCGGTACGACCTGTGCCCCGGCGAGACCGGCCACGACATCCAGGTCGTCGCAGATCACGCACAGACACCTCAGCCGACCGGCTCTCGCGTTGAGGCCCAGCGTCTCGACCAGGTCCTCGGCCATGGAGCGGGCCACGACCACCAGGCCGGTCTTCTGGTCCCGGGCCGCCGCCAGCACGGGAGCGAGGTCGACCACGCGGCGGATGTCCTCGGCGACCAGCACGACAGGGGAGCGCAGCACGACGCGCCCCGCAGCGGGGTCGGTGATGAAATCCCGTGAGGCGAATCCGATCGGCAGCCGAGTCGCCCCAGCCAGGATCGACGCCACATTCTCCGGATCCTCCGGTCCCACGCCACCGGTCGGGGGCTCCGGGCGCGCCCGCACATCCTCGGGCAGGACGTACGTGGGCGCGTCGAGGTCCACGCCAGGGCTGTCGGGGGCGGAACGAAGGATCGATCGGCGCTGCGATGAGCGATGAGCGTCCATGAGGAAGGCCATGACGACGACGGTCAGCGCGCACACGCCAGCGATGATCAACACGGTCACATCCATGCTCCCATTGTGCCAGCCGCGCGGATTTGCGTGAATGTGGTACCTTTCTTTTCGGAAGTGGCAGGGGCAAAGATTGGGATCGAGCCCTGAAATGCCCTAAACTATCCGGTGGTCCGTCAACGTGACGGGTCGTGTAAGAGTAAAGGTGGGCAGTTGCTCATGAGCCAGCGATGAGTTGCACACTATGAGCACCCTATCCATGTGACTTGCCCAGACGCGGTCTGGGCACAAAGGAGATTTGTGGCACCCAAGCCCCGCGTCCACGAGCTCGCGAAGGAGCTCGGACTCGACAGTAAGACAGTCTTGTCTGCACTCACCGACATGGGTGAGTACGTTCGCTCTGCCTCGTCAACGATCGAACCTCCCGTTGCGAGGCGCCTGAGGGAGCGTTTCGCGTCTCCCAAGACTTCGGCGCCGGCGCCCGTGGAGAAGCCCGCGGCCCCCACACCTCCTGCCCCGTCGGCGCCCGTCGTGGCCACGGTCGAGGCGCCCGTGGCGCCGCAGGTCAAGGTTCCCACACCCGGGGCGAAGAAGGTCGAGCCGAAACCGGCTTCCACTCCCGCCCCCGCAGCCCCAGCACCCGCTCCGGCCCCCGCGCCCGCTCCTGCCCAGAAGCAGAAGCCCGCACGGGTCGAACCGCCTGCTCCCGTGGTCGAGCCGCCTGCTCCCGTGGAGGAGAAGCCGGCTGCCCCGGTGGAGAAGCCGGCCATCCCCAAGCCTTCTGCCATGATCCCTCGGCCCATTCCTCGGCCCATGTCGGCCCCGGGCTCCCGTCGTACGGGCACGCCTCGGCCCGGCAACAACCCCTATGCGTCCTCGCAGGGGATGGGCGTACGCCGTCCCCCGCGTGAGGATGGCGGGCGTCCCGGCGTCCCCGGCCCCAGGCCTCCTCGCCCGAACGCGGCTGGCGGCACTGGTCCTCGGCCCGGTCAGGGCCCCGGCGGTCCTCGTCAGCAAGGCGCCGGCGCAGGCACAGGGCAGGCAGGCGCTCCCGCACGTCCGGGCGCTCCCCGTGGTCGCGGAACAGGTCCGGGCTTCGGCGCGCCGACACAGGGTCCCGCTGGTCCCGCTGGTCGCGGCGGTCGCGGCGGCAGGTCCGGTTCCGGCACACAGGGCGCCTTCGGGCGCGCTGGGGGTCCGGCGCGGAAGAACAAGAAGTCCAAGAAGCTGCGTCGTCAAGAGTTCGATGAGATGGAGGCGCCGACGATCTCCGGCGTGAGGATCCGCCAAGGAGACGGCCAGACCATCCGCTTGCCCCGAGGCTCGTCCCTCACGGATCTCGCCGAGCGCATCTTCGTCGATCCGGCTCAACTGGTCCAGGTCCTGTTCAACATGGGCGAGATGGTCACCGCGACACAGTCGGTGTCCGACGACACCCTGGAGATCTTGGGCACGGAGCTCAACTACGACATCCAGGTGATCTCCCCCGAGGACGAGGATCGCGAGTTGCTCAGCTCCTTCGCCCTCGGCTTCGGCGAGAACCTGGCGGACGAGGACGACCTGGTCGTGCGCTCGCCGATCGTGACCGTCATGGGCCACGTCGACCATGGCAAGACCAAACTGCTCGACGCCCTGCGCCACACCAACGTGGTCGCCGGGGAAGCGGGCGGCATCACCCAGGCCATCGGCGCCTACCAGGTCACCACCGAGGTGGACGGGGAGTCGCGTCAGGTCACCTTCATCGACACACCCGGCCACGAGGCCTTCACCGCCATGCGTGTGCGCGGCGCCCAGGTCACGGACATCGCCGTGCTGGTCGTGGCGGCCGACGACGGTGTCATGCCCCAGACGGTCGAGGCTCTCAACCACGCCAAGGCGGCCGACGTGCCGATCGTGGTGGCGGTCAACAAGATCGACAAGGAAGGCGCCGATCCGACCAAGGTGCGCGGTCAGCTGACCGAGTACGGCCTGGTGCCGGACACCTACGGCGGCGACACCATGTTCGTGGACGTGTCGGCCGTCACCCGTCAGGGCATGGACGACCTCCTCGCCGCGATCGTGCTCACCGCCGACGCGGAGCTCGACTTGCGCGTCGACCCGGACATGCCCGCTCAGGGCGTGGCCATCGAAGCGCACCTCGACCGGGGTCGCGGTCCCGTGGCCACCACCATCGTCCAGCGCGGCACCCTCCACATCGGTGATCCGATCGTGGCGGGCAACTCGTACGGACGAGTGCGCGCCCTGGTCAACGACCATGGCGAGATGGTGGACGAGGCGCCGCCGTCCATGCCCGTCCAGGTGCTCGGCTTGACCGCCGTGCCTGGTGCCGGCGACAACTTCTTGGTCGTGGACGATGAGCGCACCGCTCGTCAGATCGCCGAGAAGCGCGAGGCCCGCATGCGTGCGGCCGCGCTGGCGAAGTCGACGAAGCGTCGGACGTTGGAGGACCTGTTCAAGGAGATGGAGAAGGGCGAGGAACTCAACCTGATCCTGAAGGGCGAGTCGGCCGGTTCGGTCGAAGCCCTGGAAGACGCCCTGTTGAGCATCGACGTGGGCGACGAAGTCAGCCTGAGGATCATCGACCGTGGCGTGGGCGCGATCACCGAGACCAACGTCACCTTGGCGGCGGCGTCGAACGCGATCATCATCGGTTTCCACGTCCGTGCCCAGGGCCATGCCACGCAACTGGCCAACCAAGAGGGCGTCGACATCCGTTACTACTCGATCATCTACCAGGCGATCGACGACATCGAGTCCGCGCTCAAGGGCATGCTCAAGCCGATCTACGAAGAGCAGGAACGCGGCACCGCCCAGGTGCGTCAGATCTTCCGCTCCTCGAAGGCGGGCATCATCGCCGGCTGCATGATCATGTCCGGGACGATCCGCCGCCACGCCAAGGCCCGACTCGTGCGCGACGGCATCGTCGTCGCCGAGACGTCCATCAACACGTTGCGACGCGAGAAGGACGACCAGGTCGAGATGCGCGAGGGCTACGAGTGCGGCATCACGCTGGACGGTTTCTCGGATCTGCGCCTCGATGACATGATCGAGACCTACGAAATGGTCGAGAAGCCACGGGTGTGAGGGGTGAGTCATGGCAAGCACAGGTTCGTTGAAAGTCGCTGAGCAGATCAAGACGATCACTGCCGAGATGTTGTCTCGCAGGATCGCCGATCCTCGGTTGGGGTTCGTCACGATCACCGAGGTGCGTCTGAGCAAGGATTGGCAGGCGGCTGAGATCTTCTACACGGTCTTGGGCGACGACGAGGCCCTCGCGGCGACCGCCGAGGCCTTGGAAGCGGCCAAGGGCCAGATCCGCACAGCGGTGGCCCGTGGCGTCAAGATGAGGTTCACCCCGACCATCGAGTTCACGGTGGACCGTCTGCCGCAGACGTCCGACGAGTTCGAGGCCCTGTTGGCGTCGGTGAAGGCGTCGGACGCCGACATCGCCGCCAAGGCACAAGGGGCGCGCTTCGCCGGAGACGAGGACCCGTACAAGCATGACGAGCACGATGGACAGTAACGCCACATCGATTGTCGACGCCCCTCTCGTCGACGGTTTGGTCCTGATCGACAAACCGCAGGGGATGACCTCTCAACGGGCGGTCTCGCGCGTCAAGAAGCTCCTGGGTGTGAGCAAGGCCGGTCATGCCGGCACGCTCGACCCGATGGCCACTGGTCTGCTGGTGGTGGGGATCGGCAAGGCGACCCGCCTGCTGGGCTACCTCACGGACAAGGACAAGCAGTACATCGCCACGATCCGTCTCGGCCAGGCGACGACCACGGACGACGCCGAGGGCGAGTTGATCGGCACTCCTGTGGACGCCACCGGGCTGACCAACACGGCGATCGCCATGGCCATCAGCCGGTACGTGGGCCACATCGAGCAGGTCCCCAGCACGGTCTCAGCGATCAAGGTCAACGGCAAGCGCGCGTACACCATGGCGCGTGCGGGGGAGGAGGTCGTCCTGAAAGCCCGCCCGGTGACCGTGGCGGCCTTCACCGTGCAGAAACGCACGGACTGCGCTCCCTGGGTCGACCTCGACGTGACCGTGGACTGCACCTCGGGAACCTACATCCGGGCATTGGCGCGCGACCTCGGCCGCGACTTGGGCGTGGGCGGACACCTGATCGCCCTGCGCCGCATGCGAGTGGGCGACTTGAGCGTCAACGACGCCATCGGGGTCGAACAGGTGCGCCCGCGTCATGTGTCGAGCATGGGACAGGTGGCCAGCCACATCGCCCCCCGCGTCGACGTCGACGAGCGCACCATGCACCAGATCGCCGTCGGCCGCTCCATCCCTGTGGCCCTGGACGTGGATCTGGCCGCCGTGTTCTGCGGCTCGCGGCTGCTGGCCCTGTACAAGCCCGATCCCCAGGACCCCTCGCACGCGTGTCCGGTGGCGGTGTTCATCGATGCCGCCGGCCACATCCACCAAGCCACCACACAGACGGCCCCACGGGTCGCTGTCGAGACGACCACGGCGGCCAAGAAAGTGGTCGCCATCGGCACCTTCGACGGGGTCCACCGGGGCCATCGGGCGATCCTGGACCAGGCCCGAGCCATCGCAGGCCCCGAGGGGACCGTGGTGGCGCTCACCTTCTGGCCGCACCCGATGGCCGTCCTCCAGCGCAAGAAGGCGCCCGCTCTCCTGTGTGGGATCTCCGACCGTGTCGCCCTGCTGCATGACAGCGGCGCGGACGAGGTGTCCATCGTGGAGTTCACTCCCGAGGTGGCGTCATGGACTCCCGAACAGTTCATTGAGAGGGTGCTGGGACCGCTGCAGCCCACGTCCGTGGTCGTCGGCAAGAACTTCCGCTTCGGCGCCGGGGCCGCGGCCGACGGCACGCGGATGCGCGAACTCGCCGGCGGCGCCTTCGATGTGACCGTCCTGCCTCTGGTGGTCGACGAGGGGGCGGTCTCCTCCTCCCGTGTACGTGAGGCGCTGACCATGGGGGACATGGCCACGGCGACGCACATCTTGGGGCGTCCCTTCCGGTTCTCCGGCATCGTCGTCCTCGGCGACCAGCGCGGGCGTACCCTGGGCTTCCCCACCGCCAATCTGACGGTCCCGCCCGCGTTCGCCTGTGTGGCGGACGGGGTGTACGCGGGGTACCTCAACCATGGCGGCGAACGGTGGCCGGCCGCGATCTCCGTGGGGACGAACCCCACCTTCGAGGGGCTGCAACGCCGCGTGGAGGCGTACGCCCTGGACCGTTCCGACCTGAAGCTGTACGGCGAACGTGTCGGCGTCGACTTCGTGGCGCGCCTGCGCGGCCAGATGCGGTTCTACGCGGTGTCGGATCTCGTCAACCAGATGAAGGTGGACGTCGCCACCACACGGGAGATGCTGTAGCGGATTTCCCGAGCCACCGGGGCTCATGGTAATCTTGTGGGGCCGTAGAGCGGCCGCGAACACAGAGCGCTTGTCCATTGGGGGCAAGCATCGCGCAATGACACAGAAGGAGTGGCACATGGATGCTGCCGAGAAGAAGAAAATCATCGAGGACTATGCCATCGTGGAGGGCGACACCGGGTCGGCCGACGTGCAGATCGCACTCCTGAGCAAGCGTATCGCCCACCTCACCGAGCACCTGAAGGCCCACAAGGGTGATCATCACTCCCACCGTGGTCTGATGCTCATGGTCGGCAAGCGGCGTCGACTCCTGAACTACGTCGCCAAGCAAGACATCGAACACTATCGTAAGCTGATCGAAAGACTTGGTCTTCGCCGATGATCGTGTGGGGCGGAAAGGTGCGAACCTCTCCGCCCTGTATGCTATTCATTCACAGAATAAGTCAATAACTCATCGCGCACGCCTCCTATCGGGCACGGTCTTTGGTGGTGACTGTCGGGTCGATTCGCCCCGCTGGTCTCGATCGAAGACCGCCGCTAACTTGATCTCATCGGGGCGCGCCCAGCACAACGCGCTGGGGAGCGTGCGCACACCCGAAAGGAAAAACAATGGAAGGTCCTAACCTTCGTTTCACCGAGGCAATCTTGGACAATGGCGCCTATGGCCGCCACGTCGTCCGCTTCGAGACAGGCCTGCTCGCCCAGCAGGCGGCCGGCTCCGCCGCCGTCTATCTGGACGGCGACACCATGCTGCTGTCGGCGACGACCGCGGCGAACTCGCCGCGCGACGCCGTCGACTTCTTCCCCCTGACCGTCGACGTCGAGGAGAGGATGTACGCCGCGGGCAAGATCCCCGGCTCCTTCTTCCGTCGTGAAGGCCGTCCCCCGGAGTCCGCCATCTTGGCCGCCCGTCTGGTCGACCGCCCCCTGCGCCCCTGCTTCACCAAGGGTCTGCGCAACGAGGTCCAGGTCGTCATCACCGTGCTGGCCCTGAACCCGAACGTGGTCTACGACACCCTGGCCATCAACGCCGGGTCCATGTCCACCACGCTGGCCGGCCTGCCGTTCATCGGCCCCGTCGGCGGCCTGCGCATCGCCCTGATCAAGGATCAGTGGGTCGCGTTCCCCACCATCGAGCAGACCAAGGACGCCGTGTTCGACATGGCGGTGGCCGGTCGCGTCCTGCCCGACGGCGACGTGGCGATCATGATGGTCGAGGCGGAGTCCACTCCCCAGACCTGGGAATTGGTGCGCTCGGGGCGTACCTCTCCCACCGAAGAGATCGTGGCCCAGGGCCTGGAGGCCGCCAAGCCCTTCATCAAGGCGCTGTGCGACGCTCAGGCCGAGTTGGCCGCCCAGTTCCCCAAGGCCACCAAGGCGTTCCCCGTCTTCCTCGACTACCAGGAGGACGTGTACGAGGCCGTGGCGGCGTTCGCGACCGATCGTGTGCGCGAGGTGAACTCGATCTCCGCCAAGCAGGAGCGCGAGACCGCCACGGAAGATCTGTTGGCCGAGGTGCACGCGGAACTCGACGCTCGCTTCCCCGAGCGTGAGAAGGAAGTCACCGGCGCGTACCGCTCTCTGACGAAGAAGATCGTGCGTCACCGCACCCTCACCGAGAAGGTCCGTATGGACGGCCGCGGCCCCGCGGACATCCGCGAGCTGTCGGTCCAGATCGGCGTGATCCCGCGTGTCCATGGCTCCGCCCTGTTCATGCGCGGCGAGACCCAGATCCTGGGCGTGTCCACGCTCAACATGCTGGACATGGAGCAGAAGCTCGACACGCTGGCGCCGGAGACGACCAAGCGCTACATGCACAACTACAACTTCCCGCCGTACTCCACGGGCGAGACCGGTCGCGTGGGTTCCCCCAAGCGTCGCGAGATCGGCCACGGGGCTTTGGCGGAGCGCGCGTTGATCCCGGTGCTGCCGGATCGCGACGAATTCCCCTACGCCATCCGTCAGGTCTCCGAGGCGATCGGGTCCAACGGCTCGACCTCCATGGGTTCGGTCTGCGCATCGACGCTGTCGCTGCTCAAGGCCGGTGTCCCTCTGAAGGCGCCGGTGGCCGGCATCGCCATGGGCTTGATGAGCGAAGAGGTGGACGGCAAGACCCAGTACCTGGCTCTGACCGACATCCTCGGCGCCGAAGACGCCCTGGGCGACATGGACTTCAAGGTGGCCGGCACGAAGGACTTCGTGACCGCGCTGCAGTTGGACACCAAGCTGGACGGGATCCCCGCCGAGGTTCTGGCGTCCGCCCTGCTGCAGGCCCGTGAGGCGCGTCACACCATCCTCGACGTGATGAACGCGTCCATCTCCGCTCCGGCCGAGATGAGCCCGTACGCTCCGAGGATCATCACCGTCCACATCCCCGTGGACAAGATCGGCGAGGTGATCGGGCCCAAGGGCAAGGTCATCAACCAGATCCAGGACGACACGGGCGCGAACATCGCGATCGAGGACGACGGCACCGTGTACATCGGCGCCGACAACGGCGACGCGGCCGAGGCCGCCCGTCAGATGGTCAACGCCATCGCCAACCCGCACATGCCGGAGAAGGGCGAGCGCTTCCTGGGCACGGTCGTCAAGACGACCACCTTCGGCGCCTTCGTCTCGTTGGTCCCCGGCAAGGACGGCCTGCTCCACATCTCCAAGATGAGGGTGCTCGCCGGAGGCGCACGTGTGGAGAACGTCGATGACGTGGTCAGCGTGGGACAGAAGATCCAGGTCGAGATCCTCGACATCGACGACCGAGGCAAGCTGTCCCTGGTCCCCGTGGTCGAGGACGAGGCGTCCGCCGAGAACGGTGACGCGGCCTGATCGCAGTGACGAACACCGACGGCCCCGGCGCCCCTGACATGCTCAGGACGCCGGGGCCGTCGCGTGGTCGCCCACAGCACGCGAGCACCGTCGCGGCCATGGGCCCGGCATGTCGGTGCGGGGCAGTAGACTCGTGTTGGACGAGAGAGAGGTCACCCATGAAGATCGCAGTGTTCGGCGCCCGTGGGCGCGTGGGATCCCTGGTGTGTGAGACCGTCGAGGCGACGCCCGGCCTCGACCTGGTGGCGGGCGTCGACCAATCGGACGCCCGGGACGGCGTCCTCGGCGCCGACGTCGTCGTGGACTTCACCCATCCGGATTCTGTCATGGACAATCTCGCGTGGTGCGTCGGCCATGGGATCCATGCCGTCGTCGGCACCACGGGGTTCACCCCGGCGAGGCTGGACGAGGTGCGCTCGCTCGTGGGCGGATCCGATCAGCTCGGCGTGCTCATCGCCCCCAACTTCTCCATCGGCGCCGTGCTGATGATGCATTTCTCCGCCGTGGCGGCCCCGTATTTCGACTCGGTGGAGATCATCGAGGCCCATCACGCCGGCAAAGCCGACGCTCCCTCGGGCACGGCCTCGACGACGGCCCGTCTCGTCGCACAGGCCAGGGCGAGCGCCGGGGCGGCCCCGATGCCCGACGCCACCACCCATGCGGCCGACGGCGCCCGTGGAACTGTCGTGGACGGGGTCCACGTCCATTCGCTGCGGCTGCCCGGCCTCATCGCGCAACAAGAAGTACGCCTGACCTCGGCGGGGGAGACGCTCACCATCGTCAACGACGCCCGCTCCCGATCCTGTTACATGCCTGGCGTCCTGGCCGGGATCTCGTGGGTGGTCGCCCACCCCGGCGTGACGGTCGGCCTCGAGCCCGTCCTCGGTCTGACACATTCCTAACACCTGAAAGATACTATGTTCGATTCTCCTCTCCAGGATCCGCCCCGTCTCGCCCCTGACACCGTTCGGGTCATACCTCTGGGAGGCTTGGGCGATGTCGGCCGCAACATGACCGCGTTCGAGGTCAATGGCGAGATCCTCCTCATCGACGCCGGGGTGCTGTTCCCCGAGGAGGACCATCCGGGCGTCGACCTCATCCTCCCGGGCTTCGACGCCATCGCCGACCGTATGGACGACGTGGTGGGCCTCGTCCTGACCCACGCCCATGAGGACCATATCGGCGCGGTGCCGTACCTGCTCAAGACCTGTCCCGACATCCCGATCTACGCGTCGAGGCTCACGCTGGGCTTCCTGGACTCCAAGATGGCCGAGCATCAGCTGCGGCCCACCGTCACTCAGGTCCGCGAGGGCGACCGGATCCGCATCGGGGACGAGTTCGACGTGGAGTTCGTCGCCGTCAACCATTCGATCCCCGACGCCGTGGCGGTGTTCCTGCGCACAGCGGGAGGGACGATCCTGCACACCGGCGACTTCAAGATGGACCAACTCCCCCTGGACGATCGGCTGACCGATCTGAGGGCCTTCGCCCGATTCGGCGAGGAGGGGGTCGACCTGTTCATGTCTGACTCCACGAACGCCGAGGTGCCGGGGTTCACCACGGGGGAGAAGCAGATCGAACCCGCCCTGACCAGGGTCTTCGACCAGACCAGGGGCAAGATCGTCGTGGCCTGCTTCGCGTCGCACGTCGACAGGGTGCAGCAGGTGGTCGACCAGGCGGCCGCCCATGGTCGTGTCGTGGTGTACATGGGGCGTTCCATGGTGCGCAACATGGGGATCGCCCGCGATCTGGGCTACCTGAGGGTTCCAGGGTCCACTCTGGCCGACCCGTCCGATGTGGACTCCATCCCCGACGACCGGCTCGTGGTCGTGTGCACCGGCAGCCAGGGCGAGCCCCTGGCCGCCCTCGCCCGTATGGCGAAGAACTCCCATCCCAGCGTCACCGTCGGGCCGTCCGACACGGTCGTGCTCGCGTCCTCCCTGATCCCCGGCAATGAGAACGCCGTCAACAGGGTCATCAACGGGCTGGTGTCCCAGGGCGCGAACGTCGTCCACCGAGGAAACGCCCTCGTCCATGTCTCCGGGCACGCCTGCGCGGGGGAGCTGCTGTACTGCTACAACCTCATCAAGCCCCGCAACGCCATGCCCGTCCACGGGGAGCCGCGCCACCTGCTCGCCAACGGCCACCTCGCCACGGCGACCGGGGTGAGCACCGTGCTCACCGTCGACGATGGGACGGTCATCGATCTGAAGGACCACCAAGCCACGGTGGTGGGCAAGGTGGACGCCTCGTACATCCTCGTGGATGGCGGATCGATGGGCACGGTCTCCCAGGAGTCCTTGGCGGATCGGCGGATCCTCGGCTCGGAGGGGTTCATCACCGTGATCGCGGTGATCGGCGTCGAGCAGGCCGAGGTGACCTCCGTCGAGATCCAGGCCCGCGGGTTCCTCGATCACGAGGGGGTCTTCCACGATGTGGAGCCCCAGATCCACGCCAATCTGGCCGCGGCCCTCACTGAGGGGGTCACGGACGCCTACCTTCTCCAACAGGTGATCAGGCGCACCGTGGGACGCTGGGTCGGCACGACCCTGCGGTCACGGCCCATGATCCTTCCCGTGGTGATCCAGACCTGAGGCCACGCGGCGGCGCCGGCGACCATTTGAGTCTTCCGTCGCCCGTCGTGTATGATGTCCAAGTTGGCTTTTGGGCCACCACCCTCGACATCAAGGAGTTTTCCCATGGCAGCAGTCTGCGATATCTGTGCGAAGAGCCCCGGCTTCGGGCACAACGTACCGTGGTCGAAGAAGAAGACATTGCGCCGGTGGAACCCCAACATCCAGCGGGTTCGCGCTGTGATCGGCGGAACCCCGCAGCGCCTCAACGTGTGCACCTCGTGCTTGAAGGCTGGCAAGGTCTCTCGCTGACCTCGCCGCTTCAGCGTCGACGAACCCGCCCCCACCGGGCGGGTTTTTGTCGTGCCCTGGCGTCGACGCACACCTCGTCCGCCCGGTGAGACACCGCCTCGTCCGTGTCTCACGGTAGTCTCATGCGTGGAGGTTCGATGGTGGATTGGAAGACGACGACGTACGCGGAACTGGCGACCGGCCTGGATAAGGTGCTCGGCGCCGCCACCGCGAAGGCGTTCCGGGGGCTGAACTGCGACACGCTGGGCGATTTGTTGCGCCTGTTGCCGCGCCATCTGATGTCGGGCACGGACGTGACGGACATCGCCGCCCTGATCGCCCAGAACCGGGGCGGGGAAGAGTACGTCGCCTTGATGGCCCGCGTCGCGCGCGTCGAGCTCAAAGGCCAGGCGCCCAAACAGCGGCTGGAAGTGCGGTTGACCGACGGGCGGGGATGGCTCACGGCGACGTTCTTCGGCCGGTCCTCGCTCATCTCGTACTGGCAACGGGTCCTCTCCCAGTCCGACCGAGGCGTCTTCGCCGGGAAACTGGGGTGGTTCAACGACACCCCCCAACTGGCGCACCCGGCGTTCGTCATGGTCACCGACGAGGGGTTCGTGGGCTCGGCTCAGAACACCAAGATGGCCGCGCGAGTGTCGCGCAGCTCCTTCATCGGCTTGTACCCACAGACGTCCAAGCTGCCGACCTGGACGGTGGCGGAGTCCATCGACTTAGGGTTGGCGCGCGTCGACGGCCTGCCCGACCCACTGCCACCCTGGATCCGTGACGCGGCCGGGGTGTGCTCCCTCCAGGACGCCTTCCACGGGGTCCACGAGCCGACGAGCCAGGACCAGTACGACCAGGGCAAGCAGCGCCTGCTCTTCGACGAGGCCTTCGCCGCCCAAGCGGCCATGGCCTATCGTCGCATGGACGTCACGACGCACACCGCCGTCCCTCGGGTGACGACGGAAGCCGGATTGCTGGCGCGGTTCGACGCCCGCCTGCCGTTCCAACTGACCTCCGAACAGGTCGACGTGTCCGACCAGATCTCGGCCGACCTGGCGCGGACGCGCCCCATGCAGCGGCTCCTCCAGGGCGAGGTCGGATCCGGCAAGACCGTGGTCGCCCTGCGCGCCATGCTCACGGTGGTGGACGCCGGGGGACAGGCGGTGCTCATGGCGCCGACCGAGGTCCTCGCTCAGCAGCACGCCTTCACCGTGACCCGTCTGATGGGCGACCTGGCCCAAGGAGGCCTCCTGGGGGGAGGCGACGGGACGGACGTCGTTCTGCTGACCGGCTCTCAGACCGCGTCGGCCAAGGGTGAAGCCATGGAGCGGATCGCCTCGGGGCAGGCGGGCGTCATCATCGGCACCCATGCCCTGTTGTCGACCGGGATCCGCTTCCATGACCTGGGTCTGGTCGTGATCGACGAGCAGCACCGCTTCGGTGTGGAGCAGCGCACCGCGCTGACCGACCAAGCGGGGGCCCGTCCCCATGTCCTCGTGATGACGGCCACCCCCATTCCCCGGTCGGTCGCGATGACGGTCTTCGGCGACCTGGACGTCTCCAGTCTGACCCAGATCCCCGCCGGCCGCGCCGAGGTGACGACCACGGTCGTGGATGTGGGCGCCCGTCCCGGATGGGTGGACCGCGCCTGGGCGCGCGCGGGGGAGGAGGTGGCCAAGGGCCGCCAGGTCTACATCGTCGCCCCCCGGATCGACCAGGGGGACGGCAAGGAGGGGGCGTGCGTGGTCGACCTGGCTGCGACGCTGTCCCGAGGGCCGCTGGCGGGGGTGAGGCTGGCGGTGTTGCACGGTCGCCTCCCGGCGTCGGAGAAGGCCGAGACCATGGCTCGTTTCGGCGCGGGGCAGATCGACGTGCTGGTGGCCACGTCCATGATCGAGGTCGGGGTCGACCAGCCCAACGCGTCCATGATGGTGATTTCCGACGCGGAGAGGTTCGGGGTCTCCCAGTTGCACCAGTTGCGGGGGCGCATCGGACGAGGCGCCCATCCGGGGGTGTGCCTGCTCTTGACCAGTGCCGTCGAGGGGACCCCGGCGCGTGAACGGCTCGAGATGGTGGCCGCCACCCGTGACGGCTTCGCCCTGGCCGCCGCCGACCTCGCCCAGCGGCGAGAGGGGGACGTTCTGGGCATGAGCCAGTCGGGCCGGCGTAGTTCCCTTCGCCTGCTCCGGGTGCTCGACCATGCCGACATCATCGACCTGGCGAGGCAGGTGGCCGAGGAGGTCGTGCGCCGGGACCCGGCCATGACGGACCCCGGCGTGGCCGACATGGTGGCCGACATCGAGGCCAGGGCGCAAGCCGATCTGGACGACTCCGTCTGATCGGAACCAGCGTCCGGGCCGTGCGACCACGGTCGGGCTTGTCTATCCAGGTATCCTCATGGTTGAAGAATGCTATCGAAGCGCCCAAGAAAGAGGCAATGCTGAATATCACACGTCGCATCCGCGACGGCGGTCCGAGGAGGGCTGTCGTCGGGAAGGGGCTATCGCGTGCCCGGGTGCGGTCTGTGGTCGCGACGGCGCTGGCCTCGTGTCTCATCGCCGGGATCATCGCGGTGGTGGGAGGCATGGAAGCCCCGCAGATCGCCGCGGCGGCGCCGACGGAGCAGGTGGTCTTCCACGTCAACAGCGCTGAGTTCGGCGTGGCGGACGCCGATGTCGACGACGGGGTGTGCGACACCGGGACCATGATCACTCTGAACGGCACGCCACGCCCACGATGCACCCTGCGGGCGGCCATCGAACAAGCCAACGCCGTGTCAGTCGCCCTGGGCGCCACCACGGGCGAGGAGGTGCTGGTCACCCTCGACCCCGACTTCGCTGGAGGGACCATCCAGGGGGTCGAGCCGGCAGCAGGCGCGTACATGTCCACCTCCGCGCTCACCGACCTGGGCGGGGCGCCCACCTGGTTCGTCGTGAAGGCCCCGATGACCATCGACCTCAAGGACTCGCTGAAGACCTCCGGGAAGCTCGCCTCCTCGGTCTTCGCCATCACGGGCGCCAACGTCACGATCACACGCGCCTCGGGCATCCTGGGAGGGGACACCTCGTTCGTCGTCACCGGCTCCGCTTCCGGCGTGACCATCGACTCCGGCACGACGTATCAGACGGGCACCAACTTCGCGAAGCGTTTCCTCGTGATCAACAACGGCGCCCGCGACGTCACCTTCTCCAGCTACAAGGTGGGTTCCTTGGCGGCCTCGGCCAGCAATGGATCGGACACCAACGCCGCCGTCGTCTTCACTCCGGGCGGGCAACCGAACGCCGTCACAACCAATGTGGTGATCGACGCCGTGGACTTCACGAGTCCATGGACGGCCCTGCTGTCCGCCCAGAATTGCTCCGACTCCTCGTCCATCGGTTGCGTCAACACGGGTGTGATCATGGCGAAGGACTCCCGTGTCGACGGGTTCGAGATGCGCAAATCCGCGATGAGGAATCTCTACTCCCCGCCCGGTGGCAGCTACGCGAACGTCATCCTCAACGCCGCGAGGCTCAGCCCGGGCGCCCTGGCCAACGTCTCCATCCATGACAACACCTTCGTCAAGAACTTCACATGGGAGCCGGCATGGGTGTATGGCGCCCTGATCCTCCTTCCCGACAACGTGAGGCTGCAAGGCAGCAACGTCATTCGGGACAATGTCTTCGACAACTCGGGGCAGACCTCTCCGGCTCAGTCCTACGCCATCGCGTGGACCTTCACGAGCAACGCCACCACGAATCCATCGGGGTTGTCCATCACGGGCAACCACTTCGACGGTTTCGCGCGCGCGGGCATCCTCCTGCGCAATGCCGGTCTGGTCACCGTCGCGCGCAACACGTTCGGTCCGAAGAGCGCGTCAGCGAACCCTGACTCGAGCGAGCCGTCAGCCGTCGAGCCGGCCATGCTCTCCAACGGCGGAACCACCAATGGCGGCACGATGCCAAGCGGGGTCCAGCAGAAGATCCTGCCCTGGGCGCCGACGAAGATGACTGTGTCCAGCACATGCGCCATCGAGATCACAGCGGCGAGGGCGGGCTCCACCGCCTACCCTCCGACCCCCGTGGCCCTCGATGTGTACTGGACCACCGACCGGTGGGCGGAGGTGTACATGGGATCGACTCCCATGACGATCACCGGCACCTCGACGACGATGACGATGGCGTTGCCCGCGCAGGCCGTCAAGGCTGGCGTCGCCTCCGGACGGATCCGCATCCAGACGCACACCGACGCGAACGGGACCTATGGCCAGGCGCTTTCGACGCAGTACTCCTACACGGTGGCGGTGCCGACGTCCTCCTGTGCGCCTCCCGCCGTCATGGCCACGCAGATCAGTCGTACCCATGGCGCCGCGGCCGGCGGGGGTCTGTTGACGATCCGGGGCAAAGACTTCGACTACGACACCCCGCATGTGTCCTTCCAGTCGGGGGAGCACGCGGCGCCATGCACGGATCTGACCGTGATCAGCCCCACCGAGGCGACGTGCGTGATCCCGAAGAGTCCTGTGCCCGGCGATGGGGCGGGGGTGGTCGACGTGGTCGTCACGGCCGGTGGGAAACCCGCCGGCGCCTTCCCACAGGCGTACACCTACTCCGTCTCCGCCCTGACGAGGGTGACTCCTGACCACAGCCCCATCGGGGGCGCCGAGGAGTGCTCCGCTTTCGGAAGCGGGATGGTGACCCTCATCGACGGCGTTCGGTTCCCCGGGGGATCATGGATCGACACGACCATCACACAGGCGAACGGCATGGAACTGTGGCTGGACGCTCAACTGGACGCGGGGAACGGCGCGAGCAAGACGATCCTGGGCGCCGGGAGGCCCAACATGCAGAACTCCCTGAGCGTCGCCGTCACGGGCTCCGCTCCCGCGTTGCTGCAAGGCACGGGACCGGGGATGGCCCAATTGGCCTCGCCCTACGACACCAAGCGTCACACCATCGCCTTCCAATCGGGCCAATGGTTCTATGACGGGATCGCCAGGCAGACCACCAACGTGGGGTCCCTCTCGGCGGTGAACATCTATCTCGGGGCGGCGAACACCGGCGACAGCGTCCTCACGGCGACCACCACGTTCAGCGGGGTGGTCTACGGCCTGCGCCTGTGGAAGTCCGCCAGCCTCGCCCAGGATCTGCACCCCGCCGCTTGGACGGTGGCGGGGGAGACGGTCTACGGCTTCCTCGACCAGGTGACAGGGCGGGTGTTCACGGCGCCTGGCTTGATGGGGACCGACAACATGGGACGTCCCCTGACGGTCGAGGCCACGGCGGTCTACTACGGCGACCAGGTCGAGGAAGCGACGGTCACGGTGGCCTCGGACGCACGCATGGACTACGTCTGCCCTCCCAGCAAGGTCGCTCGCGTCGATGTGTGGGCCGTGATCGACTCGGTGGCGACGGCCCCGCTCGCCGGTGGGCACCTCTACTGGGTGGACGGCGACTTCACCATCGTCACGCGAGCATGGACGAACGCCGAGGGGCTGGACCACGAGCAGATCGTGGGCACCCTCGACAACTCGGGCGCCAAAGAGGTGGGGCGGTTGGCGATCGTGCGTTTCGGGACGACGCTGTGGTGGACCCACACCGTCACCTACGCCCACATCGACCCTGAAACCGGCGTCGAGGCGGGCACCGGTCAGGATGGGTTGACCGATGTCGAGGTGTGGGACGAAGAGCTGGACACGTTGATCTGCGCCCTCGACGAGGTCCGGGTCAACGTCCCGACGGGCTGTGTGACGACCAGCGGGACGCTGATGTCCACAGCGAAGGCGTAGGGCCCGTCTGAATCGGCGGGTCCGGTCGCCGGCCCTCGTCCCGTGGTCGGACTCGGCAGGAGGTTGCCAGTCTTGACTATCCAGGTATCCTCGTGGTGCTGGAATGGTATCGAAGTATCCAAGAAAGAGACAATGCAGAAATATTTGTGTCGTGTCTCCAGTGAACGGCCGAGGAGGGCCGTGGCTGGGAGGGGAATGTCGCGTGCCCGAGTGAGGTCTGCGGTCGCGACGGTGATGGCCTCGTGCCTGATCGCTGGGATCATCGCCGTGACGAGCGGTGTGGAGGCCCCACGGGTCGCCACAGCGGCGCCGACGGAGCAGGTCGTCTTCCACGTCAACAGCGCCGAGTTCGGCGTGGCGGACGCCAATGTCTCCGACGGGGTGTGCGACACCGGGTCCATGATCACCCTGAACGGAAGGCCACGCCCGCGATGCACCTTGCGGGCGGCCATCGAGCAGGCCAACGCCCGGTCCGTCGCCCTGGGGGCCACCACGGGCGAGGAGGTGCTGGTCACCCTCGACCCCGACTTCGTTGGAGGGACCATCCAAGCGGTCTCGCCCGCCGCCGGCGCCTACATGTCCACCACCAAGCTCACCGACGTGGGTGGGACGTCGACCTGGTTCGTCGTGAAGGCGCCGATGACCATCGACTTGCAGGACCGCCTGAAGACGACGGGGAGGCTCGCCTCCTCGGTGTTCGCCATCACCGGCAGTCATGTCACCATCAAGAACGCCTCGAACATCCTCGGCGGGGACAACTCGTTCGTCGTCACGGAGACCGCCTCGTACGTGACCATCGACTCCGGCACGACGTACCAGACGGGTTCCAATTTCACGAAGCGTTTCCTCGTGATCAACAACGGCGCCCGGGACGTCATCTTCTCCAACTACAAGGTGGGCAGCTTGGCGGCGTCGTCCTCCGACGCGTCGGACACGAAAGCGGCCGTGGTCTTCACCCCGGGCATCAAGCCTGACCTCGTCACACGGCATGTGCTGATCGATCGGGTGGATTTCACGAGTCCATGGACGACGATCCCGACGATGAGCACGTGTATGGACACCGTGTCCACGGGCTGCGTCAACACAGCTGTGACCATGACGAAGAACACGCGTCTCGACGGGTTCGAGATGCGTGGTTCCACGGTGAAGAATCTGTATCCGGAATCCCAGTACGGATACTATATGGCCTGGATCCTCAACGCGGCGTCCGTCAGTCCCGGCACCTTGGCGAACCTCTCCATCCATGACAACACGTTCACGAAGAACTACGCCTGGTCGACGGCCTGGGCGCATGGGGCGCTCATCCTGCTGCCGGACAACCTGAGGCTGACGGGGACCAACACCATCGCCGACAACGTCTTCGACAACTCCGCTCAGACCTCTCCGGCCCAGGTGTACGCGATCTCCTGGGGCTTCACGAGCAACGCAGCCACCAACCCATCGGGGCTGTCGATCACGGACAACCACTTCGACGGCTTCGCCACGACGACGATCTCGCTGACGAACGCGGGTCTGGTCACCGTCGCACGCAACACCTTCGGCACGAAGAGCGCGTCCTCCTCGACGACCTCGTCAGAGGAGACGGGAACAACGTCAGTCATGCTCGCCAACGGCGGCACGACCAACGGCACGGACACCGGCCACGGTCAAGCGAAGTTCACCCCCTGGTATCCGTCGGCGATCACCGTGTCACCGAAGTGCGTCGTCCAGATCACAGCCAAGCCGAGCACAACGCCCCCGATCGCCCCGGTGGCACTGGACGTCTACTGGACGGCCAGCAGGACGGCGGAGGCCTACCTGGGGTCGACGCCCATGACCATCTCCGGCACGTCCACCACAGTCGTGATGCAACTTCCTCCGCAGGCCGTCAAGGATGGCGTCGCCTCAGGGTACATCCGCATCCAGACACACACCATGGGCAAGGGGGCGTACGCCCAGGCGCTGTCCACCCAGTTCTCGCGTACGTTGACGGTGCCGCCGAAGTCCGCCTGTACCCCTCCTGAGGTCGAGGCCACGCACATCTCCCGTACCCATGGGCCCGTCGATGGGGGAGGGGCGCTGACCCTGGTCGGCAAGGACTTCGACTACGACACTCCGCAGGTGTCGTTCCAACTGGGCGACCACGAGGAGGAGTGCGCGGACCTCGTCGTCGTCAGCCCCAGCGAGGCCACCTGTGTGATCCCCCCCAGTCCCTTGCCGGGGGACGGCGCGGGGGTGGTCGACGTGATCGCGACGGCCAGTGGGAACCTCGTCGGCGCCTTCCCCAGGGCCTACACCTATGTCGCGCCCACGGCGACCCAGGTGACGCCCGACCAGGGTCCGATCGAGGGGTCGACGACCTGCTCTGTCTCGGGGTCGAACATGGTGACTCTCATCGAGGGCGTGCGTTTCCCCGGAACGGCCTGGATCGACACGAAGGTCACCCAGACGAAGGCCATCGAACTGGACGTGGACTTCCAGATCGACGCGGGCAATGGCATGGGGAAAGCCGTCTTGGGGGCCGGTTCGGTCGGAAATATAAACTCGATCGGCGTCGGCGTCGGCGCCTCCTCCATCCTGCAGGGCACGGGTCTGAGCATGTCCACCCTGGCGTCCCCCTACGACACTGACCGTCACACGGTCGCCTTCCGCGCGGGGACGTGGCTCTACGACGGGGTCCCCAAATTGGGAAACAACCCTGGGAACAACCTCAGTGCCGTGCCCATCTATCTCGGGGCCTCGAACGCGGGTGGCTCGGCCACGGGCGCCAGCGCCTTCAATGGTGTCGTCTACAGTCTTCGCCTATGGAGCGCCGGTGAACTGGTCCGTGACCTTCACCCCGCCGCGTGGACGGTGCGAGGGGTCACGGTCTACGGATTCCTCGACTCGGTGACCGGGGGGTTGTACACGGCGGAGGGCCTTCGAGGAAAGGACAACGTGGGACGCCCCTTGGCCATCACCCCCACCACTGTCCACCACGGCGTCCCGGTCGATCCCTCCAGCGTGACGGTGACCTCGGACTCGCAGGTGGTGTACGCCTGTCCGCCCCACGTGGCGGCCACGGTCGACGTGCGTGTGGTCGTGGACTCGGCAGAAAGCGATCCCGTCCCTGGTGGGTATCAGTACTGGGTGGACGGGAGCCTGACAGTCGTCACTCGCGCATGGATGAACGCCGATGGGTTGGACCACGAGCAGATCGTGGGCGTTTCCGGGAACTCGGGCGCCGTGGAGGTCGGACGGATGACGATGGTGCGTCTCGGGACGAAGCTCTGGTGGACGCACACCCTGACCTATTCCTACACTGATCCCGTCACCGGCGATCACGTGGGCACGGGCCAGCCTGGACTCACGGGAGTCGACGTGACACACTCGGCCCACGTGGAGGTGGTCTGCACGGTCGAGGAGGTCCGGGTCAACGTCCCCACGGGATGCGTCGTGCCTGCCCATACACCGGGGTCGGATCAAGCTGCCTGACACGGGAAGGCCGGGGGCGAGGGTTGTCGCTCTAGCAGGACTTGAATGTGTCGGTATGGTTGCCACACCAGGATCGTTGGGGTCGTCTATCTAGCCTGATGAGTGGGGGAAACTCATCAGGCGGACGATCCGGTGTTGAAGGGATGATGGAGGACAACCATGAAGCACACGGCATCAGAGTCGAACAATGTCGAGATGGCACGCCGAGCCGCGACGGGGACGCCGCGACGGCGCACGCCCGCCTATCGTCGCGCCAGCAGGCGCTTGTCAGCCGTGCTGATCGGAGGATTGACGTCCTGCCTGATCGCCACCCTCGTCGCCGTGGTCTCCGGCGGGCATATCCGTCCGATGGCCGTGGCGGATGGCTCGGGCCCGATCACGATCTTGGTCAACAGCGCCGACTTCGGCGGAACGAACATCAACTCCCATCCCGGTGATGGGACATGCTACGCCGGAGGCACAGTCACCTTGCTGCCCGGCCAGGATCCGAAGCCTCGCTGCACCTTGCGGGCGGCCATCCAGGAGGCCAACGCAGTGAAGGCGACCTACGCAGACCAGGTCCTGATCACGTTGGATCCGGACTTCGCCGGAGGCACGATCGACTCCACAGGGATACTCGCGAATGACTCTGGCTGGATGTCGGTCAAAGCCTCGAACATCTCCACCGGCGGCAACACAGGCAACGCCACGGGCAATGTGTGGTTCGCCATCACCTCACCGATGACGATCGACCTCAAGAACGCCCTACACACCGACAACACGGCCAAGACCGTCACGAACACCACCGTCGTCTTCTCGATCACGGCGAGCTATGTGACGATCACCAACGCCTCCGGGATCCTGGGCGGCGACACGTCTTTCGTCATCGGTGACACTGCGTCCAACGTGTCCATCGATGGGGGGACGACTTATCAGAGCGCGTCCAACATGGTCAAGAGGTTCATCCTCATCAACAACGGCGCCAGCAAGGTCTCCTTCAGGAACTACAAGGTCGGTGGCCTGGCGCAATCCGGCGTCGGTACCACCGTTACCACCGAGGCCAACGGGGCGGTGGTGTTTGCCCCCAACGGGCAGAAGACGAAGACCACGACGAACGTCCTCATCGACAATGTCGACTTCACCAGCCCGCAGACCAACTCGCCGACCACCACCACATGCAGCGCAAGTGATGGCTCCGGGTGCGTCAACACGGCCGTGACGCTCGCCGCCGGGGCGAACCTCAACGGATTCGAGATGCGCAACAGCACGGTCAAGAACCTGAAGACCACCACCGCAGGGACCTACACGAACCGTATCTTCAACGCGTACAACACGGACGCCGCGAACCCCATCACGCTGGGGAACCTCAACATCCATGACAACACGTTCATGAACAACGTCGCCTCCCCCTCCACTACTGACACAATGACAGCTTTGGTGAGGCTTCCGAGCCAGTCGACCCAGGGCCTCGGCGGGGTCAACTACATCTCGCACAACACCTTCGACAATTCCCAGACCCCTGCGGCTCCCGCAGCGCAGGGTTACGCCATCCAGTGGTACGCGAAAATGCTCAACACCCAGGCGAGCAACCTCTACATCACCGACAACTACTTCGACGGCTTCCGCGCTGAGACGATCTGGCTCTATCAGGCGGGTATTGTGACGACGGAGCGCAACACCTTCGGGTCAAAGACGATGTCAAGAGTATCGGGACAAGACGAGTATAAAGAAATAACGCAAGTCATGCTCTCCCACGGTGGCGCCGGGACCTACCAGACCAACCAAGGATTCTACGCCTGGCACCCGATGCCAGCGAGCGTCGATAAGAACACCTGCATGCTTTCTATCCAAATCCAGCCACAGGATGGCATAAGCACGCCAACTAATCCTGTCCGTTTGGACGTGTTCTGGACGGCGGCAAACACGGCAGAGAAGTTCCTCGGCTCGACGGAGGCACCCTTCACGGGAGCGACAACCATCACGGGAGCGACGACCATCTATATTCCGGTGTCCACCGATATGTGGACGGATGCCAACACGGCTGGCATTCGAGTCCAGACCCAGACCATGGGGGACCCCAAGAATCCTCTGAAGCAGATGGAGTCCTCTCAGTACTCCCAGGTGCAGAGCGTGACTAAAGCGGCCTGCACACTCCCTCACATCGAAGCCACAGCCCTGAGCCCGACCTCGGGTCCCGTGGCGGGCGGCAACACGCTGACGGTCACAGGTCAGGGCTTCACCGTCTTCCCTCCGACAGTCACCTTCCAGACCTCCTCCCTCAGGGCCTGGTGTGGCAATGTCAAGGTCATTTCCGACACCCAACTGACCTGCAACGTGCCCCCTAGCACTCTTCCGGGGGACGGCACAGGGCCGGTCGACGTGATCGTCAAGACCGGGGTCACGGAAGTCGGGTCCTTCCCCGGCGGCTACACCTACGGGACCGCCAAAGCGGGGCCCACCCTACTGTCCGTCGCCCCGAACAACGGTCCCATCGAGGGGAGCTCGGGCTGCTCGGTCACGGGTTCCGGGTTCACCAGTTCTGTCAACGGGGTCTCCTTCGACGGGGCATCCTGGATCGACACGGGCATCACCCAAGGGTCGACGATCGAACTGGCCGTCGACTACCGCACACAGGGGGCCACAGCCAACGTGCCTGGCAAGGCTGTTATCGGCGCGGGGGCGAGCGGAGACCCGTCCTCCCTGGGCATCTATGTGGGCTCGTCGACGCAGGTGACAGGCGCCGGACCCCAAACCGCCACGCTCGCCGCGACCGTAGACTCCTTGCGGCACACGGCCGTGTACCAGGACGGAAAATGGACCTTCGACTCCGTCGCCCCGTCTTCGTCACCGGGAGGCACGCAGGGGTCGAAGCATATCTTCGTCGGCGCGGCGGACACCGGTGACACCAAGATGGCGGGCACCGCTTTCTCGGGTGTGATCTATCAGGTGCGCATCTGGAAGGACAAGGAACTCGTCCGCGACCTGCGTCCCGCCGCGTGGACCCAAGCCGGGATCACGAAGTACGGGCTGCGGGACATGGTCTCCGGAGAGCTGTTCTCCAATCTCGGCACAGGGACCATACGAGGGATCGACGCCCTGGAGGCGCCGGTGACCAGCCCCCCTGTCACCGTCACCCACGGCGACCCGGTCGTCCCCTCCACCGTCACCGTGGTCTCGGACTCCACCATCACCTATCAGTGCCCGCCCCATGATTCGGGCCTGGTCGACGTCTTCGTGACCGTCGACGGTGTGAAGTCCAACACCTTGACGAGCGCCTACCAGTACTGGGTGAACGGCGACCTGGTGGTCGTCCAGCACGCCTGGACCAACGCTCAGGGGCTGAGCTACGCGGACATCATGGACACGCCCAATCACTCGGGCGCGCTGGAGATCAAGCCCGGCGCCTTCCTCAAAGCTGGCACACAGGTGTGGTGGACCTACACCGTCACCTACGCCCATGACGACCCGACCACACATCTGCCGTCCGGGACGGGCCAGAAGGGGCTGACAGATGTGAGTGTCAACGACTCGATCCTGGCTGCCGTCCCGTGTCCCATCGACACGACCGACCTGCGGGTGAACTCGCCGGTGGGCTGTGTGCGGGCGGGCGAGATCACGTCTCGATGACCGGCCGCGCGTCGGCGCCAGTCCCGGATTGCGTCAGTCCCGAGACCCACGACGCTGGCGTCGGTGGGCATCACGGGGCTGTTTCACGTACCCTTGAGTGGTGACGAGGATCATCTCAGGACGGCTGGCATCCCGGCGTGTGGCGACGCCATCGGGGGACGCCACACGCCCGACCACCGACCGTGTGCGCGAGTCCGTCTTCTCGCAGATCGCCTCCTGGCTGGGCGTCGCCGACCGCGACCCCGCCGAACAGTTGGCGGGGCGCAGCTTCCTGGACCTCTACGCCGGCTCCGGCGCGGTGGGGATCGAAGCCCTCAGCAGGGGAGCGAGGACGACCTGGGTGGAGAAGGACCCGGCGACGGCCCGGGTGATCCGCAAGAATCTGACCGACCTTCGGATCGATGGTTCTGTGCTCGTCCAGGACGTCGTCGTATGCCTCAAACGCCGCGCCACGCCGTTCGACATCGTGTGGATGGACCCCCCGTATCCCCTTGAGGACGAGCAGGTGAACCTCGTCGTCGCGCTGTTGGACGCCAAGGGCTGGGTGGCGCCCGGAGGTCGAGTGCTGGTGGAGAGATCCGTTTGGTCATCTGCGGTAGAGTTTCCTGAGAGTTTCCTGAACCACGGGTCCAGGCGCTTTGGGAGTACGATCATTTACTACGCAGAGAAAGGGAGTCAGTGAGAGCTGTCGTGCCAGGGTCCTTCGACCCGTTCACGCTCGGCCACTGGGATATCGTGGTCCGGGCTTCCCGTCTCTTCGAGCATGTGATCGTCGGAGTGGGGATCAACATCGGCAAGCAGTGCTTGTACTCGATGGATCGCAGAGTCGACATGGCCTGCGACGCCGTTCGGGACTTGCCCAACGTCCATGTCGGGAGGATGGATGGGCTGCTCGTCGATTTCTGCGCCGAGAACGATGCCTCGGTGGTCGTCAGGGGAGCGAGGAGCGGATCAGATTTCGAGGCGGAATGGGCGCTGGCGATGATGAATCATTCGTTGTCCGGTGTCGAGACCGTCGTCCTGCCCGCTTCGCAGTCCGTGGGGTTCATCTCCTCAACCTTGGTACGTTCGGTCGCACGCGCAGGCGGAGATGTGACACCGTACGTGCCAGCCAACGTCTCTCTATCAATGAAAAAGGAGTTGTGATGGGTGACACGACCCAGACCGAACGTCGTCTCAGGGACCTGAAGCGGACCGTCGTGGAGGCGCGAGCCGTGCCGATGTCCGCGTCCTGCATGATGAACAGGGCGGAGACTCTCGCCTTCATTGATGCAATCATTGCTGGTTTGGAAGAAGACATCGAGACGCGCGCACGCCAGGAGTCCAACTCCGGCCGACGTGGCTGGGACATCGTCGACCAGACCGAGATCGTCCAGGAAGCCAAGACTCGCGCCGCCCGTATCGAAGCCAAGGCCAAGGCCGAGCAGGAGGAACTGCTGGCCGAGGCGGACCGCTACGTCGAGACCCGCCTCGCCTCGTTCGAGGCCGAGCTCCAGGTCACCTTGTCCCGGGTCGGCGTCATGCGGGAGCGCCTGATGAGTAGGGTCAAGTCCGACGACGGCGACGACCAGCAGACCTCGATCCTGCCGCGGTGGACCATCTGATGTCCCGCCATGACTTCCAGGTGAGCCTGGCTGACCTGCCTCGAACGCAGGGAGCGTGCACACGTTTTCGCATCGACGCGGGTTTCGACGAGGCGATTGAGACCGGTTTAGTGTGTTTGCCGGCTCGACGCCTCGTCGCGGTCGACGGCACGCTGGAATCGGTGGGCGACGGAGTCTTGGCGAGCGCGGTGGCCCGCGCCACCCTCGACGCGCAATGCTCACGATGCCTGGCCCCCTTCACCCTGGACGCCGAGGTGGACATCCAAGAGTTGTTCGTCTACCCCGAGCACCAGGGGGAGTACGAGGCTGACGAGGTCACGCCGATCCACAACGACACGGTCGATCTGGCCGACGCCGTGCGTGACGCGCTCATCCTCGACCAGCCGCTTATCGCGGTGTGCGACCCCGACTGCCCCGGGCTGTGCCCGGTCTGCGGGGTCGATCTGAACGCCGACCCCGACCACACCCACGGCGACGCCGTCGACTCGCGTTGGCTCACGCTGTCGCAATGGGGTAAGATGTCCTAGTTGCCCCCAACACGGGCAAGAAGTAAGGAGAAAGACCAGTGGCTGTTCCGAAGAGGAGAATGTCGCGTGCCAACACGCACGCCCGTCGTTCCCAGTGGAAGGCTCAAGCGCCTCAGTTGGTCACCTGCGCCAATCCTGCTTGCGGTGCCAAGCACTTGCCGCACACGGCGTGCCCGTCGTGCGGACAGTACGGCCCGCGCGGTTCCCGGCGCCAGGTTCTTCAGGCATAACGGGGTGTGAGCCGACTCACAGATCTCTTTCATGAGTTGGGGATTTCCATTGATCCCCAACTCATGGATCTCGCCTTCACCCATCGTTCCTGGGCGTACGAGAATGGTCGCGGCGCCACCAATGAGCGCTTGGAGTTCCTCGGGGACTCTGTGCTCGGCGCCATCGTCACCGAGCACATCTTCAACCAGTACCCAGACCGTTCCGAGGGTCAGTTGGCCAAGCTGCGCGCCGCGGTGGTCTCCGGACACACCCTGGCCGAGGTGGCCCGTACCCTCCAGATCGGACCTGAGCTGAAGTTGGGCCGAGGCGAGATCGCCACCCACGGAGACACCAAAGACTCCATCCTCGCCGACGCCATGGAGGCGGTGATCGGGGCCGTCCACATCACCGGCGGCTTCGCGCTCAGCGGGGTGTTCGTCCACTGGATCCTCGATCCCGTCATCCTCGAGGCGGCCGACCTGGGCGCCGGGCTGGACTGGAAGTCCAGTCTCCAGGAGGTGACGTCGCACATGGAGCTGGGGGCGCCGGACTACGCCTGCGTCACGACCGGTCCCGACCACGAGCGGGTCTTCACCGCGGAGGTGAGAGTGGCCGACCAGGTCCTCGGTTCGGGCAAGGCGTCGAGCCGACGCGGGGCCGAGCAGAAAGCCGCCGAGATGGCCTACGAGGCCCTCGTGGGCGACTCGACGAAGTGAGACGCGCATGATCCGTCAAGTCTTTCATCGGTACCGTGGCAGTCTGGGCCAACTGCTCAGATTCAGCATCGTCGGCGCGTCGGGGGTCCTCGTGAACCTCCTCGTGGCGTACGGCGCCAAGAAGATCGCCCCCCATATCTGGGCCAGCGCCCAAGAGGGGAACATCTGGCTCCCCATCCCCGGGACACCGTACAACATCCGATGGTTCCTGGTGTTCTCGATGATCGCCTTCGTGGTCGCCAACGTCTCCAACTATCAGCTCAACAGGGTGTGGTCCTTCAAGTCTGACCACCATGCCGGATGGTTCGCCGAGTTCCTCCCCTTCTTCACCGTGGGGCTCCTGGCCCAATGCCTCGGCATGATCCTGGAACAGGCGCTCATGCATCCGAACTCTCCCATCGGGCTCCCCAGTTCGATCTTCGACAATTCCACGGGCCTTCGCACCAAGTGGTACTGGGCCCACCTGATCATGATCTGCGTGACCATCCCCGTCTCGTTCCTGTTGAACAAGTTCTGGACCTTCCGTGCCATCCGGCGCGCTCCCCACGGGTCGGCGAACCAGGGGGGTTGATGTACCTCAAGAAGCTCACCCTGCGGGGATTCAAGTCCTTCGCCTCTCAAACATCGATGACCCTCGAACCGGGCATCACCTGCATCGTCGGGCCCAATGGATCCGGCAAGTCCAACGTCGTGGACGCTCTGGCCTGGGTCATGGGCGAGCAGGGGGCGAAGTCCCTGCGCGGGGCGAGCATGGAAGACGTGATCTTCGCCGGGACGAGCAACCGGGCGCCGTTGGGGCGAGCCGAGATCCAGTTGACGATCGACAACTCCGACGGTGAACTGCCCATCGACTACGCGGAAGTCACCATCTCCCGCACGAAGTTCCGCAATGGAAGTTCCGAGTACGCGATCAACGGCGCCCAGTGCCGACTCCTCGACGTGCGCGAACTGCTCTCCGACTCCGGGATCGGCCGTGAGATGCATGTCGTGGTCGGGCAGGGCGAACTCGACCGAGTCCTGCAAGCCACCCCGGAGACCCGTCGAGGGCTCGTGGAGGAGGCGGCGGGCGTCCTCAAGCACAGGGAGCGCAAAGAGAAGGCGCTGCGCAAGTTGGAGGCGACCGAGGCCAACCTCAACCGGCTCACCGACCTCGTCTCAGAGATCCGCCGCCAATTGAAGCCCTTGGGACGCCAGGCCGAGGTGGCCAAACGCGCGTCCATGGTGCAGGCCGACGTGAGGGACGCCAAGGCCCGGCTGCTGGCCGACGACCTGAGCCAGGCCCAGGGACTCCTCGGCGCCCAGATCGCCGACGAGGAGCAGGTGCGCGCCAAGCGCCGCCAGGTCGAGTCAGACCTGGAGAAGGCCCGCCTCGTCGAGGACGATTCGCGGGCGGCCATGGCGGCCACGGACGGCGCGTACCGTCGTCTCCAGGAGGTCTGGTTCGCCGTGTCGGGGATATCCGAGAGGGTCAGGTCCATCGTGACCCTGGCCGACGAGCGGGTCCGCAACGCCGAGGCGATGCCCCTGCCCAGCCCCAACCCTGACAGGGACCCCGAGACACTGCTCGCCCAGGCGGAGAGGATGTCCGAGGGGGAGACGAAGCTGCGGTCCGAGATCGCCAGCCGGGCGGCGGCGTTGGAGCAGGCCGGCGCGGTCCGTGCCCAGGCCGAGGCCGAGCACGCCGAGGCGGAGAAGGCGTTCGAGGCGAGGGTGAGGGCGAGTTCTGACCGCCGGGAGGGCTTGGCCCGTCTCTCGGGCCAGATCACCTCTGTGAGCGCGCGCGTGGAGTCGGGGCAGGCCGCAGTGGAGCGATTGAAGGCGACCAGCGTGAGCGCCGCCGAGGCCGCCGAGGCGGCTGGCGCCACCGCGACGCAGGTCGACCAGGGGCTTCCCGAGGCCCAGGCGCTGGTGCAGGAGCGCGAGGCCGCCGACGCGAGCGGCCGTCTCGCTGTGGATCACGCCGCGGGCGAGGTGGACGCCCTGCGGTCCGCCGTCCAGGCGCTGGTCGAGACCAGGGCGGGGCTGACCGCCCGTGTCGAGGCGCTGCGGATGGCCCAGCAGGCCCAGAACGACGGCGCCGCGTGGGTCGCGGCCCAGACCAGCCTGACAGGAGTGCGCGCGCCCGTGGCGTCGCTCATCCAGGTCGAGCCGGGGTACGAGCAGGCGGTGGCGACCGGATTGGGAGCGGTGACCGACGCGGTGGTCGTGACCGACGTCGCCAGTGGTGTCACCGCGATCGAGGCATTACGCGCGTCGGACCAGGGACGAGCCGGGCTGCTCGTCGGCGCCGACGCCCCCGGCGGATCGCCCACCACCCCGGGGCCGGGGCGTCCCCTCATGTCGGTGTTGACCGGCGACGAGACCGTCCTGGCGGCGTTGGCCCATCTGATGGGTCACATCCGCGTCGTGGACTCGTTGGATGAGGCCCGATCCGTGATCGCGGACCATCCTGACGCGGTGGCCGTCACCCGCGACGGGGACTGGGTCAGCTCGTGGCTGGTCTCGGGAGGATCTCCCGCGTCCCAGTCAGCCCTGCACATCGCGTCCGCCCTGAACGAGGCCGAGACCCGGTTGGCCGGTCTGGTCGACGAGGTGGCCGCGGCCCAGGCGGCCCTCGGCCAGGCGCAGTCGCGCCAGGCGCAGGCCAAGGCCGCGTCCGACGAGGCCCGATGGGCAGCCGACGAGGCGAAGGCGGGGCTCGCACGACTGCGGCAGCGTACCGCCCAGGTGACACAGACCCACGCCCTGGCTCGCGCGGAAGCCGAGCGGGCGGGCGAGCAGGCGGCCAGGGCCGAGCAGGACCTGGTCCGCGACCAAGCCCTCCTCGTGGACCTGCGCGAGCGGTTGGCGCTCGCCGAACAGACCCAGGAGGCCGGCCACCCCGACCCCTCGGCCAGGGACGCTCTGGCGGAGGCCGCGAAGAAGGCCCGTGCCCAGGAGATGGAGGCCCGTCTGGGATTGCGTACCCTCGAAGAGAGGGTGAGGTCCATGGCCGGCCAAGCCGAGTCCCTGCGCAAGACCGCCCAGTCCGAGGCCACAGCCCGTGCCGAGGCCGACGCCCGTCGTGCCCGTCTGGCCCGACAGTCGCAGGCCGCGCGCACCGTCGCCATGGCCGGGCAATGGCTGTTTGAGCAGGCGCAGGCCAGCAGACGCCTCGCTGAGCGTGACCGCGACCAGATCGGCACACAACGGTCCGAGGCCGAGTCACGTGCGGAGGCCGCCCGCGTGAAGGTACGTCAGCTCTCGGGCGACCTCGAAGCCCTCGTCGACTCCGTCCATCGCGACGAGCTCAACCGCACCCAGCAGAGGATGAGGATCGACGCCCTCGCCGAGAGGGCCATGACCGAGGTCGGATTGGACCAGGAGACGCTCATGGCCCAGTACGGGCCGGACCAGCCCGTCCCCACCGGAGAGCCGGATCCGGACACGGGCGAGCAGGCGCTGGTGGCTTTCAACCGCGAGGAGCAGCTCAAGAGGCTGCGCACAGCGGAGAGGGACCTGCAACTGCTGGGGAAGATCAACCCGCTGGCGCTGGAGGAGTTCGACGCCATGCAGGAGCGGCACGGCTTCTTGGCCGGCCAACTGGAGGACCTGAAGAAGACGAGGGCCGATCTGCTGAGCATCGTCGAGGACGTGGACGCCCGCGTGAAGGAAGTCTTCGCGCAGGCGTACGTCGACGTGGCGCGAGAGTTCTCCGCCACCTTCGCCCGGCTGTTCCCCGGGGGCGAGGGAGGGCTGGTCCTCACCGAGCCCGACCAATGGCTGACCACGGGCATCGACGTGGAGGCGCGTCCTGCGGGGAAGAAGGTCAAGCGACTGTCCCTGCTCTCCGGCGGCGAACGGTCGCTGGTGGCGGTGTGCTTCCTCGTCGCCCTGTTCAAGGCGCGCCCGAGCCCCTTCTACATCCTCGACGAGGTCGAGGCGGCCCTGGACGACACCAACCTGGGTCGGCTGCTGGACATCTACGAGGAGCTGAGGACCACCTCCCAGCTTCTGGTGATCACCCATCAGAAGAGGACGATGGAGATCGCCGACACCCTGTACGGCGTGACGATGGGCTCGGACGGCACCTCCACCGTGGTGAGCCAGCGCCTGCGCGAAGACTGACCGACGACGGGTGTCACAGCCCGCGATGTCTTGGAACCGTGTGACATAATTGAGATGTCACAGTGTCGCTCACCCCTTGAAGGAGATCGAGTCCACCCATGGTCATTGCCGTAATAATGTTGCTTCTTGTCGTCCTCGTCGCTCTGGGCGTCCTCCTCGCCGCGTGGGCGGGCGCGGGGCGGGCCACGACGTCCGGGGCGCCGGCGAGCCTGGTCGCGTGGGGGAAGAAGGCCTCCGACTACCTCAACGGCGACATCCACGCTGCGGCGCGCTCGCGCTCGCGCTCGACGAACACGACACGACTGTCGCGCCGCTGAGGACTGCTCGACGGGTCCATCGCGTAGGATAGTCGGTCGTGGACATGATCTTCTGGTACATCATGGCGGGCGTCTTGCTCGCCGTTCTCATCGCCACCGGCATCGTGGTGACCTCCAACATCCGACACAGGCGCACGCGCCTAGAGGCCGGCGCCGGACAGGCCCTGCTCGAGCCGGGCGAGCCTGGCACGGGCGAGGCCTCCTCGCCGGACGCGATCGACGCGACGCCGAGCGAGCCGGAGGCGGAGGGCGAGCCGGAGGCGACCTCCCATGCCGCCCCTGAGGCGCCGGCCACGCGGTTCGCCCGTCTGCGCCAGCGCCTGGCGTCGAGCAACAATGCGCTCGCGCGTGGGTTGGCTGACCTGCTGGCCTCGGACAAGATCTCCGCGCAGACCTGGGAGGATTTCGAGGCGACCCTGATCTCGTCCGACCTCGGCGTGGGGCCCGCCACTGAACTGGTGGCCCGGCTGAAGTCGCGTCTGGCCATCGACGGGGTGTCCGATCCGGATCAAGCCACCGCCGTGCTGCGGGAGGAGTTGGTGCGGCTCGTCGATCCGACCATGGACCGCAGCCTCGACCTGACTGTCGAGAAGAATCCCGCGGTCGTCATGGTCGTCGGGGTCAACGGGACGGGCAAGACCACCACGGTGGGCAAGCTCGCCCGCGACCTGGTCGCCTCGGGGGCGACCGTCCTCCTCGGCGCGGCCGACACGTTCCGCGCCGCCGCCGCCGACCAGTTGTCGACCTGGGGGGACCGCATCGGGGTGCGCACCGTCCGGGGCCCGGAAGGCGCCGATCCGGCGTCCGTCGCCTTCGACGCCGTGCGCACCGGGGCGGACGAGGGCGTGGACGTCGTCCTGGTGGACACCGCCGGGCGCCTGCACAACAAGACCAACCTGATGGACGAGCTGGGCAAGGTCAAGCGCGTCATCGAGAAGACCGCTCCCGTGAAGGAGACCCTGCTGGTCCTCGACGCCACGACGGGCCAGAACGGCTTGGTCCAGGCCCGCGTCTTCGCCGAGGTCGTCCATGTCACGGGCATCATCCTGACCAAAATGGACGGCTCCGCCAAGGGCGGCATCGTCGTGGCCGTCCAGCAGGAGCTGGGGGTCCCGGTGAAGTTCATCGGACTGGGGGAGGGCGCCGACGATCTTGCCCCCTTCGACCCCGAACAGTTCGTCGACGGGCTCTTGGGGCGGTGACGCCATGAGTGAGTCTGCGAATCCGACGACGGGCCCCACGGTGGTGATCCGTCGGGCCGCCGACGCCGACGCCGAGGCGATGCAAGAGATCTTCAACCAGGAGGTGGTGGGCTCCACCGCGTCGTGGGAGTGGTTCCCCCTGTCGAACGACGATTGGCGTGCCTGGTTCCATGAGCACACGAAGGAACATCACGTCTTGCTCGTCGCCGAGGTCGACCACGCGGTGGCCGGTTTCGCCGGGTACGGGGAGTTCCGCGCCAAGCAGGGCTACGTGTCCACGGTGGAGGACTCCGTCTTCCTGAGGGAGGGGTACCGGGGGATGGGCCTGGGGACCCGTCTGTTGAGCGCCCTGATGGATCAGGCTCGCGCCAGGTCGGTCCACGCCATGGTGGCCGCCGTCACGAGCGAGAACGAGGCGTCCATCCGGTTGCATGAGGCGTGTGGATTCCGCCAGGTCGGGTACTTGCCGCAGGTCGGCCACAAGTTCGGCCGCTGGCTGGACCTGGTCCTCCTCCAGGCGACGCTCGACGAGGACCCGATCCCGGGGCGCTGCGCGCGTTCGGTAGACTGACGCCTGTGAGAATCACCCCGAGCATCCTGAACGCCGATTTCACCCGGTTGGGCGACGAAATCGCGCGTGTGCCGTCGGCGGACGCCATCCATATCGACGTGATGGACAATCATTTCGTCCCCAACCTGACCATCGGCTTGCCCGTGGTCGAGTCGGTGCGGGCGATGACTGCCCAGATGCTGGACATCCACCTCATGATCGAGGACCCCGATCGATGGGCCCCGTCGTACGCCGAGGCGGGGGCCGAGTCGGTCACCTTCCACATGGAGGCCGCCCGTGCGCCCGTACGCTTGGCGCGTACACTGAGGGCCGCCGGGGCCAGGGCGGGCGCCGCTCTCAACCCGGCCACGTCCGCGTCGGTGCTGACGTCGGTCCTGGGCGAGATCGACACCGTCCTCGTCATGAGCGTCGAGCCCGGGTTCGGCGCCCAACCCTTCCTCGACCTCGTCGTGCCCAAGATCGCCGAGATACGCTCGATGATCTCGGCCGCCGACCTGGACGTGTGGGTCCAGATGGACGGTGGGATATCCCTGGAGACCATCGAGCGCTGCGTCGAAGCCGGTGCCGACACCTTCGTCGCCGGATCGGCCGTCTTCCGTGCCCAGGACCCCGACCAGATGGTGCGCCAGTTGCGCGACACCGCGCAGGCCGCCTCGGCGGGCGCACGCACCGTGTCGGCATGCGCGTGCGGGAGGCGCGGATGAGATACGTGTCCACACGGGGGTACGGCCCCATGGGATTCACCGACATCCTGCTGGAGGGCCTCGCCCCCGACGGCGGACTGTACGTGCCCGAGGAGTATCCGAGGCTCGACAGCGAGGACCTGCGGTCCTTGGGCGAGATCCTGGCGTACGAGGGGTACGCCACATTCGCCGCCGAGATCTTGGCGCTCTTCATCGACGACATCCCGTTCTCCGACCTGGAGGGGATCACGCGCCGGGCGTACACCAAAGAGAAGTTCGGGACGGACCTGATCGCCCCGCTGTCCCAGGTGGAGCCGGGCCTGTGGCTGGCGCACCTGTCCCAGGGGCCCACCGCCGCCTTCAAAGACATGGCCATGCAAGTCCTCGGCCAACTCTTCGACTACGAGCTGACCCGGCGGCAACGCACGATGACGATTCTGGGCGCCACCTCCGGCGACACCGGGTCGGCCGCCGAGTACGCCCTGCTGGACGCCAGCCGCGTCCAGGTGTTCATGCTGTCCCCCTTGGGCAGGATGACGGCGTTCCAACGCGGCCAGATGTACGGGATCAACTCCCCGCGCATCGTGAACGTCACCGTCCCCGGCTCCTTCGACGACTGCCAGGACCTGGTCAAAGAGGTCAACGCGGACGCCGAGTTCAAGGCCAGGCACTCCATCGGCGCGGTCAACTCGATCAACTGGGCCCGTCTGGTCTCCCAGGTCGTGTACTACATCTCCAGTTGGTTCCAGGCGTCCGACGGACAGGGCGAGGTCTCCTTCTGCGTCCCCTCGGGCAACTTCGGCAACATCTGCGCCGGCCATGTGGCACGCATGATGGGGGTGCCCATCCGGTCCCTGGTCTGCGCGACCAATGAGAACAACGTGTTGGCGGAGTTCTTCACCTCGGGGGTCTACCGGGTGAGGGCGTCGACCGAGACTTTCGTCACCTCCAGCCCGAGCATGGACATCTCCAAGGCCAGCAACTTCGAGCGTTTCTTCTTCGACCTGACCGGACGAGACTCCGAGCAGGTCGCCCACCTCTTCGGCGACCAGTTGAACCGTACGGGCGTGATCGACATACGCTCCACCCCGTACGCCCACCTGCCGGCGAGCCAGTACGGGTTCCGCACGGGGGTGTCGACCCACGCCGACCGCGTCGCCACCATCGCGGACGTCTTCCGCCGACACGGGTACCTGATCGACCCCCACACCGCCGACGGTGTCAAGGTGGGTCGTGAACGCAAGGGCGACGAGCCGATGATCGCCATGGAGACGGCGCTGCCGGTGAAGTTCGGCTCGATCACCAAAGAGGCCATCGGCCGGGTCCCCGAGATCCCCGCCCGTTTCTCCCAGGTTTTGGACGCCGAGCAGCACACGGTGTTGTGCGATCAAGGTGCCGACCAGCTCAAGCACATCATCGAGACGATGACGATCCTGAAGCCTGCCTCGTAGGCCTGATTCACCTGTTTTTTCGACGCGATCGGCGTCCTTGGACGCCGGAATCCTGCTTCTCGGAATAAATTCAGCCAATGCTCCTTATTGTCGCATGAAATACTCCCGAAGCGTCATGACAGATTACAACGTGGTATATAGTTGTGCTCACATATTCGGGGGGGGATTGAGACAAGGGAGAAATATGAAATCACGCAGACTAGTGGTGGGACTCGCTGTCCTCGCCACTACTCTTCTCGCGGGCACAGCGCTCGCACCTATCGCCTCGGCTGCGTCGGGGTACACAACGATCATGGCCACGGATGTCGCTCAATGCAAGAACGGCAATCCGATGCAGAACTGCAACATGTACTCCGATGAGCAGTACGTCTATCTGGACGGCGGCTTGGAGGGTCCTGGGACGTACGTCTTCGGAGTGGTGCAGCCCAACGGTCGGGATGATCCGACCGGGATGATCAAGGCGGATGGAGGGTATGTCCTGTCGCTGGACGAGGTGTCCGACAGGGTGTTCACAGTGCAGTCCGATGGCACTGTGGTGAGCAACAGTGGCCTCCATGTCCCCGTCCAGGATCCGGGCGACGGCATGAAGTGGAAGGTTCCTGTCTTCTACTTCGACCAGACGGGAAACCCTGGCGGTGTCTACAAGCTGGTCGTGTGCAAGATCAACCTGCCGACCGATCCGAGCGTCAATCTCGACGACTTCTACGCGCAGTTGAACGAGTCGAACTTCGCCTCCTGCAAGTCTGACAACTTCAAGGTCGTGCAGATGGGCGTCAACCAGACCAACGCCGAGCCTCTCAGCGTCGACAACCAAGCCACGGTGAGCTATGACTCCACGTGGCAATGGTCCATCGACAAGACGGCCGACGTCGCGAGGGCGTTCCTCCTTCCGGGTCAGACCAAGACGGTCGATTACACCGTCGCGGTGACGAACACTGACGTGGTGACATCGAACTATGTCGTATCCGGGGTCGCCACGGTGCATAACCCGAATAACGCCAATTTCGTGGTCACGGTGACTGACTCGGATTCGACGTGCCAGTTCCAGTCCGTCAATGGAAGCGCTGTGCTGGCGCCTTCGTCCGCGATCACCACCTCGGTGGCGCCGGGCGACACGACCTTCGAGTACACCTGCACGGCGGTCGACACGTTGACGGCGACGGATAACACCGTGACGCTGTCCTGGGCCGACCAGACGAGCCAAGACCTCACGGATCGCACCTTGGGACTGTGGCTGGAGGACTCCAGCCAGTTCGTGGTCGATCCAGGCGTCGCGACGCTGGGAACCTTCACCGAGAACCGTGTCGGCACTCATGTGACGGTCACGGATAAGTTGGATGGACAAAGCGACCAGACCCTCGGGTTCATCACGGTCAACGACGACGGCACGCTGAGCGCCGAAGCCGTGGATCCCAACCCCTTGGGTGTCGTCGTCGCTGTCACGGGTGACACCGTGACGTTCACGTACGCCCGCGATCTCGACGGCGTCGAAGGGACCGTGGTGACTCACCTCAACACGGCGACCTTCACCACCGACTCCGGTGACACCGGAAATGATCACTGGAGGGTGAGGATCTGGGAGCCTACGACGGCCACACCGCCGACCATCGACTCCAACAAGGCCACGGCCATCGACTCCATCGCCTGGACGTGGACTGTCAAGAAGACTGTCACAGGCCCGAGCGGGTCGGGAAGCAAGATCACCGTCAATATCGTCCCTGGAAAGACCACGCATGTGAACTACACCGTCACGGTGGCGCCGTCCACGAGGACAGAGGCGTTCGCGGTGAGCGGAGTCGTCACGGCGAGCAACGACAACGCGGCGCCCTTCGACGTGACGCTGACGAATGCCGGCTTGAGCGACGGCACGAGGTGTGTCTTCACGAGCAGCAACGCGACCACGGTGACGGCCACTCTGGCGGCTCACTCGACGCAGACCTTCGCGTACACCTGCGCGACGACCAGCAATAAGGCCGCCGTCACGGCTGGCGCCAAGGTCTCGATGTCCTGGGCGACCCAGGGAGACCACTGGCCGTCGAGGGTCTATCTGCCCGCTGGGTCCGCTGGTCTCGTGGCCGGCCCTGTCGCCGATGCCGATATCGCTCAGACGATCACCGGTGCCAGCGTCACTGTCACGGACAAGAGCGACGCCACGGGCACGGTCCCTCTCGGTAGCGTGACGATCAACAACCCAGCAGGAACCCTTGCTGGGGCCACGGTGAGTGCCACTGCTGTGGCGCCTGCCACCGTCACGACCGCCGGCGCCCAGGCCACCTTCGCCTATGGCGCAGACCTCGGCAAGGGCACGTGGAACAATGTGGCGACAGCCTGCTGGAGCGCTGATCCCAAGGATTGCGCGTCAGGATCGGCCACCGTCACAGTGACCACGCCCAAGATCACCGGTGGTCTGACCATCGGTTATTGGCAGAACCCGAATGGGCAAGCCCTGATCCTGCATTCCGCCGTCAAGGGCTCCAATCCTGCGACTGTCGGATGCTATGGGTTGTCCTCGTGGTTGGTCACCACTGTTCCGAATTTCAATGGTGACAAAGAGACGCTGACAGCCAACGGCAATGGCAACGGCAACAATGGCAACGGTAATGGCAATGGCAACACCAAGAACCAGACCACCACGCCGACGACCGTGACACTGAGCGCGAGCAGCACCTGCACCGAGGTGGCCAACTGGGCCACCGGCGTGTTCAACGCCGCCACCGGTTCGGACATGCCGACGATGCTCAAGGCACAGATCATGGCCACCGCGTTCAGCGTGTACTTCAGCAATGGTCAAAGCCTCGGCGCCGTGACCATCGACCTGAGCGCCATCAGCAGCGCGACGGCCTCCTCGTTCGGCACGAACGCCATGACGATCAATGATCTGCTGACCTTCGTCGGCAGCCAGCCATGGAGTTCCGACGCGAAGGCCAAGGCCCAGCTGACGATCTGGAAAGACGTCTTCGACGCCATCAATAACAACAACGTCTATGGAATGTGATGATTCCATAGTCTGACAATTCACCATATGTGTGGGGTGGCCGGTTGTTCGGTCACCCCACATGTTGTGTGGCGGGGTGTGGCTCCGTGGGGGTCGGTGATGTAGGGGGTGGGTTCATGGCGTGGGGGATGGGGGCCATGGCGTGGGGTTCCACGACGCAGGGATGGGGGTCCGCGACGTTGGTGGGGTGGGGTGGGGTGGTACGCCCTGGGGTCGTTCGCGGCGGTGGTCCCGGAGGGTACCACCTTGCTCACTGTGGGATCGACAAAATCGCATTCGCGATTTGGTCGACCAACCCCCAGGACGCACCACCCCACCCCACCCATGGTCTCCGCGGGGGATTCACGGACACTTCGCGACTCCACCACATGCCACCACTCCTCAGGGGCGTGAACCGTGCCTCAGCACTCCAGGGGGCGTGAACCGTGCTTTTCAGACCGGAAAACCACGGTTCGTGCCCCCATGGGAATCCGGGGGGCGTGAACCGTGCATGTGGACCCTGGAAACGGACAGTTCGTGCCCCCGCGCCTCGGCGGGCCTCGTGCACCCGCGTCCCATCCGGGCCCGCGTCCCATCCGGCCCCCGCACATCCGGACCCGCATCACGTCGCATCTACCGAGCCGTCTCTGACGACGACCCATCACACGACGATTCACGGCCGGCGGCACAACCACGCCTGCTCCCCACGTCCACTCCTCATGTCCACGACACCTCCACGTCCCTGCTCGCCGGTCAGATCGTCGACCTGGCCCACTACCAGTACGACAACATCTGGACACTCCAACCGAACCCGCCACGCATCAGCCCCCGATATCGATTCGGCTGGATCAACCGCCAGATTTCGCGCTCTCAGGCCCGCTACTCCATCCAAACCTCATCCACCAGGTCGCAGCCATCCGATTATGCTGAACTTCCCAGACGTCTCAGCCCCGACTCACCCTCGACCCAGCGCCGAGTCAGCTTCCACGAGCACCCTCGCCTTCGACGCACATGGGACCACCGCCGCGAACGACCCCAGGAAACAACACGCCGACCCACCCCGGCATCAGCGCCGGAATGCCCGTCGCTCTGCTTCGTCCCACCGAAGGGAGCTCAACCCCAGCGCGCCCGGCGTGTAGGTCCTCACCTCGCTGGACGCGCGGCACACCGCTCGCACATCCCACAGGTCACCGGTCACGGCGCCGACGGCGCGTGCCTGGACCGCTAGGTTGCCCAGGGCTGTGGCTTCGGCGGGGCCGGCGATCACGGGCAGCCCCGTCGCTTCGGCGGTCAACTGGTTGAGGAGCTCGTTTTGACAACCGCCGCCCACGATGTGGATCGTGTCGACCTCGACGCCTGACAGCTCCTGCGCCAGGCGTATGACCCGGCGGTAGTCCAGGGCCAGCGAGTCCAGGATGCACCGGGTGAATTCCGCCGGAGTCTCCGGGACGTGTTGCCCCGTCTCACGGGCCATCTCCGCCAGGCGGGACGGCATGTCGCCGGGGGGGAGGAGACGTTGGTCCTCCATGTCGACCACTGTGGTCAATGCCGGCAAGCGCCTCGCGCCATCCAGCAAGCTCGGCAGGTCCACGTCGAATCCGTGGGTGTGCCAGTGCGCCAGGGACTGGGTCAGCACCCACAGTCCCATCACGTTGCGCAGGTAGCGGACTGTCGAGTCCACTCCGAGCTCGTTGGTGAAGTCGGCCTGTCGGGACTCCTCGGTGAGGATGGGATGATCCAGCTCGACACCGACCAGGGACCATGTGCCCGAGGAGATGTACGCGAACCGAGGCGTGGACGCGGGGACGGCGGCGACCGCGGAGGCGGTGTCGTGGGCGCCGACCGCGACGACGGGGATCTGCCCGTCCAGGAGCTCGGGATGGACGGCGCCCACCACGGTCCCGGGCTCGACGATGGCGGGGAAGAGGCGGGAGGGGTCCAACCCGTACCGGTCACGCAGATGGCTGAGGATCGTGGGGGACCAGGCCCGCCGGGCCACGTCCAGCAAGCCGGAGGTGGAGGCGATCGTCAATTCCGTGACCTGCGCGCCGCTGAGGAGGTAGGTGAACAGGTCGGGCAGGAACAGGCAGGACGCCACGTCGGGCCAGGAGGGGTCGTCCGCCTGGCTCACGAGTTGGAAGATGGTGTTGAAGTCCATGACTTGCAGTCCCGCTTCGGCGTAGAGCCGTTCTGCGGGGAAGTCGGCGAAGAAGCTCGCGGGCGCCCCTGAGGTACGCGGGTCGCGGTAGTGGAAGGGGGGCTCCACCTGCGCGCCCAGTGGGGTCAGCCGGGCGTAGTCGACTCCCCAGGTGTCCACGCCCACGCCGCGCAGCCGCCCCAGGGCGCTGGCGCGGCCGAGCCCGGCGAGGATGTGCGCGAACAGGGCATGGGCGTCCCAGTGGGCGTGCCCGTCCAGGGTCATGGTGGGGGTGGTGAATCGGTCCACTTCGCGCAGATGGAAACGTCCTTTGCGCAACCGCCCGGCGATCACTCGTCCGGAGGTGGCGCCCAAGTCGACGGCGGCAAACAGGTCTGTCATCTTCGGCCCTTTCTCGTCCCTCGTCGGGCGCCGGTTGCGGATCATCATCCTGCGTTGTGACGGCCAAGTCACATGGCTGAGATCCCTTGACGTGTGCTGTTCCCCATCCTAGAATTGAAACGATTCAGATTCAACCCCGGATCCATGGATCACCGGACGGGCCGACGATGTCGCAGGGTTCACTCACGAGGGGCTGATGACGTGGTCATGGTTATTACCTGAGGAGGGTCGATGTTCTCGTTTTCGGACATAGTCGAGCCGCTGTCGAGGCTCCAGGTCGAGGTGCCGTCATGGGCGTATGGGAACTCGGGGACGCGCTTCAAAGTCTTCCCCCAGAAGGGGACTCCACGCACCCCGTTCGAGAAGGTGGCCGACGCGGCGCAGGTCCATCGGCTGACCGGGTTGGCCCCGTCCGTCGCCATCCACATCCCTTGGGACGCGGTGGACGACATGGACGAGCTGTCCTCCTACGCCCACAGCCTGGGGGTACGCCTGGGGACGGTCAACTCCAACACCTTCCAGGACGAGGACTATAAGTACGGGTCTTTGTGCCATCCGGACCCGGCCGTCCGACGCAAGGCTGTCGAGCACAACGTGGCCTGCATCCAGATCATGGACCGCATCGGCAGTCGTGACCTCAAGATCTGGCTGGCCGACGGGACGAACTATCCGGGCCAGGACGACATCCGCGACCGCCAGGAACGCCTGAGCGAGGGGCTGGCGCAGATCTACCCCCATCTGGGCGAGGGGCAACGGATGGTCCTGGAGTACAAACTGTTCGAGCCGGCCTTCTATCACACGGACGTGCCGGACTGGGGGACCTCCTTGCTCCACTGCCTGGAGCTCGGGCCGAAAGCCTTCGTCTGCCTCGACACGGGTCACCACGCCCCGGGGACGAACATCGAGTTCATCGTCGCCCAACTGTTGAGGGCCGGTCGTCTCGGCTCCTTCGACTTCAACTCCCGGTTCTATGCGGACGACGACCTGATGGTGGGGGCCGCCGATCCCTTCCAGCTCTTCCGCATCCTGAGGGAGGTCGTGCGTGGAGGTGGGTACCCCAGCACGGACGTGCAGTTGATGCTCGACCAGTGCCACAACATCGAGAACCACATCGCTGGGCAGATCCGTTCCGTGCTCACCGTCCAAGAGATGCTGGCCCGTGCCCTCCTCGTCGATCAGGAGGAGTTGGGCCAGGCCCAGCGGGCCTGCGACGTCATGGCGGCCAACCAGATCCTCATGGACGCCTTCTACACCGATGTGCGTGCCGACCTGGCTGACTGGCGGGTGTCCCAGGGTCTTCCCTCGGACCCGGTCGCCGCCTTCTGGGCCAGCGGGTACCAGGAGTCCATCGAAGCTGAGCGTGTCGGCGGAACTCAGGCCGCGTGGACGTGACATGAGCCCGATCGTCAACACACACGTCCATATCCCACCCAACTTCTCCGCTTTCGACACCGTCGACGACCTGATCCAGGCCGCCCGAGCCCAAGGGGTCGCCGCCCTCGGGGTGTCCAACTTCTTCGACATCTCGGTGTACGCGCGGTTCCGTGATCAGGCCCGCGCCGCGGGGATCTGGCCGTTGTACGGGGTGGAGTTCATCACCGTCGTCCCCGAGTTGCAGGCGTCGGGTCTTCGTGTCAACGACCCGGCCAATCCGGGAAGGATGTACGTGACCGGCAAGGGGATCGACCCCTTCCGCCCCCAGTCCGCGGCCACGGCCGCCATCGCCGCCCGCATCCGGGACGGCAATGACGAGCGGGCCCGGCGGATGGTCGAGAAGGTGGCCCAGGTCTTCGCCGACGCCGGGTTCGACACCGGGCTCACGGCGGACCAGGTCATCGGCGCGGTCGCTCTCCGGGGAGGCGTGCCGAGGGCCTGGGTCAGCCTCCAGGAGCGCCACATCGCGCGCGCCTTCCAGGAGCAGGTGGCCGGCCTCGACCCGTCCCGCCGAGCCGGCGTCCTGCACAAGGTGTACGGGCGGGAGTCGGGGGTCGATCTGGAGGACCCGGTGGCCCTCCAATCGGAGATCCGTGCGCGACTGCTGAAAGCGGGCGCCCCGGGGTTCGTTCCCGAGGTTCCCCTGCCCTTCGCCGACGCCTATGCGTACATCACGGGTATGGGCGGCATACCGTGCTACCCGATCCTCGCCGATGGATGCGACCCGGTGTGTCAGTTCGAGGCGTCGCCGACCCGGCTCGCCAGGTCGCTGGCCGATCTGGGGATCCATGCCGCCGAACTGATTCCCGTGCGCAACCATCGCGGCGTCGTGGACGAGTACACCCAGTGCCTCGCCGACGCCGGCATGATCGTCATGGCGGGCACCGAGCACAACACCTGCGAGCAGATCCCGGTGGACCCGTTCTGCGTGGATGGCCCTGTGAGCCCTGCCGCCAGGGCGGTCTTCTTTGAGGCCGCCTGCGTCGTGGCGGCCCATGCGGACGCCGTGAGTCGAGGGTGTGACGGGTTCGTCGACTCGCAGGGAAACCTGGCGTGCGACGACCAGGGCCGTGCGGCATTGTCCATGGATGGACGCCGTTTGGTGGGTGGGGCCCCGACATAGACCGGGACCTGCAAGAATGGGGGATGACGGCAAAGATCGACTCACAAGGAAGAGGCTGACATGGCAACAGTCCTGGCAGATCAGATCATCGAGGTGGCCCATCGATTCGGGGAGCCCGAGTACGCCCGCGCCGGGGGTGGCAACGCCTCCTACAAGGCGGACGGCGTCCTCCACATCAAGCCCAGCGGGACGTCCTTGAAGACGCTGGTGGTGGCCGACCTCGTCCCCCTGAGGGTGGATGTGCTGCTCGACGCCCTCCATGGCGAGCCGCCGATCGACGCCGATCCGGTGCGTGCTGCGGCTGACGCCGCGCGTGTGGGGGTGGACGACGGACGTCGTCCCAGTGTCGAGATCCTGCTCCACGCCCTTCTGCCCGAACCTCTGGTCTTGCACCTCCACCCCCTGACGGCCAATGCGCTGGCGTGCAATCAGAGGGCGGTGGAACTGACGGACGAGATCTTCGGCGACGACGCGGTGCTCGTGGACTACATCGATCCAGGCTTCCCCCTGGCTCATGGGGTCGAGCAGGCGAGGGCCGCGTACACGGCACGGACGGGGGCGAACCCTCCCGCCTTGACCATCCTGCGCAACCACGGCATCGTCGCCGCGGGGAACACGGCCGACGAGGTCGTCGACCTCGTGGAGACGGCCACGGCGAAGATCCGTGCGGCCATCGACGCCCGTCCTGCGCCCACCCCGCCCGCCGCGATCCGGATCGCCGACCGGTCTCGCGTGGAGCAGCCTGTGGACGATGCCGAGAGGACGAGGATCACGGAGATGATCCTCACGGCCGCGCCCTTGCTGCGCGGGCTTCTGGGCGGCGACCAGGGCTTGGCCGTGATCACGTCCGATTCGTCGGACCTCGTCCGCTCCGAGACCCGCCTCGGCAAACCCATGGTGTCCGACGGGCCGCTCATCCCTGACCAGATCGTCTACGCCGGTTCCGTTCCGTGCGTCGTGGAGCCCAAGTACGCCCCCCTGGCCGACCAGGTGGGCAAGGCCGTCGCCTCCTATCGTGCCGCCCACGGGCGCGACCCGGTGATCGTCGTCCTTCCGGGGAAGGTGGCCTTCGCCGCCGGGCGTGACCTGGCCGAGGCTCGCAACGCCCTCGACACCTTCACCGACGCTCTGACCGTCGCCCGCGACGCCAACCGCCTGGGCGCGGTGCGCGTCCTCGACCAACGGGAGCGGGAGTTCATCGAGACGTGGGAGGCCGAGGCGTACCGTCGCAGCGTGGCCGCCACCGCCTACCGGGGACGCATGCAATCCAAGGTGGCCGTCATCACCGGCGCCGCCCAGGGGTTCGGCTTGGGGATCGCCCAAGGGCTGGCCGCCGAGGGCGCCCATGTGGTCCTCGCCGACCTGAACGTCGGTCTGGCCCGCGCCGAGGCGGCCAGGATCCAGGAGACATTCGGCCCGGGAGCGGCCCTGGCCGTCCAGGTCGACGTGTCGGACCCGGCGTCCCAAGAGCGGGCCTTGGCCCAGATCCTCGCGGTGTACGGGGGGCTGGACCTGTTCGTGTCCAACGCCGGGATCGCCCGCGCGGCCTCGGTGGTCGAGCAGAGGATCGAAGACTTCGACCTGGTCACATCCGTCAACTACAAAGGGTATTTCTTGGGAGTACGCACGGTGGCCCCGGTCCTCACGGCCCAGCACCAGGTGCGTCCCGACCTGCTGTTCGACATCGTCGAGATCAACTCCAAGTCCGGGCTCGAGGGCTCGAAACGCAACTTCGCGTACGCCGGGTCGAAATTCGGAGGGATCGGCTTGACCCAGTCCTTCGCCTTGGAACTGATCGAATCCGGGATCAAAGTGAACGCCGTGTGCCCCGGCAACTTCCTCGACGGGCCCCTGTGGTCCGATCCGGAGAAGGGGCTCTTCCGCCAGTACCTCCGCGCCGGGAAGGTGCCGGGCGCGTCCAGTGTGGAGGACGTGAGGGCCTTCTACGAGGCCAAGGTGCCGATGTCGCGGGGATGTCTGCCGAAGGACGTCGTCGCAGCCGTGCTCTATCTCGTGGAGCAGCAGTACGAGACGGGACAAGCCCTGACCGTCACAGGCGGCCAAATCATGAGGAACTGACGCCCGTCAAGGGTGTGCGTCGACTAAGGAGAATGATGACAACACAGTATGCGGTCCAGATCACGGGACCCGACCGGATCGAGATCAACCGGGCCATGCCAGTTCCGACGATCGGCCCTCGCCAACTCCTTCTGCGCATCGATGCGTGCGGGATCTGCTTCTCGGACACCAAATTGATGCACGCCTTCGCCTCCCACCCACGTAAGACCCCCATCCGATCCGGCCTGACGCCGGACGAGGTGGCTCAGATCCCCACGTACCGTCCCGGGGCGCAGCCCGTGGTCCCCGGCCATGAGCCCGTCGCGAGGATCGCGGCCGTCGGCGACGAGGTCACCCGCTTCCAGGTGGGACAACGGGTCCTCGTCCAGACCGACTACCGGCACATCCCCACGGTCGCGTCCAACGCGGCCTTCGGGTACGACTTCGACGGCGCCCTGGAGGAGATGGCCCTCGTCGACGAGCGCATGGTGATCGATCCGGCCACCGACCAGTCGTACCTGATCCCCGTGGGGGAGGAGGCGTCGAGTTCCGCTATCGCGTTGATCGAGCCCTGGGCCTGTGTCGAGACGGCGTACGCCTGGACCGAGCGCACCGGTCTTCGCCGTGGCGGGTCCCTGCTGGTCGTCGTCGATCCCGGCTGCGAGCCGGAGGGCCTGGACGACCTGGTGGCCGAGGCCGCTGTGGCACGGCGCGTCGACTGCCCCGGCGGAGCGTCGATCCCCTCGGACGGCGCCTTCGACGACATCATCTATTGCGGCGCCGACGCGGCCACGGTCGAGGCGCTCGGCGCCCGACTGGGCAAGGGCGGCTTGATGACCATCGTCGCCTGTGGCCGCACCTTCGATCGCGAGGTCCACATCGACGCCGGGCGCATCCATTACGATCTGATCCGCTACGCCGGAACCACCGGGAACCGGGTGCGGGACGGGGTGGCGTGGATCCCCACCACCTGTGAGGTGAGGCCCTTCGATCGGATCGCCGTCATCGGGGCGGCCGGGCCCATGGGCCTGATGCACGCTGTCAGGGCGGTCACGATCGGAGTCGACGGTGTCACGCTGGACGCCGTGGACGTGGACCAGGATCGGCTGGATCGGCTCAGCGAGGTGCTGACTCCCATCGCCTCCAGGACCGGGGTCGCCGCGCGGATCGCCAACTCCGCCCAGGACCCCCTCCGGTCGGGGTACACGTACCTGGCCCTCATGGTCCCCTCGCCCGCCCTGCTGTGCCAGGCCATCGGCTTGGCGGGTCCCGGCGCCATCGTGAACGCGTTCGCGGGTTTCGCCGTCGGGACGATGGCGGCCGTGGACATGCAGGCGCTGCTGGAGAATCGGGTCTACCTCGTGGGGACCTCGGGATCGCGGATCGAGGACATGGTCACCGTCTTGGGCCGTGTCCAAGCGGGAATCGTGGACACGAACATCTCCTTGGACGCGATCACGGGGATGGCCGGGGTTCCGGCGGCCATCGACTCGGTCGACAAGCGCACATCCCACGGCAAGATCATGGTCTATCCGTGGGCCCATGATCTGGGGCTGATCCGCCTGGACGAGATGGCCGAGAAACTGCCCGAGGTCGCGGCCGCGATGGTCGACGGCGGATGGACGAGACAAGCTGAACTGGTATTGGAGCGGGTGGCGGGAACACCCGTGCCCCAGCAATGAGACCGAGAGGAAATGAAGGATGGCTGACGTTGTGGTGATGCCCCAGTTGGGCAATACCGTCGAGTCCTGTCTGGTGACAGCCTGGCGTGTGGCAGTGGGCGAGCATGTCTCGCCCACGACCGTCGTGGCCGACATCGAGACGGACAAGTCGGCGATGGAGGTGCCCGCCGGGGCCGAGGGCACCGTCCTAGCCTTGTTGGCCCAAGCCGGGGACGAGGTACGCGTCAAGGCGCCGTTCTTGATCATCGGCCAGGAGGGGGAATCGATCGAGGGTCTGGCCGTCCCGGGGGTCGATCGGCCCGACGTCGCCAGCCAGGACCATCATGAGGCCCCGGTCGCGCATGAGGCCGTCGACCATGACGAGCCCCAGGACGTGGGCTCCCAGGACACCGAGGACGCCATCGCTCGTCACCAAGCGCCCGCGTCGCCTGGCGGGCCTGTCTCGCCACGGGCGCGCCGCGAGGCGGAGGAAGCCGGCGTGGACGTGACCCAGATCCGGGGCACCGGCCCCCACGGCCGCATCCTCGTGTCCGACGTGCGCGCGGCCATCCACGCTCGCCCTGCCCACGTGATCGAGGAGCCGGAGGCCCACGCGGCCCTCAACGACGCGGCCCAGAACGACGCGTCCACCCAGGCGCCTCCCCGTACCCGCGGCGCCGAGGCCGAGCAGACGACTGCCCAAGGCGTGCCCACCGGCATCGGAGGCAGGCTCACCAGGGCCGACATCCATGCCGCCACGACCACCGCCGGCGCCGCGTCGGCCCCACCGGCGCCCGAGGCCGCGCCGGTCGTGCCGGTCGCGGCGCTGACTCCCGTGACCGTCCCGTCCCCGACTCCCGTGACCGTCCCGGCGACGGTCGCCGCCGCATCGGTCCCAGCCGCGACGGCTGGTGTGACGGTCTCGGACGACACGGACTTCCCCGGACCCTTCACGCAGACCCCTCTGGTGGGGATCCGCAAGCTCGTGGCCGAGCGCATGCTCGCCTCCATGGCCAACCATGCCCAGCTCACCTTCGTCGCCTCCGCGGAGGCGACCGCCCTCCTGGGGCTGCGGGCGAGGCTGAAGGCCAGCCATGAGTCGCTGGGGATGAACCAGGTCACCGTGGGCGACTTGGTCGCCTTCGCGGCCGCGAAGGTGGTGGCGTCCTTCCCATCGCTCAACGCCACCGTCCAGGACATGACCCTGCGCACCTACCAGGCCGTCCATCTGGGCGTGGCGGTGGACACCGACAGGGGGCTCTTGGTCCCCACGATTCGCAACGCCGGGACCATGGGGCTACGGGATTTCTCCGCCGAGTCCAAGGCGCTGATCGCCCTGGCCCGGGCCGGGCACATCAACCCCGACCTCATGGCCGGGGCCACCTTCACAGTGACCAACCTGGGCGCGTATGGGATCGAGTCCTTCACACCGATCCTCAACTCCCCGCAGACCGCGATCCTGGGTGTCAACGCCATCATCCCGCGACCCGCCGTCGCCCCCGACGGCTCCGTGACGGTGGAGCAACGGATATCCTTCTCCCTGACTGTCGACCACGCCGTGGTCGACGGCGCCGAAGCTGCTCGATTCCTGCGAGCATTGACGACGTACATTTCTAATATCGACGTGGCCATCATGGCTGAAGGAGGGATGAATGCCCCGTTATGACGTGATCATTCTCGGAGGGGGACCCGGCGGGTACATCGCCGCCGAACGACTGGGCAAGGCCGGGAGATCCGTCCTGCTCGTCGAGGAGGCCTCCCTGGGCGGCACATGCCTCAACGTCGGCTGCATCCCCACGAAGGCCCTCCTCCATTCGGTCAAGCTCCTCGACCATGCCCGCGACTCGTCCCGATTCGGGGTCACGGTCGAATCGGCGTCCTATGACTGGAAGACGATGCAAGACTGGAAGGCCAAGACGGTGGCCACTCTCGTGGGAGGCGTGGGCCAGCTGATGAAGCAGCTCAAGGTCACGGTCGTCACCGGGCACGGGCGCATGGTGTCGCCGACGAGCGTCGAGGTCGATTCGACCGTGTACGACGCCGACGACGTCATCATCGCCACCGGATCCGTTCCCGTCGTCCCGGACATCCCTGGGGTGGCCGACAATCCTGGGGTGGTCGATTCGACCGGCATCCTGGCGCTGGAGTCGGTCCCCGACCGCCTCACCGTGATCGGCGGGGGGGTCATCGGGGTGGAGTTCGCCTCCATCTTCGCTCGATTGGGCACACGGGTGACCATCGTGGAGATGACCGACGAGATCCTGCCCTTCATGGACGCCGACCTCGCGGCCCGGATGCGGGCGTGCATGCCCGACATCGACATCCACCTGGGCGCCACCGTGCAATCGGTCGACGCCACCACGGTGACGTACACCCGGCACGGCGCCTCCGAGCAGATCGAGTCCGACCTGGTCCTGATGGCCGTCGGGCGTCGGCCCCAGGTGTCGGGCTGGGGCGCCGAGGAGATCGGCCTGGCCTATGATCGCGGAGGGGTCCACGTGGACGACCAGATGCGCACCAACCTGCCCCATGTCTGGGCTGTCGGAGACGTCACCGGACGCTCGCTGCTCGCCCATGCCGCCTACCGGATGGGCGAAGTGGCCGCCGCCTGCATCCTGGACGACGCCGCCCCCCGTACGGGCCAGGGATTGCGCCAGGACACCATCCCATGGGCGGTCTACTCCGTGCCCGAGGCGGCCGGGGTCGGCCTGACCCAAGCCGAATGCGCCCGTCGGGGGATCGATGTGGTGTCGTCCACCGCGCCGCTGGTCCTCTCCGGCCGGTTCGTCGCCGAGAACGGACTCAGTCGCGCTGGCATCGTGAAGGTCATCGCCGAGAGGGACTCCCGTGTGATCCGGGGGATCCACATGGTCGGCCCGTACGCCCCAGAGACGATCTGGGGAGCGGCGGGTGTGATCGAAATGGAATTCACCGTGGATGACGTGCGCCAGCTCGTCTTCCCACACCCCAGTGTGAGCGAAGGGATCCGGGAGGCCGTGTGGGCTTTCCCGGATAAGAAGGGAAATGAAAGAAAATGACAAAGTCGCTTGTGGTTAATCCGTTCGAGGTGCGGGCCAAGGGGTCGATCCGGCCCCCCGAGATCCTCCTCAACGCCTATCAGCTCGACCTCCCAGCCGAGGTCAACAGGTACGGCAACCAGGGGTTGATCAACGTCCTGCATGACATGATCGTGATTCGCGAGTTCGAATCCATGCTCAATTCCATCAAGACCACCGGCACATGGCAGGGGGTGGCGTACAACCACGCCGGTCCCGCGCACCTGTCGGCCGGCCAGGAGGCGGCGAGCGTGGGTCAGGCCCTGGAACTCGGGCCGCAGGACCTGATCTTCGGGTCCCACCGCTCCCACGGTGAGATCCTGGCCAAGTGTTTCTCCGCCTCCCGCAAGATGGACCCCGCCGTCGTGCAGACGATCATGGAGGAGTTCTGGGGCGGCGAGACCTTGAGGTACGCGGAGAAGTTGGCGCACAACTCTCAGGAGGATCTACAAGCGAATTTCATCTTGTTCGGGACCCTGGCGGAGATCTTCGCCCGCAAGGCCGGTTTCAACCGGGGCATGGGCGGGTCCATGCACGCTTTCTTCCCGCCCTTCGGGTCCATGCCCAACAACGCCATCGTGGGCGGGTCGGCGACCATCGCGGCCGGGGCGGCGCTGTACAAGAGGGTCAACGAGGCGCCCGGCATCGTCGTGGCCAACATCGGCGACGCGTCCATGGGCTGCGGCCCGGTGTGGGAGGCCATGGCCTTCTCCGCCATGGACCAGTTCCGCACGCTGTGGCCTGAGTCCATCCACGGCAACCCGCCGATCATGTTCAACTTCTTCAACAATTTCTACGGCATGGGCGGTCAGACCGCCGGAGAGACGATGGGGTACGGGGTCCTGGCCCGAGTCGGCGCCGGGGTCAACCCGGAGGCCATGCACGCCGAACGGGTGGACGGGTACAACCCCCTGGCGGTGGCCAATGCCGTGCGACGGAAGAAGGAGATCCTGCTCGCCGGCGACGGGCCTGTCCTGCTCGACGTCATCACGTACCGGATGTCGGGCCATTCCCCCTCCGACGCGTCCAGTTATCGGACCAAGGAGGAGGTCGACATGTGGGAGCAGGCCGACTCTATCCAGGACTTCTCCAACACGCTGATCCACGCGGGGATCATCACCGGGTCCCAGATCGATCAGATCTACGCCGGCGTGGTGGAGAAGCTGGCCAAGGTCCTCGAACTGGCCGCGAACGACGTCGAATGCCCGCGGGTGGACGCCGCCTTCATCGAGTCGACGATGTTCTCGAACAGCCGGGTCGAGGCCATGGGGGAGGGGACCCCGCACCTGAGCCAGCCCAAGGAGGAGAACGCCCGAGCCAGCGCCATCGACACCAAGATCCGCAGCGCGGTCGACGAGAACGGCGCCGCGGTGTCGAAGGTGAGGATGTACCAGTTCCGCGACGGGCTCTTCGAAGCGATGGCCCACCGGTTCTGCATCGACCCGACCATGGCGGCCTGGGGCGAGGAGAACCGGGACTGGGGTGGCGCGTTCGCCGTGTACCGCGGCCTCACGGAGCTGCTGCCGTACCCCCGACTGTTCAACTCGCCGATCTCGGAGGCCGCGATCGTCGGCGCCGGGGTGGGGTACGCCATGAGCGGAGGCCGGGCCGTCGTCGAGTTGATGTACTGCGACTTCCTCGGGCGTGCCGGGGACGAGGTCTTCAACCAGGCGGCCAAGTGGCAGGCGATGTCCGCTGGGCTGTTGACGATGCCCCTGGTGGTGCGTGTCTCTGTGGGCAACAAGTACGGTGCCCAGCACTCCCAGGACTGGTCGTCCTTGGTGGCGCACATCCCCGGACTCAAGGTGTATTACCCGGCGACTCCCACCGACGCCAAGGGGATGCTGAACCTGGCCTTGTCCCGCACGGATCCGGTCATCTTCCTGGAGTCGCAGAAGCTCTACGACAAGGGTGAGGAGTTCACTCCTGGGGGCGTTCCGGTCGGGTACTACGAGACGGAGGAAGGCGAACCCGCCATCCGACGCCAGGGCGAGGATATGACGATCGCCACGATCGGACCGTCCCTGTACACCGCCATGGAGGCCGCCAAGCAGCTTGAGTCCGAGCACGGCCTGTCAGCCGAGGTCATCGATCTGCGCTTCGCTGTGCCCCTGAAGTACGACACCCTGCTGGCGTCGGTACGCAAGACCGGGCGACTGCTCTTGGTCTCGGACGCCGTCGAGCGAGGCAGTTTCCTCCACACGGTGGCCACCACCGTCACCCAGATGGGCTTCGACGATCTCGACGCTCCGGTGGTCGTGGTGGGGTCGCGCAACCACATCACACCTGCTCCGGAGTTGGAGGACTTGTTCTTCCCCGAGGTCCACACGATCCTGGAGGCTGTCCACACCCGAATCCAGCCGTTGAAGGGATGGACCGGCACGACCGAAGAGGCCGAGGCGGAGATCCTGCGTCGGGCCAGTCGGGGAGTGTGACGACCTGGCGGCGACGTGGCTCAGGCTGTGGTGGCGTGGGCTCAGGCGCCGAAGCCGACCGGACGGGCGTGCTCCTGGCCGAACTCGATGTAGCCGATGCCGGCGGCCGGGATCATCATCTGCCGTCCGGACGTGTCGGTCAGCGTCAGGACCGAGTCGTCGGCGCGTGCTTGTGAATAGGCCGCCACGACCTCGGCGATGGTCATGTCAACGTTGAGTGTCGCTTCGCGGGCCACGTTCTGGATTCCGATCTTAAGTTCCATGTGTCTTTTCTACCACATAGGCCATCACGACGAGGGCAAGAGCGATGGGCGATGACGCAGGAGCCAGTCCTGAACGCCGTCGCCGGGCACGCCAGCCGTGTGGAGGGCGCCTGAGCAGCTTCGAGACCTATTCAACCAACTCAGCCAGGGAGGTAAGCCGTATGATGCTCCGAATTACAATGGGACAATGGTCCAACTTGACGACGGAACACTTATTGGATATCGAGCATCTTCGACTAGTGGCGGGCCGACTATTGATGTCAACTACGGTGCTAATAACATTGTGAAGATACACGTGGGGTGAGAGGTGATGCCATGTTGAGTGCGTTCAGCCGCATGCTGTTGATCGAAGGCCTTGATGACTGGGTTCCGTTGGCGGCATTGGGGTTGGGTTTTTTTGGGAGGAGCCCGTCTCCGCATGAGTTTCTTGTCGAGTCGAGGGCTGCCGTGGAACCGTTATTGCGTCAGGGTCTGATGACCATGGGGGACTTGCGGGGTCTTGGTGGATATGAGCCATGGGCCCTGTCGATCGACGAGTGTCTTGCGAATTTCGAGGAGATGTTCATGAGTGATCCGGATTTGGTTAGCGGTCGGTGGAAGTACGGTATCTGGCTCTGTCTCACGTCCCAGGGGGGGGGCGTTGGCCACGCAGATTTATGCTAGCGACCCGGATCCCTTGTGTATTAGTGACAAACGTGCCATGTGAGTTCCCCGCCGAGGGCACCGCGTTCGGATCGACACCGGCCCACCACCTGCGTTGCCGGGCGTCTTGTCGTATCCAAGTGGCCAACTGGTCAACAATCCACGTGGCATGAAGAAGGTGATCATGGTATGAATCCCCCCGGCGCGTCCGGAGGGTTTCTAGTGTGGTGTTCCGGCTGGCGTGGTGAGCCAAGTACTACTGTCCGCATCTGACGAAGGCTACGTCCTCGATGGTCCCACGACATGAACTGTGTGGGGGAGTGCGGAGAGCCTCGTGCATACTGGTTGCATGATTGACGTCGACATGGGCCATCCGTCAGCGGTGTGCCATTTCATCCCTCCGTACCTGATCGAGCGGATCCAGCCCCAGGCTCTGGTCGAGCGCGACCAGGCTTTGCGGGCGGCGCGAGTCACCGCGCAGCCCACGACACAGACCCTCCTGCGTGCGCCTGCCCCGGCATGGGTGATCCACGACTGTCGGAACTCCTCGACGCTGCCGGGCCGGGTGGTGGTGACCGCCGCGGACGCGCAGAAGAAGGTCGATCGGGCCGACCAGGCCGTCCAGGAGGCTGTACGGGGGGTCGCGGGCGTCCTCGCCATGTACTCCGAGGTCTATCAGCGTCGTTCCTACGACGACCTCGGCGCCAGCGTGAGCGTGAGCGTCCACTATGAGAAGGGGTACGACAACGCCTACTGGGACGGGACTCAACTGGTGTTCGGGGACGGCGACCAAGTCCTCTTCGGCCGTTTCACCGCCCCGGTGGACGTCTTGGGGCATGAGTTCACGCACGCGGTCACCCAAGCCAGCGCGGGCCTGATCTATCAGGGGCAGCCGGGTGCGATCAACGAGTCCATCTCGGACGTCTTCGGATCCTGCTTGAAGCAGCGCCTGCTCGGCCAGCGGGTCGACCAGGCGGACTGGCTGATCGGCGCGAACCTGTTCCTGCCGGGCGTCCAGGCGCGAGCCTTGCGCGACATGGCCAATCCGGGCACGGCCTACGACGATCCACGGCTGGGCAAGGATCCTCAGTCGGGCGCCATGGATGGGTACGTCACCACGCGCGACGACAACGGTGGGGTCCACATCAACTCAGGCATACCCAACCGCGCCTTCCACCTCGCGGCGATGGCCATCGGTGGCTTCGCCTGGGAGGGCGCCGGCCGGGTGTGGTACGACGCGCTGACGGGCGGACTGGTCAAACCAGACGCCGATTTCGCCAGCTTCGCCGCCGCCACGGTCGCGGCCGGGGGCGAGTACGCGGATCGGGTCGCCGCCGCCTGGGAGGAGGTCGGCGTCACGCCGACGAGCGGGTCGACGGGTGACTCCAACACCCCCGGAGACGCCACCGCGTCCGACCACGTATCCGTACGACGTACGGGAGGTTTCGCAGGGATTCCGAAGACCGGTGTGGTGGATCTGGCGTCCGACGTGGATGCCGACCGTGTCCATGAGCTGACCACGCTCATCCGTCGGATCGACATCCGCCATGTCCTGAGCCTGTCGTCGCATCACGCGGACGAGGGGCGTCCGGGCGCCGATCGTTTCGTCTATGACTTCGACTTGTGCGGTCAGTGCTGCCAGGTCGGGGAGCATGAGTTGACCCAGGATCTACGCCGGATCGTGCAGATCGTCCTCGATTGAGTCGGACCACGCGCCGCACCCGATCGGGGCGACGCGCGGATCACGGTCACAGCACAGGGTCGCCGTCGACGGCGGGTCGTACCACGATGCGAGTCCACGCCCCGACATAGACGCGGGTGTCGGCGCCGATCTGGACGCGCCCGGTGATCGGCTCGTCGGGAAGGGACGCGGTCGCCGGGGCGACGAAGGTCCCGTTGGCCGAGTCGAGATCATTGACGTACCAGTAACCATCGGCACAGGTCAGGTACGCCTGACGTCGGCTGCATCCGACATCGGGCTCGCAATCGATGTCGGGGTTGATGTTGCGGCTGGCCGAGTGGCGTCCGATGAGAGCAGAGTCCTTCAGCGGGACGACACGCGGAGAGCCGAGGGGCGGAAGGGGGTCGGTGGACTCCTGGAAGGCGTACCACTGCGGGTCGACCCAGACCTCCGCCACCCACGGGATGTGTTTGGCGACGTGGCCCGTGGGCGCGGAGCCGACGGCTGACTCGACAGGTGGGGCGGGCGAGTCCGCCGCCAGGTCGGGGGTCTCATCCGCCGCAGCCTCCGCAGTCGGGTCGTCAGGCGCATGGGTGGCCGAGCCGGGCTCAGCGGCCTCGTCGGGTGTGGGCGGCGGGAGTCCGAGTTCGGTGCGCAGATCCTGCTGGGGGAGCGCGCCGGTGGTGTAGTCGTACCCGCAGGACTCACAGAACAAGGCTGCGGTGGGGCGGGTCGCGCCACAGTTGGGGCACAGGCTCGGCTCGGGCGCGGGCCCGGGGGCTGGCTGTGCTGGATCGGTGGCCACCACGGGCATGCCGCACTGGTCGCAGAAGTCTTCCGATTGGGTGTCGTGCCCATCCACGCAGCGAGCCATCTCTATCCTCTGATCCTTGTCGTACGAGTCGATGCCGTGTCGAGGGCCATCTCGTCGGCTTTGTCGATGTTCTTCTTCAGGCGCACCGTGCCCGTGGCGGCGTCTGCCACGTCCACGACCCGTGCCAAGCGGTTGGCGGCCTCGGCGTTGCCGGTCTGGGTGGCCAGTTGGACGGCCCGCCCCAACTTCATGGTGGCCGTCCGATCGTCGCCCTCGGCGCGGGCGGACAGACCCTCTTGGATGGCGGACGCCAGTTCCGTCTGGCCGGTGTAGTGGGCCACCTCGGGGCTGATGCGCGCGGTGAGGCTGGCGTCCGCGGACCATTTCGCCTTGACCAAGCCCTGGGTGAGGATGGCCGCCCCGGTGGCCAACTGGACGCGAGCGGCCAGTTGCTCGGTCCCGACAGCTTTGGCGGGAAGGCGTACGCAGATGTGGTAGTCGCGTGACTCGTCACCCCAGGCGCCGGTGGGGAACACGGTGGTGAGAGGATCGACGCTCGATCCGCGATGGGTGAGGTCCTCGACGGTGGGCGAGACTTGGCGTACGAACATCACTTGCGCGCCTTGGGGGATCCAGACGCGCAGCCCCGCGTCGGGGACCCCTCGCGACATCGAGCGCGTGATGAGGTCCCGGAAGACGCCCGGAAGCTCTCGGGGGCTGGGGATGACGTCGACGGTGCCCAGCAGGGCCTGGGCGATCTTGCGAATCTCGGAGACCTGCCACTCGACTCCGATCCCTCGACAGTCCACCTGGAATTCCCCCAGGCACCCGCGGATCGACGCGTCCAACTGGGTCACCGACTCGTTGTGGTTCTCTCCGTCAGTCAACAAGATGGCATGTCGTCCGACCAGGGAGGGGATGGAGCGGAACAAGGAGCGCGCGAGCATGAGCCACGAGCCCATGGCCGTGCCCCCGTCGGCGCGGAAGGAGGCGATGGCCGCCTTGGCCTGGGCGCGGGTGGTCGGATCCATGCGGACCATGCCCGGCCCCGAGGTCACGCGTGGGTAGGCCAGGTACGCGCGGTGGTTGCCCGCGATGATGGCGACGTACGTGCCGTCCAGGATGGTGTCGACGGCCACCATGGCGGCGTCTTTGGCGGCTTGCATGTTGACCAGGCCCATCGACGCGGATGTGTCCACGATCACGATCTCTCCCACGTCGCCGACGCCGGTCTGCCCTGCCGCCCCGGCATCGGAACATTCGATGCGGACGATAGCGTTGACATCCGTGCTGCCGTCCGCGAGGTACTCGTTCTGGTAGACCATCGAGGTGAAAACTGCCATGGGTTCAGTGTAGACCGGCATGGGGGTCCAGCTTCGTCACGCCAGCGTGCCGTCCGGTATTTGGGTGGAGGATAGGTCGAGACCCTGAGGGGCCGAAGCGGTGGACGCGAGACACGCTTCTAGCACTCGGCCGACGCCGGGTCCACCCGCGCGCACGCGACGGTGACATTGTCGTGACCGCCCTGTGCGTTTGCCCAGTCCACAAGGCGCGATGCCAGCTCCAAGGCGGTGGTGTCCTCCGCGACGCACAGCGCGACGACTGCCGCGAGGTCCACCGCTTCGGACGCGTAGTTCCACAGCCCGTCCGAGCAGACGATCACCCACCCGGGGCGGCTGATCTCCACGACGCCCATGTTGGGAATCAGATCGATCGCGTCCCGCCCCAGCCACTTGGTGATGGTGTGGGCCAGCGCGGAGGACTCCGCCTCGGCGCGTTCGGCGCCGGAGTCCATGCCGTCCTGGGCCAGAGAGTGGTCCCGGGTCACCTGCCAGGGGTCGGCGCCGTCGGGGAACCAGTACACCCGTGAATCGCCCAGATTGGCGGCGAGGATCCAGCGGTCGTCGACGATGGCCATCGCGATCGTCGTGGCGGCCGCGTTCACGGATTCCGGATCCGTGCAGTCCACGACGGCTTCATTGGCTGATGTCATCGCTGAGGTGAGGAGGGCTTTGAGCGCGGCCGCGCGCGAGGAGGGCGTGCCCGTGCCCTGGGGGTCCTGGGCCCATGCGAGGTCGCACGCCGCGTGCGCGGCGGCCATCGACGCGAGGTCTGAGTCGTCGGACGTGGTCACCCCGTCGCAGACGACCATCACCGCTCTGCGGTCGTTGGCCTGGCAAGCCAAAGCGTCCTCGTTGCGGGCATGGCTCACACCGATGTCGCACACGCCCCCGACCCATCGGGCGGGCGCCATCTCATAGTGCTCGCGCAGGCTCTTGGCCTTCTGCCCGCATCGTTGGCAGTACCCGTCGATCCCCAGCTCGCCTCCGCACGCGGCGCAGGCGTCGGGATAGGCGTCGAAGCGGGGTCGCGCGGGCCTCAGTGGGACAGTCGCCTCGGGGGCGTCCGGGCGCCATTCCACTCCGGGGGTGTCATGGTCGAAGGTCGTCATAGGATCGTCCACTTTCTCAAGGCGTTGGCCTGGTCGATGAGCGACACGCGCGCGGCGGCGTCGTTCTCGAGGCTGGCTTGTTGTCGAAGGATGGATTCGATACGGGCTTTCACGTCCGTCTTCGTCAGAGGCACGTCTCCCAGCCTGGGCACCGGGTCGCGACGGGCCGCCTTGAGCGACGGGTACCGGGCCAGCGGCAGGGCGCGGCGGAAGATCTCCAACTCCAGGCGAAGCCGCTCTTCTGTGGTCGCACCGGATGAGCGGATCGCGGCGAAGGCCTGGGACAGATCGGGCAGCCCCTTGCCAGAATAGGTCAAGTACGAGGCGGTCAGGCGGCGCGACTGGGACCATCCGCCCGAGGTGGCAGGGACGAGGTCGAGGGCCTGGAGCACGGACCGGGTGTCGAGGATGGCGCCGTGCGCGTCCTTGCGCCGGGCGCGCACGCGCGCTAGGCCGAAGGCGGAACCGGCCACGTACGCCGCGTCGGTGGCGGAGCAGGTCTGGTACAACTGCTCGGCGACCTGGAGTTCCCCGCCCATCTCGCAGGCCACGGCGAGGGCGAACTTGGGCGCCAATTCTCCCGGCACTTGTCCGTACACCGCGTTGAAGCACGACTGCGCCGTCGCCCAGTCGGCGCTGTTGAGGGCCGCCAGGCCCTCGATCCACGCGGCTCGCCATTCCCACGGGTCGGCGGTGAGCATCTGATCGATGGTCGTCGTGAGGATGTCAGTGGCCCCCAGTTCGATCGCCAGCCACGATACGGCGATGGACACTTCGAGGGTGCGCGTCGGGGACCTGAGGAGGGCCTGGAGCCGGTCGCTCGCGCTCATGTTCGGGTCGAGCGAGGCGAGCATGAGCAGGGCCGGATCGTTCGGGTCGGGCTTGAGGCGAGGCAGTTGCTTCCACGTGAAGGCGTCCGCGACCACGGTGGGCGGGTCGAACAGATCCGAGGGGGCGGAGACGGTGGCCGCCGAGGTGTGGTCGGTGGCGACCACCTCGCGCAAGACCCCCACCATCTGGGTGCGGAACTCCTCCACCGACGAGAACCGGTCCGAGGGGTCCGGCGCGCACGCCTTGGCGATGAGCCGGTAGACCGAGTCGTACTGGGCGAACACCGGCACGGTGTCCACCGGCGGCAGCGAGGTCGCATAGGTGGTCTGGTACCCCTTCACCTCCGCGCAACAGACCAACAGGGTGCGGCCCAGGGTGAAAATGTCCGAGGCGACCGAACACCCCAGCGTGGACACTTCCGGCGCCTGGAAACCGACTGTGCCGAAGATGACCGAGTCGTCGTCGTCGATGCGGCGCACCCCGCCCATGTCGATCAGTTTCACAGAGTCCTCGACGTGCATCAGGTTGTCAGGCTTGAAGTCGCAGTACAACAGGCCGCGAGAGTGCAGGTACGAGAAAGCCGGCAGGATCTCGAGGATGTACGCCAGCGCCTGGTCGACGGGCAACGGGCTGTAGACCCCGCCGGCCGAGGTCATGCGATCCTTGAGGACCTGTTTGAGGGAGCGCCCGCCGACGAACTCCATGACGATGTAGGCCCCGCCCTCGTGGCTGACGAAATTGTAGATCTCCACGATCAGGGGGTGCTGGATCTGGGCGAGGAACCGTTGCTCGGCGAGGGCGGCCTGCATGGACGCCTCGTCCCCCGCGTTGAGCAGGCCCTTGAGGACGACCCACCGGTTCGAGACGTTGCGGTCCTGGGCCAGGTAGATCCATCCCATCCCGCCGTGGGCCAGGCACCCGCGGACCTCGTACTGCCCGGCGACCACATCCCCGGCGGCGAGCTTCGGCGTGAAGGAGTACGGCTTGCGACAGGTGGGGCAGTACCCCTCGACGCGCCCGGGCGAATCGGGGGTCGAACGGCCCACCTCGGCGCCGCAGTGCGGGCAGAAGCGACGGTCCTCGGGCACTTCGGGGTGGGCCAAGATCGCGGACAGGGGGTCGACGCTGGGCTCGGGCGGCACGGTGGTGTACCCCGCGCCCAAGTGTCCCACGCTGCGGGTCGATGTGGCGGGTCGGGTACGCGTCGTCCCGACGCCGACGCGGGCGGAGCCCAAGGAGACGGTCCCGATCCGGGCGCTCGTGGTTCCCAGCGTCGTGGGCGGCGGGGCCGCGGAGCCGGCGGGGGCACCGCACGTGTCGCAGTACCCGTCCACGATGTGGCCCCGGCATCCGGGCATGAGGCACGGTCCGGTGGCTCTCAGAGTGGGCACGTGCCCAGCCACGCCGTCACCCGATCGGGGTGCGGGCGTCGGGGGTGCGGGCGTCGGGGGAGCAGGTGTCGGCGGTGCGGGCGTCGGGGGAGCAGAGGGCCGTCCTGGCCTCGGCGGAACAGTGGACGGCGTCGACGAGGGCATCCCGCACACGTTGCAGTACCCGTCCTGGATGACGCCCGTACACCCTGGTTGCGTGCATCTCACGATGGCCTCCCGGAGGCTTCGACCGCGCGGATCAAGGGCTCGACCACCTGGACGGGGACGGGGGAACGATGGAGGAGGTCGTTGACCTGGGTCACCAGGGTCTCGCGCACCGGGTCGGCGCCGGGACCGGCGACGGCTTGGGCCTTCTCCAGCCGGGAGACCAAGGCGGCGATGAGGGCGTACGCCTCTTCGTTGGCCTGCTGGACGATGTCGAGGGCCGCGCTCACCTGGTCCAGACGCGCGAGGTAGGCGTCGACCAGATCGGCACGATCAGGAACCTCTCCGAGGGACTCCACGTGGGGAACGGCGTACTTCGGCGCGGGATCCACGCTGGCGCGGGTCTTCGCCACCAGGTCGAGGACGGCCTTCTCGCGGTAGATCAGACTCTCGCGGCGGGTCTGGGCCTGGGCGATCTTCTCGCCGAGCATCTGGCGTTCGGCATGGGTGACGATCAGGTCCCTCTCCATCTGCGCCGCCCGTACCTCCACGGGACCCAACAGGCCACCGACGTCGCCTCCGCGATCCGCCTTGTCGACCAGGTCCTTGATGGCGGCGGCCAGATCGGCCACAGGGGCGTCGGTGAGCGCACGCACAGGGGCCGGGTCCAACTGGGCCTGGTCGTGGATCCGGTCCATCTGGGCCAGGAGAGCCGTGATGCGGGCGGAGGTCTGCGTCGGGATCGTGACCAGTTGGTAGCGGGAGGACAGTTGGGCGACGAGGGCGTCCAGCATCCGGCAGGCTTCCGGCAGGGACAGGGCGAGGCCGCCTCCGGAGGAGATGGACGCCCCTGGGGCCAGCATGTCGTTGAGGTTGGACCAGGTGAGGACGGCGAGCTTCTTCAGGTCCACCTCGGTGACCCGCCCGCTGTCCCACGTCGTGAGCAGGTCCTGGTACCGGGTACGGATCGCCTGCCACACGGTCAGCGTCATGGACAGGTCTTGGACCCCGGGGCCGTTGCCCGTCTCCTGCAGTTTCTGGTCCAGGCGGTCCAACTGGCGACGGGAGTCGTCGATCCACGTTCCCAGAGAGTCGAGGTACGCCAACATCTCTTGGGCTGTGGGCGGGTTCTGCGCGTCGCCGACGGGCCATGGGGCGCTCATGAGTACTCCTTGATCCGGGCGTGGACCCCGGCCAGGGTCGCGATGATGGCGACGACACAACCCGACGCGAGCGCGACGACGTACCACAGGCTGGACACCACCAGCGTGGCCGTGTCCAGGCGTTGCGCGTCGATGTCGGCGCCGATGGCGGCGGCCGTCGCCTGCCAGGGGGTGGCGTCGAGGGCGAGCGCGGCACGGGAGGCGTCGTCAGCGGCCGATGTCACATCCGACATCCGTGAGCTCACCTGGCTCACTGAGTCCGCGAGATCGGGGAAGGTGGAGGCCGCCGTGGCGAGGGACCCCATCAAGGATGTGGCCTGGGCCAGGGACGAGGCGGAGGTGTCGGGCGCCACCACGGCCATGAGGGTCATCGATTGGATGTCCCAAGTGTCCGCCTGGGCTTGGGACAAGGTGGCCACGCGGGAGTCGGTCACGGATATCTGGGAGGAGCGAGCGTCATAGATCCCGAGGACGGCCGTCGCGCCCGCCACGGCCAGCATGGCGATGGCCAGACCGATGTTGATCACGCGGTGGGTGCGCTGGGCCATGACGACCATGGCCAGCAGATGGACGAGCACGGCCGTGGCGAACAAGCCGAGGGCGAAACGGACGACCGTGATCCAGGACGCCTGGTCGTCGGTGGTCACGCCCGCGTCGCCGGACAGGGCCGCCACGACCTGGGTGTGGTAGGCGGTGTCGACCGTGGTGGCGTCCGGGGCCGAGGCCGCTGATGTCGCCTGGTTGTGCGCCACGGTGATGTCGTCGCGCCACTGGCGGATGCCCGATGCGGTCGCCTCCAGGTCCGACGGGTGGCTGGCGCTCGCGGCCGCGGTCAACAGGGACAGGTCGATCGTCGAACTGACCTGCTGGTACGTCGTCCAGTCGCCGCCCTGCGGGTCGAGGAGCGAGGCCAGCGCACTGGCCTGGGCTTGGGCGACCTCCACGCGCAGGTCCCGTACGTCCTGGGCATGGGTGATCGTCTCGGCGCGGGACTGTTGTTCCGTTTGGGCCGCGGTCACCGCCACGACGCCGAACACCGTCACCACCAGGGTGTACACGATCAGGGCGGCTCGGATGACGCGGAACCGACGAGGACTGGGCGTCGGGGAGGGGGTACGGCGCGTCGTCGTGGCGATGGCGCCGGGCGACGGCGTCCCGGGACGAGGCGTGGCGGGTCTCGTCGGTGGGGGAGGGACGGGCGCCGGGGAGGTCGTCGTGGGGCGGGGCCTGGCGGGAGGGGTGCTCACGGGGCCTCCTCCCCCTGCTGTGTCGCGTCGGTCCGCGTGTCGGATGGTGTGGGCTCGTGCGGCTGGGACTCGGGGTCGACGTCGGGGGGCAGGATCTCGCGCAACTGGGACAGGGTCGGCTCGGGCACGTCTTTCAGCCTCCAGGCCATCAAGCCGATGGCCGCCTCGAAGACGTTGCGGGCGAAGCGGCCATTGCCGAAGGTGTCGTCCCGCGTCTGTCGGGCCAACACGGACCTGAAGGCGTCGAGGGAGGCGTCGGGCAGGTCGAAGTCAGCGTCCTTGGCCATGGAGGTGAAGATCTCCACCAGTTCCTGGTCGGTGTAGTCAGGGAAGAGGATCGTGGTGCGGAAACGAGACTCCAGCCCGGGGTTCTCCGCGATGAACTCGGCCATGGGGAGCGGGTAGCCCGCGACGATCACCACGAGGTCCCCGCGTCGGTCCTCCATCTCCTTGACGAGGGTGTTGATGCACTCCTGGCCGTACTGGTCCCCTGCCAGGGCGTACGCCTCGTCGATGAACAGGACACCCCCTGTCGCGGCGGTGACGACCTCCGTCGTCTTGATGGCGGTCTGGCCGAGGTATCCGGCTACCAGGTCGGAGCGGTCCACTTCGGTCAGATGGCCTTTGGAGAGCAAGCCCAAAGCTCGATAGATGCCACCCACGAGGCGCGCCACGGTGGTCTTGCCCGTGCCGGGGTTGCCGACGAAGACAAGGTGGCGTGTGACCGTGGGGTCTTTCAGACCGGCCTTCTGCCTCAGGCCCTGGATCCTCAAGATGGCCGATTGGCGGTGGATCTCGTCCTTCACCGAATCCAGGCCGATCAGGCCGTCCAACTCGGCGAGAAGCTCGTCCAGGCTCGGGGCCGGTTCCGGGGCGGGCGCCGGGGCGGTGGGGGCGGCTTCGGCGGCGAGGGCTGCTGCGGGGGCTGGCGGGGTGGCGGAGGTCGTGGGGGCCGAGGGCGTGGCGGGGGCCGTGGGAGTAGCGAGGGGCGCCTCGGGTCGATCGGAGGCGACGCCCAGTCCGAAGGCGCCGGGGGCGTGGGGGTCCAGACCCGTCAGGTCGAACGGGTTGGCGCTCAGGTCGTGGATGGCCTGGTTTTGGTCGCTCTGCAGGGACCGGAGCTTGGCCAACACGTGGTTCAGGAGGGCCGGCGCCTGTTGGGTGAACTCGGCCATCTGCTCCTGGTCGCTGCGGTCCTCGCCCATGGTCACCCCAGGTCCAACGTGGTGGCGGGGGTGGAGACGGGCGTTGGCGGCATGGGTCGTAGGGGCATGCGTCCGGGGGCGAACTTGTCGGCCAGGAATCGACCGTGGACGACCAGGGCCTGCGCGTCCTTGGCCAACACGGCGTCGTAGATCTTGTCCACCGTCTCGGCGAGGAGGTCCAACTGGTCGATGAGGACGAGTAGCGAGGAGCGGCCGGCGTCGACGGGACGGGAGTCCGCCCAGTCGCGGGGCAGGCGCACATAACTGCCCACGGTCTGTGGCAGATAACTGGTGGCCGTGGCGATCAGCGAGTACTGATCGACCGAGGTCAGACCGGCGTTGCTCATCCGGGGCAGCGTGTCCCGCAACCGCTTGGTGATCCTCTTCACCCTCGCCGTGACGGCGCTGGACAGCGCGGCGGAGTCGACTCTGGCGTCCATCGTGTCGAGGGCGGAGGCGATGTCAGCCTCCGTGGGGGCAGCCGGGGTGGCAGGAGCCTCAGACTCCTGGTCGACGCGGAACCAATCGAAAAGACCCACGAAAACTCCTGTCAGCCACGGGTCTCGACGCTCAACTGCTGGTCGAGCGGCTGGGCGGGACGAGTCTGCACGCGCTCGAGATAGCTACGAGACTTGGCGACTTCCTCCTCCAGGACGGAGATGGTCTGCGACATGTTGGACAACGCCTTCATCTTGAAGGCGTCGATGGAATCCATCGTGTCGTAGATATTCTTGAAGGCTTCTTGCAGCTGCGCCAGGCCGATGGTGGAGGCCGCGGCCTCTTCCTGGATGTTGGCAGAGTTGTCTTTCAGCATCTCGGAGGTGCGCTGGATCAGGGCCGAGGTGGTGGTGTTCAGCGCGGTGATCTGATCGAGGACGAGCTTCTGGTTGCCGAGGGCGGAGGCGACGATCACAGCGGTGCGCAGGGCGGCGACCGTGGTCGTGGAGGCGCGATCCACACCCTTGATCAGCTCGATGTTGTTCCTGATGATGATGTCGATGCTCAGATAGTTCTGGATGGACACGGCCAACTGGGTCAGCAGGTCTTGGTGCTTCTGGCGCACATAGAACAGGACGTCTTCGCTGAGGGCCTTGGCGCGATCCGGATCGGTCACGGACAAGGTTGTGACCTGTGCGGTCAGCTGGGTGTCCAGGTGCTCGGCGATATAGACGTACTGGTTGAGCCGTCCCATGGTCTGCCACAGGTTCTGTTTCTCCATGTTGAGCGAGACATTGTCCCTGGTCAATTCGTCTTGGCCGGATCTCAGCGCGTGCAGGATGGCGTTGAGGTGATCCTGCGAGGACTGGTACTTGCGGAAGTAGTCCTGGACGTTGCGGCCCATCGGAATCACGCCGAAGAGCTTCTTCGACAGGCTCGACTCTTGGTGGGGGTCGAGCTGTTCGACCGTGCGGCGGAGGTCCATGAGGGTCTGGCCGACGGTGGAGCCTTGAGCGAGGCCGCCGTCCTTGATCGCCTTGATCGGGGTGGTCAGCAGCCGGTTGGAGGTTTCCGCGGCCCGGCGGATGTCGGCGTCTCCCATGGCACGCACAGCGTCGGCCTGGGCCGACAACTCCGGAGATTTCGTCTCGCACTGCTCGATCTGAGTCATGAAGGCGGCGACTTTCTCGTCGAGGATCGGCACCTGGGCGGCCTCGACTTGCGGGGCCATGGCGGGCGCCTGGGTCGTGGTGACCGGCTGCATGGCCGCGGGGGCGTCCAGGGTCAAGACGGTGGATATTGCGGTGGGCGGCGCCAGGACGGCGGCCTGGGTCGCGACGGCCTGGGCGGGAGCCGCGGGCGCGGGCGCGGGCTGCGCGAGCTGGGCCTGATCGGCCGGGGGAAGTACGGGGGCGTCCACGAAGAGGCCTGGAGTGGTTGGGAGAGCACTAGAGTCGGACATTGATTCCTCCATCACGATTTCGTCTGTAATAAATGTAGCGGGTCGCTGATGCATCCGGGTAGCCATCCCGGTGTTGTCACCAGAATCGGTGAGAAATCAGGGTCGAGCCTGGTAGTGAAAATGTCCGAGGTCAGTGGTGAGATGGATCCCATGACGATCTCGTACCGCCTCGTGGCCCCGCCGACGGCGCCCGACATCGACCTGACCAGCGATCAGAAGCTCGTGTCGGGCCACCGTCGGGGCGTGCTCCTCGTCCTCGGCGGGCCGAGGACGGGCCGGACGACCTGCCTGATCGAGGCCACGATCGAGGCGCTGAGGGCCGAGGCGCCCCATGTGCTCTTCATCGCCGGATCCCGGCGGGCGCGACTGGGGCTGCGAGCCAGCGTGGGATCGAGGGTTCCCCATCTGTCGTCGCGGCTCACCGTGTCGACCTTCGACAGTTTCTGCCAGAGCGTCGTCCAGCGTTTCGGTCCTGAGCCGATCGCGCCGCAGGTGTTGTCAGCCGCCCGTCAGGACGCGGTCGTGAGGCAACTGTTGGCCGATTCCACCGCTGAGTCGTGGCCCGAGTCCTTCGCCCTGGCGAGGACGACCCCCCGGTTCGCGGCTGATGTGCGCGAGGCCATGGCGGCGTGTCAACGAGGCGGGCTGTCTCCGGCGGATGTCGCCCGTCTCGGCGCCGAGCAGAACCGTCCTGAATGGGTGGGTCTGGCCAGGTTCTTCGAAGAGTACCTCGACGTCCTGGGTATGTGGGGCTACTTGGACTACCCCGAGTTCTTGACCCGCGCGGGCGGGTTGCTGGACGACGAACAGGTGTTGGCGGCGGTGCGTCCCACGGGGTCGCTGGTCGTGGTCGACGGCTGGGAAGACTTGGACGGCGCCCAGGTCGAGATCGTCCACCGTCTGGTGGACGTCTCGTCCCCGACGATCCTGGCCGCCGATCCGGATCGCCAGGTGTACGGGTTCCGCGGCTCCCGGTCACGCTCGATGGGCCAGATCCTCGAGCAGTGGTCCCACTCCGGCGTGCCGACGGCGACGGTGAGCCTGAACCAGGGCCACGGCGTGTCACGCGCGGTGGTGGACGCCTGCGAGGGCACTCGTGGTCGGATCCCGCTCCCGGTGGGCATGGACGTGGGGGTGCTGGACGCGTACCGGCGTCTGGCGCCCGACACGGCGGGCGCCGTGACGAAGATCCAGTTCGCTGACCCGATCTCGGAGGCCGACCACATCGCCGCCCTGCTGAAGAGGGCTCATGTGATCACCGGGATCCCCTACGAACAGATGGCCATCCTTGTGCGGACGCGGGCGCAGTTCCCGTCCTATCAGACCGCCTGCGACCAAGCGGATGTGCCGGTGGTCACCTCCGGGGACGAGATCCAGCTCAACCGCGAGAAGATCGTGTGGACGCTGTTGGCCGCGTTGCGGCTCGTACGAGACCAGGGCGTGGGGTCGCAAGCCGACAAAGACCTGATCGCCCAGTCCCCGTTGGGGTCGGACCCCGTGCCCCAGGGAACGCCAGATCAGGAGCCTCAGGACGAGCCCGTGGAGCGTGACAGCGGGGACGTGGAGGACGCGGTGGACGAGCAGGTGGGCCAGAGTCGCTGGGAGCGGGTGATGGCCGCCGGGAGGTCGGCCATGGGCGGCAGCGTCGGCGATGTCTTGTGGGCGGTGTGGAACGAATCAAAGTGGGAGGAGTCGTTGGTGGACGCCCTGTCCGAGGGCGGCACGGTGGCCGCGCGCGCTCATCACAGCCTCGACGCGGTCATGGCCCTGTTCGCCCTGGCGTCGACCTGGTCCCAGCTGCCGTCCGGGAAAGGGATCGCCACAGTGCTGGAGGCGGTGGCGGCTCAAGAGATTCCTGAGGACCTGCCGCGTTCGGCCTCATGGACGTCGCCGGCCGTGCGTCTGACGACCGCCCACAGGGCCAAGGCCGACTCGTGGTCTCTCGTCGTGGTGGCGGCGGTGGAGGAGGGGGTCTGGCCGGCCAGGGCCCCGATGTCCACCATGGTGCCCCTGGACGGATTGGTCCCGTCGGCGATGGACGACCGGGAACGCATGATGGCCGAGAGACGGCTGTTGTACACGGCGTGCTCCGCCGCCCGTGACACGCTCGTCGTCACCGCGGTGGCGGATGACGACCGTTCCCCGTCCTTCTTCTTCGAGCAGATCGACGCCACGACGATCACGGCCAGCCAGGGGCCACACGTCGATCCCGTGTCTAGCGCCGCACTAGTGGGGCGCCTGCGCACGGTGGCGTCAGACGACACCTGCCATCCAGGGCTGCGGCAGGCGGCGTGCGACCGGCTCGCCTGGATGAGTGAGAACCGCGTCTTTCGGGGCGCGGATCCGAAAGTCTGGTGGGGTGTGGGCGACGCCGTCCACGGTGGGGATCCGGACGTCACGGAGTCGCCCGGTTCCGCGGATCTGGCGCGGTCGGCGGGTCCGATCGTGGTGGCGGCAAGTCAGATGGATTCCCTGTTCGAGTGCCCGCGTCGGTGGTTCCTCTCCCGACAGGCGCAGGGCGAACGGGCGCCGGGGGCTCGGACGCGAATCGGGTCGATCGTCCACGCCTTGGTGCAGGATCCGTCGATGAGTCTCGACGAGATGATCGATCGCCTCGACGCTGTGTTGGACGATGTCAGCTTCCCCGCCGCATGGATGAGACGCACCGAGGCCGAGCAGGCGACGGCAGCGCTGGAACGGTACGACGCCTATCGCCGAGCCACTCGACGGGAGGTCCTGGCCAGCGAGGTCGACGTCGAGTTCAGTGTGGACGTCCCCGGATCCTCGCCGGTCAGGGTCCGTGGTCGGATCGACTCCATCGAGCGAGACGACCAGTCCCGGGTGTGGATCGTCGACTTCAAGACCGGGAAGGCCCTGCCCACGAAAGCGCAGGTGGCGGCGCACACCCAGTTGGGCGTCTATCAGCTGGCCGCCCTGGAGCACGCCGTCCCCGGCGTGGATCCTGCGATGCTGGCGGGTGCGGAACTGGTCTATCTGCGGCATCCCGACTCACGAGGATCCCAGCTCCCGAAGGTCTTCTCGCAAGAGTGCCTTCGTGAGGTTCCTCATCTGACTCAGGAGGTGAAGCTGCCCGTGATGGGAAGCTCTCTCGTGCGCGATCTGCCCGATCAATGGAGCTTCCCCACGTGGGTGCACCACCGTGTCGCTGTCGCGGCGAGGGTGATCGCGGCGGACACCCGTCCTGCGATCGCCTCGACGTGCCGAACCTGCCCCTTCACCCACGGGTGCCCCGTGACGACATCCCAGGAGGCGTCCCGATGATACGGACATTGACCGACCCAGGCGACCTCCTCGACCTGATGGGCGTCCCCTTCTCCGACGAGCAGATGGAGGCCATCACGGCGCCCATGGCGCCGGGAGTCGTGATCGCGGGCGCGGGCAGCGGTAAGACGACGGTGATGGTGGCTCGCGTCGTCTGGTTGGTCGGATCGGGCCAGATCGAGTCTGGCAGAGTCCTCGGCTTGACCTTCACCCGCAAGGCGGCGGGCGAGTTGTCCTCCAGGGTGAGACGGGCCTTGTCCCTGATCTGCGAGGAGGACGACCCGTACCCCCAGATCTCCACCTACGACTCGTTCGCCTCGCAACTCGTCGGGGAGTTCGGCGCGTGGGTCGGCGTCAGTCCGGCGCCGCGGATCCTCACGGGCGCGGAACAGTCGATACTCGCGGACCATGTCGTACGGTCCATGGAGACGCCGCCCGGCCTCCTCGTCGACAAGGCGGTGTCGACCCTGACATCCGATCTGCTCGCCCTGGAGAACAGGATTCAATCCCATCTGTTGACCGAGGACGAGATCGCGGCGTACACACGGTCCTTCCTCGACCAACTCGACCAGGCGCCGTACTATCGCGGCTCGCCGTATCGCGGTGTGCTCGACGCGAAGCAGACGGCTCTGGAGAGAATCGACCTGCTGGAGCTGTGCCGGGCCTATCGCGAGGTGAAGGCGGCGCAGGGCGTCGCGGAGTTCTCCGACCTGATGGCGGTCGCCCAGAACATGGCGGCGCGCCTCGACACGGTGGGCGCGACCATGAGGGCCCGCTACGGTCTGGTCATCGTGGACGAGTATCAGGACACGTCGGCGGCCCAGGCTCATCTTTTGAGCCGGTTGTTCGGCGCGGACGGCGGTGTGGAGGATTACCCCGTGACGGCGGTCGGGGATCCCCTCCAGGCGATCTACACATGGCGAGGCGCCGCCGTGGACAACATCTACTCCTTCCATCGGTCCTTCCCGTCTGCGCGGCAGCGCAGCTACACCCTGTCGATCAACCGGCGCAGCGGGCCGCAGATCCTGGCGGTCGCCAACGAGGTCGCCAGCCGGGTGAGAGCGGACGCGGCGGCGACAGGTCTGGCGGCGGTGGAGTTGCTCCCCAGCAGCCAGGCCGTCCAGGCCCGGGTGCTCGTGCGAGAATTCCCCACCTGGGAGGAGGAGGTCGATCACCTGGCCGAGTCCTTGGCCCAGGCGCATCAAGCCGGCGAGGTGGCGCGATGGGACGACACGGCAGTCCTCGTGCGTCGGAATCGCGAGATCGGCCCGATCGTCCAGGCGTGCGAGGCCAAGGGGGTTCCCGTCGCCGTCCAGGACCTCGGCGGGCTCCTGTCGGTGGAAGCCGTCTCTCAGGTGTACGCCATGCTGCGTCTGGTCACGGACGAGACGTCCAATCCCGAGGTGGTCGAAGTCTTGTCGGGTCCGCGTTTCCGTCTCGGGACGACCGACCTGAGCGCGCTGGGCGCCCGAGCCCGGGAGCTGAACCGTGTGTGGGCCGAGGCCCACCCCGACGCCGGCGTCCGCGAGGCCCGTCTGATGGAGGCCGTCGTCAGCCCTGGGCCTGGCCGCATCTCCGCGTTCGCGCGATTCGCCGTGGCCCAGCTGGCATCTCAGGTGCGCTCAGCCAAGGCCTTCCATGGCGCGGTCATGGATCATGTGCGCCACATCGCGTCCGTGATCGGCCTCGACGTGGAAGTGTACGCGTCCCAAGCGGACGCGCGTGGTCACGTGCGCCAGTTCATGGCCCATGTGGCCCGGTTCGCGGCGGACCGTCCGGACGCGGACATCACCTCGCTCGTCACGTACCTCATGATGGAGGAGGAGTCCGGCGCGGGGCTCTCCCAGGCCAATCCCAGCGTCGAGGACGCGGTGCCGATCATGACGATCCACCGGGCGAAAGGACTGGAATGGGACACGGTCCACCTGCCGTGCGTGGTGGACAAGGTGTTCCCCGACGAGCGGGTCACCGACAACCCTGTGACATCGCCTGCGGCCCTTCCGACGGCCATCCGCTCCGACGCCTCGGCGCTGCCGCAGATCCGTGAGGTGACCAACGCGGGGCTGAAGGATTACAAGGAAGACCTCAAGGAAGCGCTCAGCCAGAGCGAGGACCGCCTGGCGTATGTGGCGTTGACAAGGGCGAAAAAGAAGCTTGTGATCACATCTCACCGTCGATCGGGCGACTCGGCGCGCGAGCGGGAGCGATCGCGGTACGTGGACGTCATCGCGGCGTCCGGCCTGGCAGATGTCCAGTTGTGCGAGGCGGAGGCGAACCCGGTCGCCATGGGCGGCGACCAGATGGAACGTCCATGGCCGTCCACGGACGACCCGCGATGGGCGCAGGCGGCGCGTGCCGTCCAGCGGGCGCTCGGGGGTGTCGACACGTGGCCCAGCGGCGACCTTCCCCAGGAGGTGGTCGATGGCATCACATCGTGGGACGACCTGATTGCCAGGCTCGTCCACCAAGCCAGGGGAGTGGAGCGGGTCGACGTGCCCGTGCCCACACCCTTGTCGACCTCTCAGTTGATGAGTCTGGAGAAGGACCCCGCCGCGTTCGCCGCCGGGTTGGCCCGGCCCCGGCCCCGTCCCGAGACATCCCAGGCGGGTCTGGGGTCACGCTTCCACGCCTGGGTGCAGCAGTACTACACCTCCTCGCCCATCGCCCAGATGTCCGACTCCTGGGAGGAGGAGACGCCTGCGTTCTCCCGGTTGAGACAGACGTTCCTGGCCAGTCGTTTCGCGACCGCACGTCCGTGCGCTGTCGAGACAGACTTCATGGTCACCGTGGACGGGCATCCCGTGTCCGGTCGGATCGACGCGGTCTTCGACGCTGACGACAACCCGGATCTGGTGCCCGAGGGCAAGAAGGTCCTCATCGTGGACTGGAAGACGGGGTCGAGGTCGTCCAACCCTCGGCAATTGTCCGTGTACGCGCAGGCGTGGTCCGAGCGCACAGGCACACCCGTCGAGCTGGTGGGGGTCGGGTTCTTCCATGTGTCCACGGGGGTCTTGCAGGAGGCGAAGGCTGACGGAGCGGCCCCGGGGACGCTCGCCCAGGTGATATACACAACAGGTCAAGTCGGTGAGCGCTAAACTAGCCACATGACCATGTGGGAGGAAAAAAGCCTTATCGACTTCGATGTCGAGCCTGCGTGGACGACCATGTGGGACCAAGGGGAGGTCTTGATCCTGCATGTCAGCGCTGAGGGACGTGTGGCGTTGGCCGCCCGTCCGGGCGACGCGGGCATGGGTCTGGCTCTACGATCATCGTTCGGAGTGATCCACGATCCCGACCGCCACTTCTTCGTGGGGTGTGTCGAGGGGGTCATGGTCTTCGCCGAGATGGGGGAGTTCACGGGCCAGGTCGATCTCCGACGGGCGCTGCTCGAGATCGGCGGAGAAGAGGTCCAAGTCGCCTTTCGATCGGTCTCGCTGGTGAAGTTCCACGCCACACACACGTACTGTCCCCAGTGCGGGCGCATGACGAGGCCTGCTGATCTGGGGCGAGCCCGGTACTGCCCCAGATGCGAGGTCGAGTTGTTCCCACGCACGGATCCAGCGGTCATCGTGGCGATCACCGACGATCTCGACCGTCTCCTCCTCGGCCATCACGACGGGTGGGAGGACACCCGTTATTCCGTTTTCGCTGGATTCGTCGAAGCGGGGGAATCCTTGGAGCAGACGGTGCGACGAGAGGTGAAGGAGGAAGTGGGGATCGCAGTCGCGGACATCCGCTACGCCGGGAGCCAGCCGTGGCCGATGCCACGCTCGTTGATGGTCGGGTTCACGGCCCGTGTGGCGTCGGGGGACCTACGCGTGGACGGACACGAGATCACATCCGCACGATGGTTCGACCGCGACCAGTTGCGCGCCGGAGTCGCCGCCGGCCAGGTGGTCCTGCCCCTCGAAGCATCCATCGCCCACCGACTGATCATGGGATGGCTCAACCGGGCTGTGTGAGGCGTGAGGCCAGTCCTGAGGCGCGCAAGGCTGGGGAGCGGATAGCTTGGCGCACGGCGTCCGCAGAGCCGATGACTCTCAGGAACGACGTGGCGCGGGTCACGGCCGTGTAGAACAGTTCCCGGCTGAGCAGGGCGGCGGTGGTCGACGGCAGGATCAGGCTCACCGCGTCGTATTGGCTGCCTTGCGCCTTGTGGATCGTGGAGGCGTACAGGGGCTCCCAGGACGTGATCATGTCGGGGGCGACCAGTCGAGCGCCCGAACCGTCGTTCAGAGCCAGCCACAGATGCCCCTCGTGCGTGACGATCACACCGGAATCGCCGTTGTAGATCGACAGCACGTCGTCATTGCGGGTGACCAGAACAGGCATGCCCGGATACCATCGCCGGCTCAGGGAGTCCACGTCGAGACCATGGGCGAGCCAGCCCCGCAAGACGCCCGTCCAGTGGGCGACCCCGGAACCGCCGTGACGGTGGGCGAGCAGGAGGCGATGGGAATCGAGCAAGGCGAGGGCCCGGTCGACGTCGCCCACACGGGCGGCCTCCACCATGGCGACCCCCTGTTCGACGACGTCCTGGCGCAGGGGGGAGAGGGACTCGTCCAGAGCCTCGGGAGAGTCGACATCCACATCGATCCATTGCAGTTGGTCCCCGCCCTGGCTCAAGATGTCCAGGGCGTCGTCCACGCGCGACGTGCGGATGGCGGTGGCGAGACTGGCGATGGGCCCGCCGAATCGGTAGGTCTTGGTCAGACGCGCCACCGGCACGGTCTGTGAGCAGGCGACGATGTCCGCCAGCACAGCGCCAGCCTCCACCGACGCCAACTGGTCGGGGTCGCCGACGAGGATCAACCGCGTCTGCTCGGGGATCGCATCCAGCAGCAGGGACATCAGGTGCAACGAGAGCATCGAGGACTCGTCGGCGACGACAACGTCCGCCGCCAAGGGACGCGTCGCGTCATGGTCGACGCCTCCCCAAGGCTTGATCCCCAGCACGCGATGGACCGTCCCCGAGGTGCATCGGATGTCCAGGGGGGTCCCGATGGACTGGCATGAGGCCAGGTTGGCTCGTACCGCTTGGTCCAGTCGAGCCGCCGCGCGGCCGGTGGGCGCGGTGAGGATCACGCGCATGGGCTCCTGACGGCCTTGGGCGAGCACGGCGAGGATGCGAGCCACCGCAGTCGTCTTGCCTGTTCCAGGCCCTCCGGCGACCACGCACACCTTCGATGTGGTCGCCAACTCGGCGGCATGGCGCTGGGAGGAGTCCTGAGGGAAGAACAGGTCGAGGGCCTCGGCGGGTGGCTCGGGTGAGTCGGGTGAGTCGGGTCGGGACACTCGTGCGCGCAACCACGCCACGATGCGGTCTTGTTCGATCCAGTACCGGGTCAGGTACACGGATCGGGCGTGCAGGATCACGGGTCGGTCCCGGGCGTCGAGGTCGGTGGACACCATGGGGGAGGTACGCAACGCCTCAGCCCATTCGTGCGGGTCGGGCCACGCCAGGGACGGATCCTGGTCGGCGTCGACGTGCCACTGGTCGGTGTGGTCGAGGTCGAAGCACACCGACCCGGCCGACAAGGCGGTGATCGCGCACGCCGTCGCCGCGACGACGAGGTCGCGGTCCTCGCCGTACAGGTACCCCAGGTGCCGGGCCAGTCTCACCGTGGCGGCGGGGATCAGGCCGGACTCCTCCAGTCGCGTCATCATGCTCATTCAGACACCCCCGCGAGTAGGTCGGACAGCGATTCGATCAGCGTCGCGCTGGGCTTCCACGGGAAGACCCCGCACGGAGTCTTGTCCCGTACAGGGGTGTCGGGGCCAGCCATGCCACGCACGAAGAGATAGGCGACACCTCCCAGGTGGGTCTGGGGATCGTAGTCGGGCAGTCTCCAGCGGAGGAAGCGGTGGAGGGCCACGCAGTACAGCAGGGCCTGCAAGGGGTAATGGGACGCCATCATGGCCGAGGCCATGGACGCCTGCGTGTAGTGGCGCAGGGTCAGCGGAGCGTCGATCGGTCCGAGCCGGTTGGTCTTGTAATCCACGACGAGGTACCTTCCGTTCACGCGCAGCACCACGTCGATGGAACCGGTCAGATAGCCCCTCAGCTCGCGGGAGTCGACCATGGAGCTGGCCAGCCGCTCGGGGTAGTCGCCCAGAGGATCCGTGGAGGGGATGTGGGCGCGCAGAAGGTGCGCGATCGATGAGATCGTCCCGGCGGTGTCGGTGTGGGACAGGGGCAGTTCGAAGCCCATCTCGGCCATCCTGTCGCTCATCGGGATGGCCGCCAAGCACAGGTCGTCCGCGATGGGGCCCAGGGGTGTGCGTAGTCCGGGCGTGAGGGCGTGTGCCAAGGTCTGGGCGGAGCAGGAGGTGTAACCGCTGGCGGACATGGCCTCGTCGATCAGCCCGGTCAGGTCGGTGGCTGACGGGTCGGCGTACTCGAACACCGAATGGACGAGGCTGCCGAACGCCGTTCCCCCGGGCAGATCGGCCATCGGTGAGAGGCGGTCGAGGGGGGTGTCCGGGTCGGTGGCCACCTCGGTGTGCACATCGGTGTCGAGGTCGGTGGGGGTGTCGACGTCCGCGGGCGAGAAGGCCCGTGGGCCCTCCTGATGAGCGGCTGCGGTCAGGGCGGAGAACGAGGTGCGTCGCCACAGTCGGTCCACGGGACGGGTCAGCATGGTGGTGGACGTGTCAACCATCACGGGGGAAGGACGCGCCTCGGGCGGTGTGGCGTTCGACGGGGACATACGGGCGTCGGTGAGGTACGAGAGCGAGTCGTCCCCATCCGGAGGACCGGAGGCCTCGTGCGTGTGCGGGAGGGCCGCTGGCGGCACCGGGCGTCCAACGGCGTCGCGTGGGGACACGGACGCCAGGTCGTCCTCGGGGATCGTCTCGACGGACACGCCCGGCAAGGTCAACCGACGGGGGTCCTGGCCCGACACGGTGATCTGGTCGGCAGGGCTGTCCGACGTGCGGAAGAGCAGTCTGTGCAATGGTGACGCCTGTGTGGTGCGCGCCGTCGGCACCCACCATGCCGTCATGTGGACGCTGGCCCTTGTCAGCGCCACATAACAGGCGCGCAGCGACTCCGAGGAGTCCTCGTCGCGGCCACGACGGCGCAGGTCGGCGGTCGACGTCGTCAATCCGAGGTCGACCACCCGTGAACCCGAGGCGTCATGGATCACCACGGGCTCGCCTGTGGCGGGGACCCGTACATGCCGATCCGCGAGTTGCGGCAGGTACACGATGGGGAACTGAAGTCCCTTGGACTGATGGACGGTGAGGACGCGCACCGCATCGGCCTCGACTGACAGCCGACGGGTGGACTCGTCCTGGGAAGCCCCCTCGACCATCTGGGAACTCAGCCATTGCACGGGGGTGACCAAGGGGGGCAAAGGCTGGCTCAACAGCCGGGCCAACTGCTCGAGGTCCCTCCATGTGCGCTGGGACTCGGCGTCGGCGCTCAGGCGCGTGGCCAGGTCGGTGTGCTCAGTCAGCCATTCCAGCATGGCCAGGGGGCTGTGCTCGGTCACGAGGGTTTTGCACCGGCGCATCATGGAGGCCAGGTCGGCGAACTCGTCGGCGTCGGCGCGCACGAGCCGGTCGAGGTCCCAGCCGACGAGAGATGTCAGGCTCGCCGCCCGGAACCATCGGGAGGCGCCCGAGTCGACGGCTCGTAGCATCGTGAGCCAGTCCTGGGCGGCCCTCGTGGTCATCACGGACTCTGTTCCCGTGAATACGGCAGGGATATTGTTCTGCTGGAGGCGGGCGAGCAGGTCGTTGCCCCGGACGTTGGTGGCGACGACGACGGCGATGTCGCGGGCCTGGAGGGGGCGGACGGGCGCGTCAGGGTGGTCCCGATAGGAAGGGCGGGAGTCCAACAAGGCGAGCAAGTCGCGGACCAAGTCGGTGTCGATCAGGTCGCGGGCCTCCTGGGCCGAGCGGGGGTGGACGTCGGCTGGCACGCGAAGGCGCAGAGCCGTGTCCCAGGGCTCGGCGCTCATCAGGCTCGGGGTGTGGGTGGACGCTTTGACCGGGGTGACCTGGATGCGTGGGTCGCCGAGTCGGGCGCCGTTCATCACGGCGCCCACCGCTTCGACGATCTGGGCGGAGCTTCGACGGTTGGTGTCGAGGGTCTCCACACGCGCCATCTCCGTGGCGGTGAGGTAGGCGCTCACGTCGGCGCCCCGGAAACCGTAGATCGATTGTTTCGGGTCTCCGATCAACACGACCGTCGACGCGCCGATGAAACCCGTGCGGATGATCTGCCACTGGATCGAGTCAGTGTCTTGGAACTCGTCCACGAGCAGCACAGGATAGGACTGGCTGAGTCTGGTTCGAGCCAGGTCGCCCGTGGATGGGTGGTGCAAGGCGTCGCGGCAACGGGCGAGCATGTCGTCGAAGGTGTAGATGCCGTGGCGGCGTTTGCCGGCCTCGATGTCGCGGCGCACCTGCTCGACGAAGACGGCCTCGTTGGTGGCGGCGGGGACGATCGACGCGTCCGGGGCGAACATGGCCTTGCGTACCCAGGTCACGGCGTCGTCGAAGGAGAACGCCGGCTTGCCGGTGGCCCGCAGGCGCAGATAGTGATCCGTGGTGGTCGTGAGAATCTGCGCCCCCAGGTCTGGGACCAGACGATCGGTGGGATCGTGGTCGGCCAAGATCCCCAAGCCCCACAACAGGTGGTCGCAGAATCCGTGGGTGGTCATGATGGGGGCCAGGTCGAAGTCGTCGACGGCGTCGAGCAGGCGTCGCCGTCTCACGAGCCGCTCCCCAGGGTCCGCGGACCACAGGTGGGCCAGAGCCGGGTCCGCGTCTGGGTCGGGGGATCGGGGCTCGCCGAGAGCCTCGGCGCACTGGACCAGTCGGGCCCGGGTCCTCCCTCTCACCTCGGCCGCGGAGGCGGAGGAGAAGGTGACGATGGCCAACGAAGCGATGTCCACGCCGCGCTCCGCGATGAATCGGGCCGCCAAGGTGGAGATGGTCCAGGTCTTCCCGGTTCCGGCGCTGGCCTCGATGACCAGGGTTTCTCCGGGCGCGGGCAATGGCTCGGTGGAGATCATGACACGCCCCCCGCCTTCATCATGGGCACATAGACCGTGTGTGACAAGGAGGCGAAGGAGCTGCCGGAGGGATCCGGCAGCTCAGATTCCACGACCTGGGGCCGCTGGTCGACCATGTGCGCCGTCGTCGGCCAGATCAGCGACCACGAGGGATCCCTGTCCCACTCGTCGGCCAGGCGGCGGGCGATCTCCTGCTCGTTGGGCGGAAGCCCTCGTGCGAGGAACCGGGCCAGGTGGGCCGCCGGGGTCGGCGGCAAGGGGAGCGGCGAGACCCGTCCGGCGCTATAGACCCTCGCCAGTCTGGCCAGGTGCCGCTCGGCGTCGACCGGGTCAGGGGCCGTCAGGGTCACGGACGAGCGGGCGGAGATCAGCACCGCCTTCCAGGGCTGGGCGGGGTACGCGACTGTCAGCGCGAGGATCCTCGCCCAGGCGGCGATCTGGTGGCGGGGGGCCGCTCTGCCGGCGAGGAGGTGGACGAGGTGGTGTCCGCGCACGCCCACCTGCCCGACCAGGGCGGTGTCCGATCGCGACGTCCGGTCGACGGCCAGCCAGGACATCGGTGTGGTGAGGAAGGGCTGTGCTTGGTGGTGGATGGTCTGCGCCTGGGCCAGGCATTCCTCGGCGAGGCGGACCCCCATGTCCCCCGGAGGCAGGAGTCCCCGGCGCACCTCGGCCTCCATGATGGCGGTCGGGGCGTCCCCCCTCAGCAACAATCGCAGCATACGGTCGGTCACCTGCCATCTCGCCAGGGGGGACATGGTCACCGGCATGGTCTGTGGGATGGGTTCCGTCGGTTTCAGCAGGGACGGGTAGACGCCGACGTTGCGTCGCAACCAGTGGGAGGCGGGGTTGGCGAGGAAGTCGCACAGGTCGTCGATCTCGATCTCCTGGCTCGCGTCCGGGCTCGCCGTGGGGGCGTGGAAGGCGGCGGCGGCAGGGGTCGCCGGGGCGCCCGGGGGCACGACCGGGTGGTGGCGAATCAGTGAGGTGGCGACGTCGAGGTCGTCGTCGACGCAGATCGACGTCAGGCGTGTCATGTCCGCGACGGGCGCCGGAAGGTCGATCGGGGCGGAGGCGTCGTCGAGGTCGGAGCAGATCAGGATGAGCCGTTCTCGGGCCGACGTGAGGGCGTCCATCAGGATGTGCCGGTCTTCGTCGCGACAGTCGAGTCGTTGTGGACCGTCGTGGCTCAGATCGTCCCCGTCGAGGACTCGTTGGCGGGGGAACGTCGTGGAGTCCAAGCCGAACAGGACCACCACGCGGAAAGGGACTTTCGACATCGTCCCCAACGGTGTCACACCGAGGTCGCCGTTGAGGAAAGATGATTGCCACGCCTGGTCTTTCCACGCCTGGTCGACGAGGGTCTCCGCTTCGGCCAGGCTCATGGCCGGAGACTGGCCGCGTCTCAAGGAGGCGATGGCACGCCCCGGGGCCGTCGTGGTCCATCCGGCGCCCGCCAAGGCGTCAAGGGCGCGTGTGAATCTGTCGGCCCACACCGTGGGCTCGGCGGGTGTCGTCCACGTCTGGCAGCACTCGCGCACGGTGGCGATGATCTGTCCGAGCGCGCCCACCAACGCGATGGTGTCCGACTCGACGGCGTCGAGAGGCAGCACCGTGCCGCGATAGACCAGGTCGTCCTCGCTGAGCGCGACGCCGAGGACCATCCGTCCCAGGCCCGCCATCCACGTGTTCTGAGCGAATCCGCTCATCCCTTCCGCGGCGCGCTGGGCGGCGTTGACGCCCCAGCGGATGCCCGAGGCGGGGATGAGCGTGGACAGCGCGTCCACATCGGCTTCCGAGAACCCGTACTGGGCCATCACCGGAGGGAAGGAGCACAGCCTCAGCAGATCCTCGGCGGTGGCCCGCGATTGGACCAGGTGGATGAGGAAGGTCACGAGGTCGGCGATCATGTCAGACCCGGGCAGAGCGGAGCTGAGACTGACGCGCATGGCGTGACGCGCGGTGGCGCCGCCGCTGTCATCGGGATGGAACCAGGCGTCCAAGGCTGGTAGGTGGCGGTCCATGTCGTGAGCGAGCACCAGGATGTCGCGCGGTTGCAACGAGGGATCCTCGTTGAGGACGCGCGTCAAGACCTCGGCCAAGACCTCGACCTGACGGTCGGCCGGGCAGGTGTGGATCTGGATGGACTCGTCACCCGGGCCAGGGAGGACGTCGCCGGTGGAGGCCGCCCACTGGACGCGGCGCAGCACGGACATGGGGGACTCTGGACGAGCGTCGGCCCGGTCGGTGTCGTCCCCGAGGTGGCGCGTGACGGGGTGGAGGCGATGGAGGACCTCGTCGGTGACGGCGTCCGGGCGTGTCATGCCACGAAGGATGCGCTCCAGGTCGGCGTGAGACGACACCGTGCGCGCGCAGGTGTACACATGCAGCGGGACCTGGGCGTCCATGCCGGCGAGGAGTCGTTCGTCCACGGGGGTGAGAGCCTGCGGACAGAAGACGGCCACGCGGGCGTACCGACCTGCCAGGGATCCCGCGTGGCGGCCGAGGTGGTCGAGATACTCCACCACCGTGACGCCATGATTCAGGCAGACACGGTTCCACAGGCGGGCCTGCCAGCGTTGGGAGGGATCCATCGGGGTCCCATCCGGTCGTCGGAAGTCACCGTCGTTCCACTGGGCGAGCATGTCCGTGTGCCATACGACGAGGTCCGCGAGACGTCTGGCCGTCGCATCGACGAGGCTCATCCGTCGGCGTGGGCGGGAGAGCGGGTCCGCCAGGTGGATCCGCACCTGGGTGAAATCCTCGGTGTCGATCAGGGCGTCCAAGGCTGTGAGGATCGCCGGCATGAGACCCTGATGCGACCATTCCAGGTCAGCCGGAGACGATCGTCGCCGGATCTGGGCCAGCGTCTGGAACTGGATGCCAGCGCACACGCCGTCCTTCTGCCCAGAGCTTCCCAGGACGAGGCCCAGCCGCTGGGCGAGCCAGCGTTGGAGGCCGCCCGAGCGGGTCACGATGAGATCCTCGGCGAAAGGATCCGCGACAGGCAGGCTGAGCTCCTGGCCGAGTCGGTCGGCCAGTGCTTCGACATCCAAGGCCGTGTAGCGGATCATAGGAGAAACGTTAGGGCATGGCTCCGACATTTCCGGCATCCTTCGCTCGGACCAGGCGTCGGAGGCCAGGACGGGCGTCGACCCCAGCGTCCCTGATCTGGCCGCTGTCAAGGCGAGATGAAAGATGTCGTCCACTCATGGCACAGTAGGGGTGTGGACGCCCGACAGATTCTCGATGCCCTCGACCCCGATCAGCGCACGGTCGCGGAGACCCTGGGCGCGCCCGTGGCCGTTATCGCCGGGCCGGGGACGGGGAAGACGAAGACCATGACCCATCGGCTCGCGTACGCGGCCGAGATCGGCGCCCTCGATCCGCGTGCCACCCTGGCGGTCACCTTCACCACGGCGGCGGCCGCGGAGATGAAGCAACGGCTGGAGGCCATGGGCATCGCGGGCGTGCAGTCGCGCACCTTCCACTCCGCCGCCCTTCGGCAGGCCCAGTACTTCTGGCCGCAGGCGTACAACGCCACCTTGCCGAGGGTGGAGGACCGCAACCAGGGGCTCATCCTCCAGGCCTGTCAACGCGTCGGGCTACGCGCCACCGACGCCATGGTGCGCCAACTCGCCACCGAGATCTCCTGGACGAAACAGAGCAATGTCGTGCCGGAGGAGTACGTCGAGTTGGCGCGCATCGACCATCGGGACGTGTGGCACGTCAGCCTCGACGACGTCGCCGACATCCTGGTCGCCTATGAAGAGGCCAAGCAAGCCGCCTGTGTGATCGACTTGGACGATCTGTTGTTGTGCACCGTCGCCCTGCTGGCGACCCAGCCCGACGTGGCGCGGCACGTGAGGTCGACCTACCGGCATTTCATCTTCGACGAGTTCCAGGACGTCTCGCCGGTGCAGGCCCGCCTGGCAGAGCTGTGGGTCGGGTCTCGTACGGACGTGTGCGTCGTGGGGGATCCAGGCCAGACCATCCACTCCTTCGCCGGGTCGCGGTCGGTCTATCTGGAGACCTTCGCCGTGAGCCGTCCCGGATGCGTCGGTCTGGAGTTGACCCGGAACTACCGCTCCACCCCCCAGATCATCGACGCCGCCAATCGGGTGACGCGATCCGGTGTCACGCTGCGACCCATCGCAGAGTCGGGGGCCGAGGTGGAGATGCGTGGATACGCCGACCCGATGGAGGAGGCGGCCGCGACCATCGACTGGCTCACCGATCTTCATCAGGAGGGGGTGAGCTGGGACGAGATGGCCGTCCTGTGCCGCACTCACGGTCTGACAGACCCTGTGCGGCGAGCCTTGGTCGCGGCGAAGATCCCTTTCCAGTACCACGTCACGGACGACGACCCGACACGCCCCGGAGTCCACGTCGGGACGCTCCACTCGTCGAAGGGCTTGGAGTGGGACGCTGTGGCACTGGTCGGAGTCCATGACGGCGCCGTTCCGCATCCGCTCGCCGCGACCCGTGCCCAGATCGAGGAGGAACGCCGACTCCTGTACGTCGGCATGACTCGTCCTCGTTCTCGCTTGAGGATCACATGGCCCACGGGGGCACAGGGGCGCGCGACGCCGCCCTCGCGGTTCCTGGCGGACATCATGGGGTGAGTCCACAGGGATCCCTGGGGGTACGGGCTCTCAGGGCTGTCGCGTCCCACGAGGACGCGGCGACGCGCTGTCTCGTCTCGCCTTGGTGGACTCTCCGCATCTTCGCGTCCGTGGGGACGCGGCGACGTCGGCTACACCCGGCGCAGGACGGCGACCACCTTGCCGAGGATGGTCGCGTCGTTGCCGTCGATGGGGGAGTACAGCCGGTTCTGGGGGAGCAACCACACCTGACCGGGCACGCGTTTGAGGACCTTCACCGTCGCCTCGTCCCCCAGCAGGGCCGCGACGATCTCCCCGTTCTCAGCATCGGATTGCTGGCGGACGACGACCAGGTCTCCCTCGCAGATGGCGGCGTCGACCATCGAGTCGCCCTTCACGGTGAGCAAGAACAGGGTTCCGTTCCCCACGAGCTGTTCGGGGAGGGTGTACACGTCGTCGAGGTGCTCCTCCGCCGTGATGGGCCGCCCGGCCGCGATCTGACCCACGAGCGGGACGAGGACGCCGTGCGTGTCCGCGGCTGAGGCCGGGGCTGTCGGGGAGAACTCTGGCAGGGGCATCAACACTTCGAGGGCGCGCGGACTCTTGGGGTCGCGACGGATGTAGCCGCGTTCTTCCAGGACCCGAAGCTGGTACGCCGCCGACGATGGGGAGGCGAGCCCCACCTGTGCGCAGATCTCCCTCACCGTGGGCGGGTAGCCATGGTCCCTCAGGGATCGGTGGATCACGGACAGGACGCGCCGCTGTCGCATGCTGAGGCCTGAGTCGTCCGCAGGGCCGTCAGGCAATTCCGTGACTGTGGCATGCGAGCGATGGTCCGGGGTGTCGGAATGGTATGACGTCGAGCTCATGTCCGCAAGAGTAACCGACTTCACGCCAAGAATCAAACGCCCGTTCGATCACAGTTAAAAAATGTCGTACCTATGGTGTGTCATGGAATCACGACATTCCAATGCTGAACAGGTGTTTTACCTTCCAGGGACGGATGTCGCAGCGACTAGAACATATGGGCGAAAGGATCAGATGATGAGCGCAGTGGAGATTCCCACCAGGACAGGTGGTCGCGCGGGGCGGGCCCGTGCGCTGCACGTGGTGCGAGGGGAGGAGGTGTCCGCCCATTATCGGCGGTTGAGGTACGGGAAGAGGATCGCCCGGGCCCGCATGGCGGCCACCATGCTCTCCTATGTGGGGCGGGGGTCCATGGCGGCGATGTTCGGCGCCGCAGTCATCACCATCGTGATGGCGTTCTTGGCGGTGCCGAACATCCCCTTGCCCTGAAGAGTGTCGTGAGCTACTTGTCGACGATGACGACGGTCTTGGCGATCATGTCAGCGATGGTCTGCTTCTTGGGCGTGAACAACGGGAAGAGCCATCCGATGAAGATGATGATGTTGTCGAGGACGTGCAGGATCACACGAACGATCGCCATGCCGACGCCCACTGGTTGGAAGGTGTCGTCGCGGACCAACTTCGTTCCGGCCCAGCGCCGACCGAAGGTGACGCCCGTCGTGCCGCCGAGATAGCCCATGTTGTACACGAACCAGGCGATCATGACGAGAGAGAAGAGCGAGTAGACGAAGCCATTGTTGATAATGCCGCCCACGACCCCAAGGATGAACCAGGGGGCGATCCAGTCGATGAGCGCGCCCTGGGCGCGTTGGCCCCATTCGGCGAGCACGGGCCCGGATCCCGGGGCCCCGCCCATGGGCGAGGGCATGTACCCCGAGGACGGGAAGCTCGGTGCGGGAGGCATCTGGGCGAAACGCGGCCCGGTGGAGGCGGGGGGCGTCTGTGGTGGCGCCGCCGGAGGCATCTGGCCGAAGGCCGGCGGGGCGGGAGGCACCTGACCGTAGCCGGGCGTGGGGGCGCCGACTGGAGGCTGGCCATACCCTGTCGAGGGCGCCGCAGGGGGCTGCTGTCCGTAGCCAGGAGTGGCGGGAGGCATCTGTCCGTAGCCAGGAGTGGGCGGCGCCGGGGGTGTCTGCCCGAATCCCGGGGCCGCAGGAGTGGCGGGGGATTGCCCGTACCCGGGGGCCGACGGCGCCACCGGCGGCTGTCCGTACCCGGGAGTCGGCGCGCCGGGCGCCATCTGACCGTAGCTCGGGGCTGACGGGGCTGGTGGGACCTGGCCGTAGCCCGGAGCGGGAGGAACGGGTGGGACCTGCCCGTATCCAGGAGCGGGCGGCGGCTGGACCTGGCCGTAGCTGGGCGCAGGGGTCGGCGCCGGCGCGGACTGGCCGTATCCGACCGGGGGAGGGGGCACGGGCGTGCTGGGGCCAGGGGTGCTGGCGCCGGGGGTGGTGGCGCCGGTGGTCGGCGCGGATGGCGGCGCCGTCACGAATGGCGGTGCCGGGGGGACGCTGGCGGGGGCGGGCGTGTAGCCCGGCACGGACGACGCGGACGGCACAGGCGGCACGGACGACGCGGGCGGCACGGACGACGCGGGCGGTGGAGGGGTGGCTCCAGGAGTGGAACCGTAGTTTTCAGTGCTCATGGTTGTTCTTTCTTGAGGGCCATTGGCCAACAGGCTATCGTGTGGGCAGCCAATTTGTCTTATTATGATCGCAATGTTCTCGGAATTGGTCGATTCCACCCCCTGTCGTCTCGCGGGGTGAGACCTCGGAGGGCCGACACGCCCGGGTGCCGATTTTTTCATCGGGGATGGTCGCCGACGACAGACGACGACACGCCGATCGACTTGCGCGAACTGAGGAGAAATTCAAGGCGCAATCTCGGGGATTACTACATATAGTAGTGACACCGATGTGATTTTCCCATGTATAGTAGTGAGTCGCCGCCTGCAGGAGCAGGTGGACGAGATCGTCAAGGAGTCCGATGCACTGCCCATACTGCAAACACCCCGATTCTCGGGTCACGGACTCCCGTGTCGCCGAGGACGGTGGCAGCATTCGCAGACGTCGCCAGTGCCCTCAATGCGAGCGGCGCTTCACGACGCTCGAGCAGACGCAATTGGCCGTCGTGAAACGCTCGGGCGTCGTCGAACCGTTCGTCCGGGACAAGGTGATCGAAGGGGTGCGCAAAGCCTGCAAGGGTCGCCCGGTCTTCGACGACGATCTGGCGAAACTCGGTCAACAAGTCGAGGACGCGATTCGCTCCCTGGGCCTGGCCGAGGTGCCCACCGAAGAGATCGGCCTGGCCATTCTGGAGCCCCTGCGCAATCTCGACGAAGTGGTCTACCTGCGTTTCGCCTCGGTGTACGAGAATTACACCTGCGTGGACGATTTCGAGGCTGCGATCGACCATCTGCGCCACGGACGAGCCGTCTGAGCCGCGCAACACATACAAGTTTCCATCAATAGAAAGGTAATGCCATGTCAGTGTCTCCCGTCGCCGGTGAGCGTGGTTTGCGGATCGCCAGGGTGTTCTCGAGCGACTCGGTCCATCCCTATGACGAAGTGACCTGGAGTCGACGTGATATCGTCCAGACCAACTGGAAGACCGGTGAGACCGTCTTCGAGCAGGTCGGCGTGGAGTTCCCGGATTTCTGGTCCGCCAACGCCTCCACCATCGTGACGACCAAGTACTTCCGCGGCGCCGTGGGCGCCCCTGACCGCGAAACCAGCCTGAGGACGCTCATCGACCGCGTCGTGGGCGTCTATCGTCGCAGCGGGTGGGAGCATGGCTATTTCGAGACCGAAGAGGACGCGGCGATCTTCGCCGATGAGCTGACGTGGATGCTCCTCCACCAGATGTTCAGCTTCAACTCCCCGGTCTGGTTCAACGTGGGGACCACGTCCCCCCAGCAGGTCTCGGCGTGCTTCATCTTGAGCGTGGGCGACTCGATCGACTCGATTCTGACCTGGTACCGCGAAGAAGGGTTCATCTTCAAGGGCGGCTCCGGGGCGGGGGTCAACCTCTCCCGCATCCGCTCCAGCAAAGAACTGCTGTCGTCCGGGGGCACCGCCTCGGGCCCGGTGAGCTTCATGCGCGGCGCCGACGCCTCGGCGGGGACCATCAAGTCCGGCGGGGCCACGCGTCGGGCCGCCAAGATGGTCATCCTCGACATCGACCATCCCGACATCGAAGAGTTCGTCGAGACGAAAGCGAAGGAAGAGGAGAAGATCCGGGCCCTGCGCGACGCCGGGTTCGACATGGACCTGGGTGGGGCCGACATCACCTCGGTCCAGTACCAGAACGCGAACAACTCTGTGCGTGTGTCCGACGTCTTCATGCGCTCGGTCGAGATGGACTCCCCGTTCAATCTGACCGCCCGCAAGGACGGTCGTCCCTTGGTCTCGGTGTCGGCGCGCGAGCTGTTCACCAAGGTCGCCACAGCGGCCTGGAAGTGCGCGGACCCCGGCATCCAGTACAACGACACCATCAACGCCTGGCACACGATCCCCAACTCGGGGCCGATCACCGCGTCCAACCCGTGCAGCGAGTACATGAGCATCGACAACTCGTCCTGCAACCTGGCGTCTCTCAACCTGATGAAGTTCCTCACGGACGACGACACCTTCGACATCGAGCGGTTCGAGGCGGCTGTCGAGCTCATCATCACGGCCATGGACATTTCCATCTGTTTCGCCGACTTTCCGACCGAATCCATCGCGGAGAACACGCGCAAGTTCCGCCAGTTGGGGATCGGGTACGCCAACCTCGGCGCGCTTCTGATGGCCCTGGGCCTGGCGTACGACTCGGACGAGGGTCGCGCCCTGGCCGCCGCCATCACCTCTCTGATGACGGGCACCGCCTATCGCCGCAGCGCCGAACTCGCCGGCGTGGTCGGCGTCTACGACGGGTACGACCTCAACGCCGGTCCTCATCAGCAGGTCATGCTCAAGCATCGTCACGCCAACGCCGTCCAGCCGGTCCCGGCCCAGGGACTGGCGGCTGGGGTCAAGCAGGCGGCGGCCGTCCAGTGGGACGAGGTGGTCGCCCTTGGCGCCCACCAGGGCTTCCGCAACTCCCAGGCCTCCGTCCTCGCCCCCACCGGGACCATCGGCTTCATGATGGACTGCGACACCACCGGCGTCGAGCCGGACTTCGCCCTCGTGAAGTTCAAGAAGCTGGTGGACGGCTCCAGCATGCAGATCGTGAACTCCACGGTGACACGGGCCCTGAGGATCCTGGGCTACTCGCCCGACGCGTCCCAGGCCATCGTGGCCCACATCCAGGAGCGCGGCCACGCCGTGGACGCCCCCGGGTTGAAGCCGGAGCACTACCCCGTGTTCGACTGCGCCGTGGGCGTGCGCTCGATCGAGCCGATGGGCCACCTGCGCATGATGGCTGCCGTCCAGCCCTTCATCTCCGGCGCCATCTCCAAGACGGTGAACCTGCCCGAGTCGGCCACCGTCGAGGACATCGCCGAGGTGTACATGCAGGGCTGGAAGCTCGGCTTGAAGGCCGTGGCCATCTACCGGGACAACTGCAAGGTCGGTCAGCCCCTGTCCAGGGCCAAGTCTGAGGAGCCCAAGACCGAGGAGAAAGTCCGTGTCGAGTACCGGGCCCGTCGTCGGCGTCTCCCCAAGTCGCGCTCGGGTCGCACGACGAGCTTCTCCGTCGGGGGCGCCGAGGGCTACATGACCTCGGGCGCCTACGACGACGGCCGCTTGGGCGAAGTCTTCCTCAAGCTCGGCAAGCAAGGTTCGACCCTGTCCGGGGTCATGGACGCCTTCTCCATCGCCGTGTCCATCGGGCTGCAGTACGGCGTGCCCCTGGAGACCTTCGTCCAGAAGTTCACGAACCTGAAGTTCGAGCCGGCTGGCATGACCGACGACTCCGACATCCGCATCGCCCAGTCCATCACGGACTACATCTTCCGGCGTCTGGCTCTGGACTACCTCGACTTCGACATGCGGTCCGAACTGGGCATCTTCACCGCCGCCGAGCGGGCGCGCTATGTGGAGACCGGGTCGTACCTCTCCGAGGAGGAGGAAGCTCAGTTGCCGGAGTCGGACAGATTGCGCAACGACGACGCCGACAACCTGCATATCGACGAGGCCGGTCCCCGGCAGCCCGCGCTGATCGAGGCCCCCCGCACCACGGCGGAGCTGATGGAGTCGTTGGGCCAGTCGGTGGACGCGCCGTTGTGCCTCACCTGCGGGACGAAGATGCGCCCGTCGGGGTCGTGCTACGTGTGCGAAGGCTGCGGCGCGACATCCGGGTGCAGCTGACCCGTCGGGGCGCGACACGCCGACTCGGTTGATGAGACAAGGTGGTGCGAAGGTAGCCGTCGTGACAAGATGAGAGCATGCGCATGGGCGACTTCGAATCCAGGTTCCGAGACGACCACCGCCTCACCCCGATCCAGGAGATCACGAAATTCTTTCGCTTCCTGGTCTTCGAGTTGAGTGCGGGGGTCGTCCAGGTACTGGTGTTCACCCTGCTGAGCGAAGGTTTCCACGTCGGTTACCGCTTCAGCTACCTGCCCGCCTTGATCGCCTCTGTCCTCTGGAGCTTCACCGCCAACAGGAAGTTCACCTTCAAGTCGGTGAGCAACATCCCGGTGGCGATGATGAAAGTGGCTCTGTACTACGTGATCTTCACACCGGCGTCCACGTGGTGGGGAGGCCAGCTCAACGCCACCAGTTGGGGGATCGGCGCCTCGACTCAGAGGTACATCATCCTCATCTCGACGATGGTCGTGAACTTCGTCACCGAGTTCATGGTCTATCGCTTCTGGGTCTACCGCCGCTCGATCAACAGTTCCCGTTCCGGGCTGAAGGAGCAGGTCAGGTACGGCGGGTGACCTCGGCGTGATGGGGACGTGAGTGTCGGTCAACAGGCGGCAACCAGGTTTGACACACCCCCACGAGCCGAGACAATAGGACTCACGACGCCAGCCCGGAGTCGACACCGGCCAGGAGTCGACGCCGGCCAGGAGTCGACGCCTGGCCCATGAGAAGGAGGATCATGCACATTCGTGACACGGCTCGATGGTCAATGGTCGTGCCGACCTCCATGGGTGTCAGGCTCACTCCTGACACGTCCCAACCCGTCCATGTCGCGGATCGGTTCACCATGCAGGTGACCTCCGCCGAGACGAACGTGGCCTCGATCTCGTCCAGCCTAGGACTTCCGACCCTGGTGTTGACGGCCTTCGTCGCCGGGTCGCCGATCTCGGCGCGGATCAAGGCGGACCTGCGAGCGCGCGGGATGTCGTGCCTCGGCCCCGACCTGGAGCAGGGCGGGCCATGGGGCAGGCGGCACCAGATGAACATCGCCGACACCGGGTACGGGTCGCGCGCTCCGAGGGTCTGGAACGACAGGGCCGGTGAGGTCGGACTCGACCTGAGAGCCGAGGACTTCGACCTCGACGAGATCTTCCGTGACCAAGGCGTGGCGATCCTGCACATGTCGGGCCTGGTGGCGGCCCTCAGCCCCTCCACGAGCCAGTTCTGCCTGGATCTGGCGCACGCCGCCAAGGCGAACGGCGCCCTGGTGTCCATGGACATGAACTATCGGGCGTCCTTCTGGAAGGGGCGCGAGACGCAGTTGAGAGACTCCTTCACCCAGATCGCGTCCCTGAGCGACATCCTCGTCGGCAATGAGGAGGACTTCCAGTTGTGCTTGGGCGTCGAGGGGCCCCAAGCCGGTGGGGAGGGGTTGGACGCCCAGATCGAGTCCTTCCAGACCATGATCGCCACGATACGAGCCTCGTACCCCCAGGCCCAGTTCGTGGCCACGACCCTGCGCGAGGTGATCTCGGCCAACCAGCACCTGTGGGGGATGGTCGTGTACGGGGACGGCGAGTTCCATGTCGCGCCCCCGCGTCCCATCGGCGTCCTGGACCGCATCGGCGGCGGGGACGCGGCGGTGGGCGGGATGCTCTACGCCATCCTGCGAGGGTGGACGGCACGCGAAGCCATGGAATTCGGATGGGCGACCGGCGCCCTGGCGGCCGCCTCGACGACGGACCACGTCATCGTGGCCGACGAGGATCAGGTCTGGGCTGTCTGGGAGGGCAACGCCCGTGTGCAGCGGTGAGGCGGGTGTGGAGGGCGGCGTCGGTCGGCGTCGTTCTCTGGGCGGCGATCGTGCTAGCGTGAGATTCGATGACTATCACCGACGACTTTGATTTCGATCATTCCGTGGAACAGGCGTGGAAGAGATTCACCCTGCGATTGGCCGATGTCCTGTCCATGATGGATGAGACCGAACCGCTGACACTGCGTCCCTCGGACGCCCGGACGAGTTGCTACCTCAGTTTCGACCAAGAGGCCAAGGACCACCTGACGGTCCTCGTGCCCCGTCGGCAAGGCGGGAAGTCGTTGACGCCTCAGCAGTGCTCGACCCTGGCCGGTCTCGGGTGGGTACGGGTCGAGGCCGGGTACGCCCTCACCGACGATCAGAACGACTCGGGCGAGGTGGCTCAGGCCGCCGTCGACGTGTTGCGCCAGGTGTTCCACGTCACGCACCCGGTCTTCTTGGACTCCAACGTCCTGGACGACATCCTCCAGGAGCCCCACGTGGCGGAGGGCGGCGGCGCGGTGTACGACGAGGAGAACCTGGCGTACGGCCCCCTGGACGAGGTGCAACTCGCCGCCGCGGTGGCGCAGGAGATGTCCGTCGTGCTCGGCGAGGCGCCCATGCGCGATCAGGACGGGGATTTCGCCGTACGAGCCGGGTCGAGCATGATCTTCGTCCGGCTGCCCTCGGACGGCAAAGAGATCCGCCTGTTCTCGGTTCTCGTCCACGACATCACGGGACGGTCCCGGGCGGCCGAGGTGCTCAACGACATCAACACCCACACGCGCTGGGTGAGGTTCTCTCTCGTCCAGGACAGGATCATCGCCACGATGTCCGTCCTGGCGTCGCCGTTCGTACCCGCGCACCTCAGGCAGGCGATCGTGGAGATGACGAACGTGGCCGACGGGGTCGACGATTTGCTCGCGGCCAGCTTCCAGGGCAAGACAACCTTCCCTGAGGAGGTATAAGGTGTGGTACAGCCGATGACAGGCTGAATCGACACACGGAGAGGAGTTCCCCGATGACGGGAGACAGGCCAAGAATACTCGTTGGAATCGACGGCTCAGAGGACGGGATCCGCGCGGCGCGCTTTGGCATCGGTCGGGCGCAATCCCTGGATGCGGACCTGTGGTTCGTCAACGCGGTCGACGACGGAGTGGTCACGGGCGGCTGGGGCGTCATCTACGACCCCACGGTGCTCAAGGAGGCGGGGGAGGCCGCCGTCAAGCAGGCGAGCGACCTCGCTGTCGCCAAGGGGATACCCGCCGATCGGATCCGGACGGACGTGGCCATCGGCAACCCCCCCAGCGTCTTGGGCGAGTTCAGCAAAGAGGCGGAGATCCTCGTCGTGGGCCGACGCGCCAGCACGGGTCTGGAGAGGATGTTCGTCGGGTCGACCTCCACGTCCTTGGTGTCGGCCGCCCACTGCCCCCTCGTGGTGATCTCCGCCGCGTCCACCCCGGAGGTGACCGGGGCCTTCCGCACCATCACCGTGGCGATGGGCGGCTCTGGCGACACCGCTCTGCGGTGGGCCTGCCAGGAAGCCCGGCGGCGGGAGTCGAGGGTGGACGTCGTCCACGTGGTCCCGTACCCGCCCAGCGGCATCGCCTCCTTCTTGTCGTCCTCGACCACCCAAGAGAAGGATTGGGAGCAGCGGGTGCTGACGGGCTTGGAGAAGACGATCGCCCCGGTGCGCGATCAGTTCTCGGACGTGGAGGTGCGGGTGCGCTCCAAGCGCGGCGTGCTCGCGGACGAGCTCATCCAGGAGTCCTCGCAGGTGGATCTGCTGGTCTTGGGCGTGAAGTCACGCCCGTCCATGATCGTGGGCGGACCCGTGCGCGCGGTCCTCGCCCATTCCTCCTGCCCGGTGGCGCTCATCGGACGCTGAGTCCGACGAGCGCGTCGGCGTCCACCGGCTCAGGCCGCCAAGGACACCGAATGCAGCTTGGCCAGGGCGTTGCGTTCGATCTGGCGCACACGCTCCGCGGAGATGCCCCAGTGCTCGCCGATCTCGGCCAGCCTGTTGGGACGCCCGTCCATCAGGCCGTACCGACGGCGCACGATGTCGGCTGAGCGGTCGTCGAGCTCCTTGAGCATGTCGTTCAGGGCCTGCGAGTCATAGGTCGGGTCGAGGGCGTCCATGGGCCCCGACTTGTCGTTCAGCGCGATCAGGTCGCCCAAGGTGACGGCCTCGCCCTCCACCAGGGGGGCGTCCAGGGACGCGTACGAGCGGGAGTAGTTGGTCAACTCGATGACGTCGGCTTCGTTGACGCCCAGTTCCGCGGCGATCTGCTTGGGCGCCGGCTCGTGCCCCAGGTCCGCGGTCAGTCGCCGCGTCGTCGAGACGATCCGGGAGATCTGCTCCGCCACATGGATGGGGATCTTCACGATGTGGCCCTGGGAGGCGATCCCGCGGAAGATCGTCTGGCGGATCCACCAGGTGGCGTACGTGGAGAATTTGAATCCCTTTGTATAGTCGAACTTCTCCACGGCTCTGATCAGGCCGACGTTCCCCTCCTGGATGATGTCCAGGAAGGACAGCGTCTCCCGGGAATATTTCCGGGCGATGGAGACCACCAGACGCAAGTTGGCGCCGATGAACTTCTGCTTGGCCAACTCGCCTGTGAGGACGAGTTCGCGCAGCTCGTCGTCCGTCGCGTCCTCGGGTCGAGGCTCGTCGGGGTGCGTGAGGAGATAGTCGGCGTACAAGCCGGTCTCCATGGCGGCAGCCAGCTCGACTTCCTCGTCAGCACCGAGGAGTTGATGGTAGGAGATACTATCGAGGTACAGTCCGACGGCGTCCTTCTGGCTCATCCCGGTGGTGCGGGATGGTCCGGCCTGGGGGATCATGCGGGTCCTTTCATCCAAGTTCGACATAACTGATAACGCCATCGGATGGGATTTCATTCCTGGAATTTACGGAATTCCTGGTGGTGTCTGGAATGAGGGCACACGCGCTCACACGCGTGTGAGACGATCCTCCGAAGCGTCACATGCATGTCTAAGACTTGCATGCCAAGGTACCCTCATGCATAATTGAGTGCGGACTTGACACGAGCGGGTTTTTTTTTACCCTCGTTCAAGTTGGCTGCGGATTCAAGCGAAGGATGATTGATGATAGCAAGTAAGGGTGCGTCGGCCAGTGTCAAGCCAGATCGGCCGAAGAAGTCGGGTACTCCCTCTCAGAAGAGATCAGCAGCGAACCCCGCCGGCTCCACCTCGCGGAAGGCTAGCAAGACCTCCGATCGCGATGGGATCGACATCGAGGCGACGACAGTCGACTCGGACTTCGAACAGGACGCCACTGACGAGATGGCGGAGGGTTTCAGCGAACCTTCCGTGGAGGACGCGATCCTCGCAGCCGTGGACGGCGCCGCTGAGTTCGATCTGAGCGAGGACGGCGATTCCGTCGAACTGCGTTTCGGCGCCAAGAAGCGCAGCCTGGACGATGTGGACGACACCGAGTTCCAACCCAAGAAAGAAGCCCAGCTTGAGGCGGAGCTGACCGAAGACGAGGGATTCTCCTTGTCGGACGCCGATGAGACGGACGAGCCCGAGCAGCAGGTCATGGCGGCTGGCGCGACGGCCGATCCGGTGAAGGACTACCTGAAGCAGATCGGCAAAGTGGCGCTGTTGAACGCCGAGCAAGAAGTCTCCCTGGCGAAGAGGATCGAGGCGGGGCTGTTCTCCGAGGAGAAACTGAACGATCCCGCCATCACCATCACCGACGCCGATCGTGAAGATCTCGAGTGGATCGCCGAAGACGGCCGACGTGCCAAGAACCACCTCCTGGAGGCCAACCTGCGTCTGGTCGTCTCCTTGGCCAAGCGCTACACCGGGCGCGGCATGCTCTTCCTCGATCTGATCCAAGAGGGCAACCTCGGCCTGATCAGGGCGGTGGAGAAGTTCGACTACACCAAGGGGTACAAGTTCTCCACCTATGCGACATGGTGGATCAAGCAGGCGATCACGAGGGCCATGGCCGACCAGGCCCGTACGATCCGCATCCCGGTCCACATGGTCGAGGTCATCAACAAGCTGGCCCGCGTCCAGCGCCAGATGCTCCAAGACCTCGGACGCGAGCCGAGCCCCGAAGAACTGGCCCACGAACTGGACATGACGCCCGAGAAGGTGGTCGAGGTCCAGAAGTACGGTCGCGAACCGATCTCCTTGCACACCCCTCTGGGCGAGGACGGCGACTCCGAGTTCGGCGACCTCATCGAGGACTCCGAGGCCGTGGTGCCCGCCGACGCGGTGAACTTCTCCCTGCTGCAGGAGCAACTGCACGATGTGCTCGACACCTTGTCGGAGCGTGAGGCCGGGGTCGTCTCCATGCGATTCGGACTCACCGACGGACAGCCCAAGACTCTCGACGAGATCGGGCGGGTCTACGGCGTCACGCGCGAGCGCATCCGTCAGATCGAGTCCAAGACGATGTCCAAGCTGAGGCATCCGTCGCGCTCGCAGGTGCTGCGCGACTATCTGGACTAGCCGCCGATGCCCCAGGACCACTCGCTGCTGAACGAATGGGCCAGCGCCCACACCGCATTGCTGGTGGAGGGGCAGTCACGGTTGAGCCGCCTCGTCGGCTCGGACGTCCCCGACTGGGAACTCAGTCTGGCCACGGGGTTCATGACCCTCAACCATGTCCGCGTGCAGTTCGCCCTGCTGGGCCACGTCGACGAGGAGACCAACACCTGGGTGTGGTCCTGGGCCGACCCCCATGTGGACCACACCGCCATCGCCGTGAGGAGGGCAGAGCCTCTGCGGGAGTTCGGGGCCGAGGCCGGGCTGTGGGAGTTCACCGAGCCCTCGTTCCCGATGGACGGTGTGTTGAACCTGGGGATGACCCCCGGGGCGACCCTCGCGGTGGTGGCGAGCCCCCAGATCATGGGCGGCGCCATCTTCTCCGGGTGGCGTCCCGGTCGACGCCTGTACGCGGTCATCACCGATCCCCGCTTGACCATGGAGGCGCCCACGGCGTTCACCGTGCCCAGAATCATCTCCTCGGCCCTGTCCTACGGGTTGGGCGACCACAAGGACATCGTGACCGTCTACGCCAGCGCCCATCAGATCGCCATGGAGGAGTCGCGCGACGAGATCACGTTGGTCTTCGAGGACGAGGCGCGCCTGAGCGTCATGTTCGACGATCGGGGCCGGATCCGCCACATGCACGGGACCGTCCCCTCGGCCCACGGCGACCAGGCCGCTCCTGCTCCCCACACCGACGTGCCTGCCCTCGAAGGGGCGTGAACCATGGACTCGCCCGACACGCTTGAGTCCTTGTTTGACGCCCCGCCGGTTGAGTCGGTCACTAAGCTTGCCCGCGTGGAAGAATCATCTCGTGGGCGTCGGCGCACGCCACCGGCCTCGGGCGAATACGGCGCCCGGCACCTGCTCGTCCTCGAAGGACTGGAAGCGGTGCGCAAGCGCCCTGCCATGTACATCGGCTCCACGGACACCAAGGGGCTGATGCACTGCCTGTGGGAGATCATCGACAACGCCGTGGACGAGGCCCTGTCCGGGTTCGGCTCCGCGATCGAGGTCTTCCTCGACCCTGACGGGTCGGTGTGCGTCCATGACCACGCCCGCGGCATTCCCGTGGACGTCGAGCCCAAGACGGGCCTGAGCGGCGTCGAGGTGGTCTTCACCAAGCTCCATGCCGGCGGCAAGTTCGGCTCGGGGACGTACAACGCCTCGGGCGGCCTGCACGGCGTGGGGTCCTCGGTGGTCAACGCCCTGTCGTCCCGCTTGGACGTCGAGGTCGACCGCGACGGCGCGACCTGGACCATGTCCTTTCGTCGAGGAGTCCCCGGAGTCTTCGACGGCCCCGGCCCCGACGCCCCGTTCACCCCTCGCGGAGGGCTGACCAAGCTCGCCACGCGCGTGGCCAAGTCCGTCACAGGTACACGGGTGCGGTACTGGCCCGACGGGCAGATCTTCCTCCCGGACGCCCAGATCTCCATGACTCGGCTCAAAGACCGCGCGCGTCAAACGTCCTTCCTGGTCCCCGGCCTGAAGCTGACGGTGACCGATCGGCGCGACGGGGTCGAGGACCAAGAAGTCTTCCATCACGAGGGCGGGATCTCCCAGTTCTGCGAGTTCCTGGCCACCGACGCGGACGTGAGCGAGATCTGGCGGCTCAGCGGGCACGAGACCTTCGTCGAGACCGTCCCGATGCTGGACGAAAATGAGCACATGACGCCCTCGGACGTGGAGCGCGACCTGGGCATCGACATCGCCTTGCGGTGGGGGACCGGGTACGACTCGACGATCGCCTCCTTCGTGAACATCATCTCCACGCCCAAGGGCGGCACCCACGTCCAAGGGTTCGAGCGCGGCTTGACCAGGGCTTTCACGAAAGTCCTCGACGGGACGCGACTGACCAAGGCCTCCGACGAGATCTCGAAAGAGGACATCATGGAGGGCATGACCGCGGTGGTGACCGTGCGACTGGCCGAGCCCCAGTTCGAGGGCCAGACCAAGGAGGTCCTCGGAACTCCGGCGGTGCTCAAACTCGTGGCCAAAGTCGTCGAGCGGGAGGTCACCGAGTACCTCACGTCCACGAAGACGGCCGTCAAAGCACAGGCGCGCGCAGTGATGGAGAAGGTGGTCCAGGCCTCACGTACCCGCGTGCAGGCCCGCGTCCACCGTGAGGCTGTCAGGGCGAAGAACGCGCTGGCCTCCTCCAGCCTGCCGCCCAAGCTGTCGGACTGCCGCTCCTCCGACCCAGAGAAGACGGAATTGTTCATCGTCGAGGGCGACTCGGCCCTGGGCACGGCCAAACTGGCTCGCAACTCCGAGTTCCAAGCGCTGATGCCGATCCGAGGCAAGATCCTCAACGTCCAGAAAGCCTCTGTCACCGACATGCTGAAGAACGCCGAGTGCGCATCCATCATCCAGGTGATCGGCGCGGGGTCGGGCAGGACCTTCGACGTGGACCAGGCCCGGTACGGGAAGGTCATCTTCATGGCCGACGCCGATTCCGACGGCGCCCACATCCGATGCCTGCTGGCCACCTTGTTCTTCACCTACATGCGCGGCCTCGTCGAGGCGGGTCGGGTCTACACGGCCGTGCCGCCCCTGCACCGCTTCGAGATCGTCAATCCGAAGAAGGACCAGGACAAGTACATCTACACCTATTCCGATCCGGAGTACCAACGCAAGATGGCCGAGCTGACCAAGAAGGGGATCAAGTTCAAAGAGCCCCAACGGTACAAGGGCCTCGGCGAGATGGACGCCGATCAGTTGGCGGAGACCACCATGAGCCCCCAGCACCGCACGTTGCGCAGGCTGCGCATCGTGGACGTCGCCGCCGCGGCCTCCTCCTTCGAGGTGTGGATGGGCAACGACGTGGGGCCCCGGCGCGAACTGATCATCGAGGGCGCGTACTCCTTGGACTCCGAGCGCATCGACATCTAGGCCGCGCCCTGGGGGGTCGTACACGCGCCGGACTGATCGTGTCGGTGCGCGTGGCTACAATGACTGTCAGGAAGGGAGAAGGCATGGGTGTCGAGTTCGAGCAGGCGTGTCGTTTCGGCGTGGCCACCGCCGCGTACCAGATCGAGGGGGCTGTGGAGGAGGGCGGTCGAGGACCGTCCATCTGGGACACCTTCTCACACACCGCGGGGAAGACCGACCGCGGCGAGACCGGGGATCTCGCCTGCGACCACTACCACCGCATGGAGGAGGATCTCGACCACATGGCCCGCCTGGGCGTCGACTCCTACCGGTTCTCCATCGCGTGGTCGAGGATCCAAGCCAAGGGCACGGGGTCGCCCAACCGGGCGGGGCTCGATTTCTACTCCCGGCTGGTCGACGGCCTCCTGGAACGCGGCATCACGGCGATGGCGACCTTGTACCACTGGGACCTCCCACAGGCGTTGGAGGACAAAGGCGGGTGGAGGGACCGAGACACCGCCTACCGCTTCGCCGACTACGCCGAGATCATGGTCGGCGCGCTGGGGGACCGGGTGGCCGACTGGGTGACCCTCAACGAGCCGTGGTGCTCGGCCATGCTCGGCTACGCTTCTGGGGTCCATGCTCCGGGGGTGCGGTCAAAGCGGGGCGCCGTCACCGCCGCCCACCACCTCAACCTCGCGCACGGCATGGGCGTCCAGGCGTTGAGGGCCGAGACGTCGGCCCGTGTGGGCGTCGCGCTGAACCTGCACCAGTTCTATCCGGCGTCCGACTCGGAAGCCGACATGGAGGCGCTGGCCATCGCCCAGGCGACGGCGAACCTGCTGTACATCGAGCCCATGATGGAGGGGCGGTACGCGGACGCCACCACCCAGGCGCTGTCGTCCCTGTCGTGGGACTGGGTGCGCGACGGCGATCTGGACCTCATCCACCAGCCGATCGACTTCCTGGGGCTGAACTACTACGCGCCCTCCACCGTCCGGGCCGGCGCCACGCCCCAACCCGAGCCCACGCCGTGGGTGGGCGCCGAGATGGTGACGTGGATCCCCCCTCGCGGCCCTCTCACGCAGATGGGCTGGGGGATCGACCCCGACTCCATGACCGATCTGCTCGTCGACGTCCATCGTCGCTATCCGGGCCTCGACCTGGTGGTGACGGAGAACGGGGCGGCCATGCCCGACCGGGTCGGCGAGGACGGCGTCGTCCATGACCAGGATCGCATCGACTACCTGGACTCGCACCTGCGGGCCATCCACGCGGCCATGGACCAGGGCGTGCCCGTGCGGGGCTATTACGTGTGGTCATTGATGGACAATTTCGAGTGGGCGTACGGGCTGGAGAAGAGGTTCGGGCTCATCCGGGTCGACTACGACACCTGTGACCGCACGTGGAAAGACTCGGCGCGATGGTATCAGCAGTTCCTGGCCACACGGACCCTGCCATGACCGAGGACCTCTTCGGCAACCTGATCGTCACCCCCCGGTCCCTGGGGTCCCTCGGGGACGTGCCGGACCACGCCCCCCTGGCCGTCCGACTTCGCCCCACGACCCTGGACGACATCGTCGGGCAGCGCCATCTGCTCGGCCCCGGCTCGCCCCTGCGACGCCTGGCGCAGGGCCAGCCCATGTCGGTCTTCTTGTGGGGACCTCCCGGCGTGGGCAAGACGACCATCGCCGCCATCGTGTCCCACTCCACGGGCGCCAGATTCGTGGAGTTGAGCGCCGTCACCGCCGGGGTCAAAGAGGTCCGTGCCGAGATCGACCGCGCCCGTGCCGAACTGGCGCGAGGGGTGAAGACGGTCCTGTTCATCGACGAGGTCCATCGATTCTCCAAGACGCAGCAGGACGTGCTTCTGCCAGCTGTGGAGAACCGGATCGTCACCCTGATCGCCGCGACGACGGAGAACCCGTCCTTCTCGGTGATCGCGCCCCTGTTGTCGCGGTCCCTGCTGCTCACCCTCAACCCCCTGTCCGACGAGGACATGTCCCACCTCGTGGACCGCGCCCTGACGGACGACAGGGGAGTGCGCACCCCTGACGGCGGACTGTTCGCCATCGAGGAGGACGCCCGGGCCGCCCTGATCCAGTTGGGCGGCGGAGACGCCCGCCGCGTCCTGACCTACATCGAGGAGGCTGCTGCCACCACGGCCGCCGTGGGCTCGGCCGTCATCACCACCGACACGCTCTCCCAGGCGGTGGACAAGGCCGCGGTGCGGTACGACGCCGACGGGGACCAGCACTACGACGTGATCAGCGCCTTCATCAAATCCCTGCGCGGCTCCGACGTCCAGGCGGGGCTGCATTACCTGGCGCGCATGATCGCGGCGGGGGAGGATCCCCGCTTCATCGCCCGACGTCTGATGATCCTCGCCAGCGAGGACATCGGCATGGCCTCGCCGGGGACCTTGCAGATCTGCGTGGCGGCCGCCCAGGCTGTGCAGATGGTGGGCATGCCCGAGGGGCGCATCATCTTGGCCCAAGCGGTGGTCGCCTGCGCCACGGCCCCGAAGTCCAACGCGGTGATCGTCGGCGTGGACGCCGCCCTGAGCGACGTCCACCAGGGCAAGGGCGGGCCCGTCCCGAAGCACCTGAGGGACGCCCATTACTCCACCGCCTCCACCTACGGGCACGGGGTGGGGTACCAGTACGCCCATGACGCCCCCCATGGCATCGCCGCCCAGCAGTACCTGCCCGACGATCTCGTCGACGCCCGCTACTACACGCCCACCGACCATGGACACGAGGCGCAGGTGAAAGAGCGGCTGGCCGCCATCGAGGCGTGCCTGGGGCGCCCCGGGCCTGGTTCGTGAGCCGTGGGTCGGGGATCGGCACAGCGGGGCCGGCGTCGTTGTGTATGCTGGGGGCTGCTTGTCAACGAAAAAGGAAGGGTGTGTGATGAGACGATTCATCTGGTTCGCGCTGGGAGTGATGGTCGGGTCCGTCGCCGTCTGGCACGGCAAAGCATGGTTCACTGCTGGCAAGCCGGAGCCCGTGGCGGGCGCCCTCGGACGCTTCGCCGGCGCCTGGTCGTCCAAGCTGGGGGCGTTCATACGGGAGTATGTCCGGGCGTGGCGCGCGGCCCAGGCGGACCAACGTTTCTGAACCGACTAGAATTGTGAGAATCTGGGTCCAGCATCTGGGCCCAGACCCGGCCACCGGTGGGCGTCCACGCCCACTGCCCACCTATTGATCTGACGAGGCACTTTCATGGAAACAGCTGACATCCGCCGCCGCTTTCTCGACTTCTTCGCGCGCCACGACCACGCGATCGTGCCTTCGGCCTCCTTGTTGTACAACGATCCGACGCTGTTGTTCGTCAACGCGGGGATGGTGCCGTTCAAGGCCTATTTCACCGGGGTCGAGCCCTCGCCGTACCGGCGGGCGGCCAGCGTGCAGAAATGCGTGCGCACCCTGGACATCGACGAGGTGGGCAAGACGACCCGCCACGGCACGTTCTTCCAGATGAACGGCAACTTCTCCTTCGGCGACTACTTCAAGAAGGACGCCATCGAGTACGCCTGGGAACTGGTCACCGGGTCCCAGGCCGACGGCAACTACGGGTTCGCCCCCGACAAGGTCTGGGTGACGATCCTCGGCCCCGGCGTCCACCCCGACTATCCGGACGGCGACATCGAGGCGCGGGACCTCTGGATGAAGGTCGGCGTGCCCGCGTCCCACATCCAGCCCAGGGGCCTGAAAGACAATTACTGGCACATGGGGGTCCCGGGCCCCGGCGGCCCCTGCTCCGAGATCTACATCGACCGGGGGGCCGCGTACGGTCCCGACGGCGGGCCGGAAGCGGACGAGGACCGCTTCTTGGAGATCTGGAACCTGGTCTTCCAGACCGAGGACCTGTCGGTGGTGCGTCGCAAGGACGATTTCGATGTGCGCGCCAAGCTGCCAAGCAAGAACATCGACACCGGCATGGGTCTGGAACGGACGGCGTTCCTCCTCCAGGGCGTGGACAACATGTACGAGATCGACCAAGTCTTCCCGGTGATCACCCGCGCCTGCGAGATCTCGGGGAAGGCTTACGGCGCCGACCGAGACGACGACGTGAGGCTGCGTGTGGTCGCCGACCACGTCCGATCCTCGCTGATGCTCATGACCGACGGCGTGACGCCCGGCAACGAGGCGCGCGGCTACGTGCTTCGACGCCTCCTGCGTCGCTCGATCCGCTCCATGCGCCTGCTGGGGGTGACCGAGCCCGTCCTGGTGGACCTGATGGCGACCAGTCGCGACCAGATGATCTCGTCGTACCCGGAGATCGCCGACCACTGGGTGCGGGTCCAGGCGGTGGCCACGGCCGAGGAGGAGAGCTTCACCCGTACCCTGACCTCGGGGACGCAGTTGTTCGACATGGCGGTCTCGCAGGTCAAGGAGTCTCACGGGACGACCCTGCCCGGCGACCAGGCCTTCCGTCTGCACGACACGTACGGTTTCCCGATCGATCTGACCATGGAGATGGCCGAGGAGGCCGGGATCAGCGTGGACACGGACGTGTTCACGTCCCTCATGGCCGAGCAGAAGGCCCGTGCCAAGGCCGACGCCAAGGCGAAGAAGGGCGCCATCCAGTCCACCGCCGCCTACGCGGACATCCGCAGGCTGGGCGAGTCCCACTTCCTCGGTTACACCGATCTGACAGTGCCCTCTCGTGTGGTCGGCCTTCTCAAAGCCGGTCTGGCGGTGCCGAGCGCCGGGGTCGGCGACGAGGTGGAGGTCGTGTTGGAACAGACTCCGTTCTACGCCGAGGCCGGTGGCCAGGACGCGGACGCGGGCGTGATCACAGCGGCGGGGCTGAGCATCGACGTGGTCGATGTGCAAAGCCCTGTGCCCGGTCTGATCGTGCATCGCGGCGTCGTCACCGACGGCACGGTCGAGCTCGGGGCGCCGGTGGAGGCCCAGGTCGACGCGGCCCAGCGTTTCGGGTCCAGCCAGGCGCACACCGCCACCCACATCGTCAACGCCGCCTTGAGGCAGATCCTCGGGCCGCAGACCCATCAGGCGGGGTCCTACAACAAGCCCGGGTACCTGCGGTTCGACTTCAACAGTCTGTCGGGGATGTCCGAGCAGATGAAGCAGGAACTCGAAGGGGTGGCCAACGAGGCCATCCGGGCCGATTGGCAGGTGACCCACTCCGAGATGGCCCTGGACCAGGCGAAGGCGCTGGGCGCCCAGGCGATGTTCGGCGAGAAGTACGGCGACCGGGTGCGCGTCGTGGAGTTCGCGTCAGGGTGGTCTCGCGAGTTGTGCGGTGGGACCCACGTCCAGTCCACCTCCCAGATCGGGCTGCTGAGCCTCATGAGCGAAGGGTCGGTCGGGTCGGGGGTGCGCCGCGTGGAGGCCCTGGTGTCCACGGACGCCTTCGCCCGCTTCGCCGCCGAGCGTGCCATCGTGTCGGCTCTGGCGGGCTCGTTGAAGGTGCAGCCCGGACAGCTCGAAGAGCGGGTGGCCAAGCTGATGGCTCAGCTCAAACACGCCGAGAAGACGATCGCCGATCTCCAGGCCGCCCAGGTGTCGGCCCAGGCGGCGTCCCTCGCCTCCCGCGCGGTCGAGCATGGGCACGTCCAGTTCGTCGGCGCCATCGACCCGGCCCCCGGGGCGGACATCCGTGCGTTGGCGATCCAGGTCCGTGACAGGCTCCAGCACGTGCCGGCGGTGGTGTGCCTGATCACCACGACGGGCAAGGTCTCCGCCGTGGTGGCGACCACCCCTGCGGCTCGGGACCTCGGTTTCACAGCGGGCGCCCTCGTGGGCGCGGCCGCGGTGGCCCTGGGCGGGCGTGGCGGCGGATCCGACGATCTCGCCCAAGGCGGCGGGACGAACCCGGACGCGGCCCAAACCGCCCTCGACACAGTGGCGAACAGCCTTGGCTGAGAACCAGGGAGTCATCCTCGCGATCGATCTGGGATCGGTGCGAGTCGGTGTGGCCGCCTGCGACGCCGGGCGGGTGCTGGCGTACCCCCTGGACACCCTGCCGGGCGGCGAGGACGTGGCGCGGCGCGTGGCGGATCTCGTGGCCGACACGGGCGCTGTGGCCCTGGTCGTGGGATATCCCCTCGCCCTGGACGGAAGCGCCGGGATCGCCGCGACGAAGATCGAGGCCCAGGCCCGCGAGGTGGCGGCCCTCGTCGACGTGCCTGTGTGGCTGGTGGACGAGCGGATGTCGACGGCTCAGGCCCATCGACGGTTGCGGGCGAGCGGACGCACAGCCAAGACCGCCCGATCGGTGATTGACGCCCAATCCGCGGTCGGTATCCTAGAATCGGTTCTGCGTGCTTCGGAAACGGGGCATGCCTTGGGGCGCAAGCTGGAAATGGAGGAGGCCAATGGCTGACCGAGACAACGTCAGTTGGATCTCATCGGAGACGTCTCGACGGGCGAAGTCCGCCGTTGCGGTGGCGCTGAGTTTCGTCGTCCTGCTGGCCGGCTTGGGTCTGGCGTCCTGGAAGGGGTACTCCTTCTACATGGACCTGCGCCAACAGGACGACTACATCGGCGCGGGGGAGGACCCGATCCAGGTGGTCATCCGCGACGGCGACGGGTGGGCGCGGGTCGCCGACTCCTTGATGGCGTTGGACGTGATCAAGGATCCGTCCCTGTTCGAGACCGAGGCGCTGAAGTTCTCCGACGGCCCCCAGCAGGCGGGCACCTGGAACCTGTTGACCCATCTTCCGGCGGCCACGGCGGCCTCCATGCTCAACGATCCCAAGAACTTGGTCGTCATCCACTTCACCGTTCCCGAGGGCACACGGCTGCTGGACCTGAACGCGATGATGATCGACCAGTTGAACGACACCCAGGACCAGATCGACCAGGCGATGGCCGCCGTCCAGGCGGATCCGAGCGTCATCGGGCTCAACCCGGCGGCGGGGAACAACCCGGAAGGGTTCCTCTTCCCGGACACCTACTTCCTCTACCCCCCTATCAACACCGATCCGATCAGCGTCTACGCGATGATGGCCAAGAAGTTCACGTCCGTTGTTGGCGGGCTCGACGTGGACGCCAAGGCCGCGGAGCTCGGCTTGACGATCCAACAGATCGTGGTGGTCGCCAGCATCATCGAAGCCGAGGTGAACAACCCCGAGGACGGGCCGAAGGTCGCCCGTGCGATCTACAACCGCATCGCCGACGGGATCCCCCTGGGCGTCGAGTCGGTCTTCCGGTACGGACGCCTGATGGCCGACGGGACCCCGTACAACGACCCGATCACGGCGTCCTCCCAGCAGGACGGAAGTCTGCCGTACAACTACTATGTCAACACAGGCCTGCCCTCCACCCCGATCAACAGCCCCGGGCAGGACTCCCTGTCCGCGGCCCTCAACCCCGCCGAGGGGGATTGGATCTACTGGGTGACCGTCAACCTGGACACCGGCCAGACCGAGTTCGCCTCGGACGAGGCGGGCTTCCTGGCCCTGGAGGCTCAGTTCAACCAGTGGTGCGCCGACAACGGCGAGCCTGCGGGCTGTTCGTGACCGGACGCCGTTGCGGGGTCATCGGGTCCCCGATCGCGCACTCCCTGTCGCCTGCGTTGCACCAGGCCGCGTACGACGCGCTCGGACTGGACTGGGAGTACGGGAGAACGGACGTCCGCTCCGACGAGGTGGGAAGCTTCGTCGCCGGGTTGTCCCCGGTCTGGCGCGGACTGTCGGTGACGATGCCCTGCAAGGCCGCCATCGTGAGCCTCGGGGTTCCTGATCCTGTGGTGGCCGCCCTGGGCGTGGGCAACACCCTCATCTTCGACGGCGACCCCGGCGATCCCACGACCACGCATGTGCATTCGACGGATGTGACGGGGATCCAGATGGTGCTGTCCCAGGCGCGGATGAGCCCTCACGCGTGTGTCCAGGTGTACGGAAATGGGGCGACGGCCCGCTCCTGCGTGTACGCCCTGTCGCTGATGGGCGTGGGCGGTGTCCATGTGCGGGCCCGCGACGCGGAGAAGACGGCGGCCCTGGCGTTGGACGGGCGCCGATGGGGGATCGAGGTCGTCGACGGCGACTGTCGGCCGGACGTGGTGGTGTCCACCCTTCCGCCCCAGGTGTCGGCGCAGTGGGGCCCCGCCTCGGCGGGCTTGGTCGTCGATGTGGTGTACGACCCCTGGCCGACTCCACTGATCCACCAGGCGATCCATCAGGGCGCCCAGGTGGTGACGGGTCTCGATCTGCTGGCCGCGCAGGCTGTGGGGCAGGTCGAGCTCATGACCGGGCGACGCGTCGATCTCGCCGTCTTACGGACTGCCGCCGATCGAGCCATCGCCGAGCAGGCTGCGTAGACTGGACCGCGTGTTGAGATATATGACCGCAGGGGAATCCCACGGCCCCGGACTGACGGCGGTGCTGGAAGGGATTCCGGCGCATGTGAAAGTGTCCACCTCGGATCTGGACCGTGCTTTGGCACGCCGCCGCCTCGGCGCCGGACGTGGGGCCCGCATGGGCTTCGAACAGGACAAGGTGCGCATCACCGGGGGAGTCGTCCAGGGCGAGACCATCGGGTCGCCGGTGTGCGTGGAGATCGCCAACTCCGAATGGCCCAAATGGACCCAGGTCATGTCATCCGACCCGGTCGATCCGAGCCTCCTGGCCGGATCGGCGCGCAACGAGCCTTTGACCAGGCCCCGACCCGGGCACGCCGATCTGGCGGGGATGCAGAAGTATGGCTTCGACCGGGCGCGACCGATCCTGGAACGGGCGTCGGCTCGTGAGACGGCCGCCCGTGTGGCTCTGGGCGAGGTGGCGCGTCAGTTCTTGAGACAAGGCTTGGGGATCGAGGTGGTCAGCCATGTGACCGCCATCGGGACTGTGCGTTCCGACAGCGACCGGGTGCCCACTCCCGCCGACATGGAGCGGATCGACGCCGACCCGGTCCGATGCTTCGACCACGACGCGAGCGCCGCCATGCAGAAACTGATTGCACAAACAGTGGCAGATGGCGATACGCTGGGGGGCGTGGTGGAGATCCTCGTCTGGGGGTGCCCCCCCGGACTGGGCACCCATGTCAGCTCCGACCGGCGTCTGGACGCCCGGCTGGCCAGCGCCCTGATGGGCGTCCAGGCCATCAAGGGCGTGGAGATCGGCGACGGTTTCGCGTTGGCGGAGAGACTGGGCTCGCAGGCCCATGACATGATGCGCATGGACGACGGGCGCATCCATCGCCTCACCGACCATGCGGGGGGGATCGAGGGCGGCATGTCCAACGGCGAGGTGATCAGGCTTCGAGCGGCCATGAAACCCATCGCGACGGTGCCCCACGCCTTGGCCACAGTGAACGTCGCGACGAGACAGGACGACACCGCCCACCATCAACGCTCGGACGTGTGCGCCGTCCCGGCGGCCGCCGTGGTCGCCGAGGCCATGGTGGCTCTCGTCCTGGCGGAGGCGTGCGTGGAGAAATTCTCGGGCGACTGTCTCGACGACGTCCGCGCCACCGTGGACGTCTACCGGCGTCGCCTGCGCGACACGGGTCTGGAGGGAGTCTGGTGAGCATCGTCTTCGTCGGCCTTCCGGCCAGTGGCAAGACCACCATCGGCGCGGCCGTCGCGGCGCGCCTGGGCGTGACGTGGCTCGACACCGACACGATGGTCGAGGACTACACCGGCCAGGCCATCACCGAGATCTTCGCTGACGACGGGGAAGCCCGCTTCCGTGAGCTCGAGGAACGTGCGGCCGCCGAGGCGCTGCGCATGGCCGAGGTGGTGTGCCTGGGCGGGGGAGCGGTGATGACGCCGTCGATCCGGGCCATGCTGGGCGACCATCGTGTGGTGTGGTTGGACGTGTCGGTGACGACCCTGACCCGTCGGGCGGGGATGAACCGCCTGCGCCCGCTCCTGTTGACCGATGTCCGTGCCCAGATGACGCAGTTGGCGAGCGAGCGACTGCCCGTCCTGGCCGAGGTGGCCACCTGGCGGGTGGACGCCGAGCGCGGCGTGGACGATGTGGTCGACGAGATTTTGTCCTTGGTCTGCCCGGCCCAGACCATCCGGGTCGCGGGCGAACAGCCCTACGACGTCCTGATCGGGTGGGGGGTCTCCTCGCAGATCGCCGACCACCTCGGCCAGGCGGCCATGACCGCGATCATCTACCCCGAGGTCCTGGCCGAGCGGGCCCGCCATCTGGCGCAGCGCGTTCCCGGTCCGATACTGCTGCGGGTCCCCGACGCGGAGCACGCCAAGACGGCGGAGATCCTCGACCAGTGCTGGAACGAGGTGGCGCGAGCCGGTCTCACGCGGTCGGACGCGGTCGTCTCCGTGGGTGGCGGGGCCACCACCGACCTCGCAGGCTTCGTCGCGGCGACCTACTTGCGGGGGATCCGCCACGTGTGCGTCCCCACCACCGTGCTGGGAATGGCTGACGCGGCCGTCGGGGGCAAGACGGGGATCAACCTGCCCGTCGGCAAGAACCTCGTCGGCGCCTTTCATGAGCCCGCCGCCGTGTTGTGCGACCTCGACCTGCTGGCCGGGCTGCCGACGGTCCAGGTGCGATCGGGCCTGGCCGAGGTGCTGAAGTGCGGTTTCATCGCCGATCCGGTCATCCTCGAGTCAGTGGGACGCGACCCGAGGGACGCGTGCGACACGCAATCCGACGCCTTCGTCGACCAGCTCGCTCGTGCCATCAGCGTCAAGGCGCGGGTCGTGTCCACAGATTTCAAGGAGACGGGAGTCGGCGGTGTCGGTCGCGAGGCGTTGAATTACGGCCACACCCTCGGGCATGCCATCGAGAAACTGGAAGGCTTCACCTGGCCCCACGGGAACGCCGTGGCCGTGGGCATGGTCTTCGCGGCCGAGGTCGCCCACCGGCTGGGCATGATCGACGCCGACACCCTGGCGCTCCACCGGACCGTCCTGGAGTCGGTCGGTCTTCCCATCGTCTACTCGGGCGCCGGCTGGGCCGAGGTCCGCTCCACCATGAGCCTGGACAAGAAGTCGCGAGGATCCCATCTGCGGTTGGTCCTTCTGCAGGGCATCGGCCATCCCGTGGTGGTCGCGGACGTGGACGACACCGTCCTCCACCAGGCTTTCGAGGCGATCGGAGGGGTGTGAGTCGTGTATATACCGGACCATTTCCGCATGCCGGACAGTGATGTGCGGGAATTCCTCGCGCGTGTGGGCACGGGGACCCTCGTCACCGTCGACCCCGTCTCGTCGCGTCCGCTCGCCACCTTCCTGCCGTGGGTCTGGACCGAGGGGGGACGCCTGATCACCCACATCGGGCTGGTCAACCCCCAATCTGGTCATGGCAGGCCGGCCACACCCCTCGACGGGTCCGACCCAGGCGCTGCCGCGTACCCGGGCACGGCCCTGCTCATCGTGATGGGTGAGGACGCCTTCGTGTCCTCTCGATGGCTGACGCAGCCGGGCGGCGCCACCTGGGATTACGAGACGGTCCACGTGTACGGGGACCTGGTCCACCACACCGACACCGCCTGGATACAGAATTGTTTCGACACCATGATGCGCCACTACGACTCCAGCAGCATCAAGGGCTACGACCCCGAGTGGCTGGAGAAGCAGAGCCGTGCGGTGGTCGGGCTCGAGTTGATCGTGACGGACGTGTGGGCGAAATCCAAGCTGTCCCAGAACCGCTCCGAACAGGAGGTCCGCGCGATCGCCCAACACCTGCAGACCTCCTGCCCCCATCTCGCCGAGCGGGTGCGACAGGTCAGCCTGCCCCATGTCGAGGCCCGTGACGCGAGGGTCCGCGCGGCCACGGCGTACACCTACGTCAGGAAGACCACCACACGCCCGCCGTCCCCCCACCCCTGATTGGCCGATTCCGGTAAGATCGTTCCTCGGTAGAAAAGAAAGGGCTCACATGATCTCAACGAACGACATCCATAACGGGACGGTGCTCAACCTGGACGGGCAGCTGTGGACCGTGACCTGGTTCCAGCATCACAAGCCTGGCAAGGGCAACACGGTGGTGCGGACCAAGCTCAAGCACGTCCTCACAGGCAAGACTGTCGATCGTACCTTCAACTCCGACACCAAGGTCGAGGACGCCCAGGTGGACCGTCGTGAGATGCAGTACCTCTACCACGACTCCGACGGGTTCGTGTTCATGGACACCGCCGACTACTCGCAGATGACCATCTCGGACGAGGTCGTCGGCGACGCGACGAACTTCCTCCTGGAGAACGGCACCGCCTCCGTGGCCCTGTACGAGGGCAACCCCCTCTTCATCGAACTGCCGGCCTCCGTCGAACTGGAGATCACCTACACCGAGCCGGGGCTCCAGGGCGACCGCTCCAGCGCCGGGACCAAACCCGCCACCGTCGAGACGGGCTACCAGATCCAGGTGCCCCTGTTCATCACGAACGGCGAGAAGGTCAAGGTGGACACCCGCGACGGCTCGTACATCTCCCGTGTCTGACGCCACGCCCAAACGGTCGCGGATGCGCAAGGCGCGCAAGTACGCCGTCGACATCCTGTACTCCGCGGACATGGCCGCCTGCTCGGTCGAGCAGGCCATGGCCGCGTACGCCACCATGTCCGACCGCGAGATCCCCGCGTACTCCAAGAAACTCGCCGAAGGGGTGGCTGAGACCAGCTACCTCATCGACGGGTACTTGGCGCCGTGCCTGGCCGAGGACTGGACCATCGAGCGCATGCCCGCCGTCGACCGCTGCCTGGCTCGGATCGCGGTCTGGGAGATGCTCTACGCCGACCTGCCTGCGGCCATCGCCATCTCGGAGGCGGTCGACTTGGCGAAAGAACTGTCCACAGATTCGTCACCGACGTTCCTGACGGGAGTCCTCGGCCATGTCGCCACACTGATTCCCCGGGCGGATGACGAGCCGACCGACGAGAAAGTATAGGCTGGACCTCATGGAACCCACCGTCCCCGCAATCCTTGTTCTTGAGGACGGACGAACATTTCGTGGGCAGTCATTCGGGGCCACAGGCGAGACCTTCGGTGAGGCCGTCTTCGCCACCGGCATGAGCGGTTACCAAGAGACGCTCACGGACCCGAGTTACGCCCGCCAAGTGGTCGTCTCCACCGCGCCCCACATCGGCAACACCGGATGGAACGACGAGGACGACGAGTCCTCGCGTATCTGGGTGGCCGGGTACGTCGTCCGCGACCCCAGTCCACGACCGTCCTCATGGCGGGCCACCCGGTCGTTGCCGGAGCAGTTGGCCGCCCAGGGCGTGGTGGGCATCTGTGGGATCGACACGCGCGCCCTCACACGGCACCTGCGTGAGCGCGGCGCGATGCGGGTCGGAATCTCGACCATCGACCTGGACCCGCAGGCCCTGCTGTCGAAGGTTCTGCAAGCGCCGGCCATGGCGGGCGCCGACCTGGCGGGAGAGGTGAGCACCGACCAGCCGTACGTCATCCCGGCACGAGGCGAGAAGCGGTTCACGGTGGCGGCGCTCGATCTGGGCATCAAGTCCATGACCCCCGCCCTCATGAGCCACCACGGCATGGAGGTCCACGTCCTTCCCCAGTCGACGACCTTCGACCAGATCACAGCCCTGAATCCTGACGGGGTCTTCTTCTCCAACGGGCCCGGCGATCCGGCGACGGCCGAGCACGCCATCGATCTGTTGCGGCAGGTCCTCGCTGCGGGGATCCCGTACTTCGGCATCTGTTTCGGCTCGCAGATCTTCGGCCTGGCGCTGGGTTTCACCACCTACAAGCTGAAATACGGCCATCGCGGCATCAATCAGCCGGTTAAGGACCTCCGCACCGGCATGGTGGAGATCACCGCCCACAACCACGGGTTCGCCGTCGACGCCCCTGTCGGGGTCGAGGTGGACACCGAGTACGGACAGGCGTCGGTCAGCCACGTCGGGCTCAACGACCAGGTCGTCGAGGGTCTGCAACTGACCCGCGACGGGCGGCTCGTCGGGTTCTCCGTGCAGTACCATCCCGAGGCCGCCGCCGGCCCCCATGACGCGGGGTATCTGTTCGACCGCTTCGCCGACATGATGGCCGACTGGAGGAATCATGCCTAAGAGAACCGACATTTCCTCGATCCTTGTGATCGGCTCGGGGCCGATCGTGATCGGTCAGGCCTGCGAGTTCGACTACTCCGGAACCCAGGCCTGTCGCGTCTTGCGCGAGGAGGGGTACCGGGTCATCCTCGTCAACTCCAATCCGGCCACGATCATGACCGACCCGGAGTTCGCCGACGCCACGTACATAGAGCCCATCACCCCTGAGATGGTGGAACGCATCATCGACCTGGAACGCCCCGACGCCCTGCTGGCGACCATGGGCGGACAGACGGCCCTCAACACCGCCGTGGCCCTGGCGAAATCCGGGGTCCTGGAGAAGTACGGCGTCGAGTTGATCGGCGCCACCGTCGAGGCCATCGAACGAGGGGAGGACCGCGAGAAGTTCAAGCACGTGGTCGCGTCCTTGTCCGACCTGCCCGGCGGCGCCCCCGAGGTGGCTCGATCGATCATGTGCCATGACGTCGACCACGTGGTCGAGGCGGCCCGTGAGCTCGGCTTCCCGGTCGTCCTGAGGCCCTCGTTCACGATGGGCGGCGTGGGGTCGGGTTTCGCCCACGACGAAGTCGAGTTGCGCGCCATGGCCGAGATCGGTCTGGATGCGTCGCCCACCACCGAGGTCCTCGTGGAGGAGTCCATCCTCGGGTGGAAAGAGTTCGAACTGGAGGTCATGCGGGACCGCAAAGACAATGTGGTCATCGTGTGCTCGATCGAGAACCTCGACCCCATGGGGGTCCACACCGGCGACTCCATCACCGTCGCGCCGGCCCTGACCTTGACCGACCGGGAGTACCAGCGACTGCGCGACATCGGGATCGCCGTGATCCGCGCGGTCGGGGTGGACACCGGCGGCTGCAACATCCAGTTCGCGGTGAACCCCGCCACGGGGCGGGTCATCGTCATCGAGATGAACCCGCGCGTGTCCCGTTCCTCGGCCCTGGCGTCGAAGGCGACCGGATTCCCCATCGCCAAGATCGCGGCCAAAGTGGCCGTGGGCTACACCCTGGACGAGATCCCCAATGACATCACCGGGGTGACGCCCGCCAGTTTCGAGCCGACGCTGGACTACGTGGTCGTGAAGGTGCCCCGGTTCGCCTTCGAGAAGTTCTCCACAGCCGAGGACACGCTGACCACCCACATGAAGTCCGTGGGAGAGGCCATGGCCATCGGCCGCAACTTCACCGAGGCGTTGGGCAAGGCCCTGCGCTCCTTGGAGGACTCCCGGGCGCCTCTGCGCCTCGCCGGGCCGGTGATGGACAAGCAGGAGGCCCTTCGCAGCGCCTCCCGTCCGCATGACGGGCGTCTCCAAGACGTCGTCCAGGCCTTCCGGGCGGGCGCCACCGTGGCCGAGGTCTTCGAGGCCACCAAGATCGACCCCTGGTTCCTCGACCAGTTGGTGATGATCCTCGATGTGGCCCACCAGGTGGCCAAGGCCCCCGGCCTGGACGCGGGAGTGCTGCGTCTGGCGAAGCGCCACGGACTGTCCGACGCGCAGATCGGCGACTTGCGGGGGATGTCCCCGGGGCAGGTACGTTCCCTGCGCTGGGCCCTCAACGTGCGCCCCGTGTACAAGACCGTGGACACCTGCGCCGCCGAGTTCGCCGCACGCACACCGTACCACTACTCCACCTATGACGAGGAGACCGAGGTCAGCTCGAGGACCAAGCCGGCGGTGCTCATCCTGGGCTCCGGCCCCAACCGCATCGGCCAGGGCATCGAGTTCGACTACTCCTGCGTCCACGCGTCCATGGCCCTGTCCGCCGCCGGGTACGAGACGGTCATGGTCAACTGCAACCCGGAGACAGTGTCCACGGACTACGACACCTCCGACAGGTTGTACTTCGAGCCCCTGACCGAAGAGGACGTGCTGGAGGTGTACGCGGCCGAGGCCGCCGCCGGTCCCGTGGCCGGGGTCATCGTCCAGTTGGGAGGCCAGACCCCGCTCAAACTGGCCGCCGCCCTCCAGTCGGCCGGGCTGCCCCTCGTCGGCACCTCGCCGCAGGCCATCGACGTGGCCGAGGACCGAGGCGAGTTCGGAAAGGTGCTCGCCGCCGCCCATCTGCCGGCCCCCCGCTTCGGGATGGCGGCGTCCGCCTCGCAGGCGCTGAAGATCGCCGCCGAGATCGGGTACCCGGTCCTCGTACGGCCCAGCTACGTCCTCGGCGGGCGTGGCATGGAGATCGTGTACGACGACGCCACGCTGACCACCTATGTCACGACCGTGACCCTGGCGTCCGAGACCAACCCGATCATGATCGACAAGTTCCTCGACGACGCCACCGAGATCGACGTGGACGCCCTGTTCGACGGTCAGGACCTGTACATCGGCGGGATCATGGAGCACATCGAGGAGGCCGGCGTCCACTCCGGTGACTCCGCGTGCGCCCTTCCTCCGATCACCTTGGGGGCCCACGTCATCGACCAGATCCGCACCTCCACGAGGGCGATCGCCGAAGGCGTGGGAGTGCGAGGGCTCATCAACATCCAGTACGCCCTGGCTGGCAACCAGCTCTACGTCCTCGAAGCCAACCCGCGCGCCTCGCGTACCGTCCCCTTCGTCTCGAAGGCCACCAACGTCCAACTGGCGAAGGCGGCCGCGCTGATCATGATGGGCGCCACCATCCGAGACCTGCGTGAGCAGGGAATCTTGAACCTGGCGTCGGACGGCGCGTCGGTGCCCGCCTCGGCCCCCGTGGCGGTGAAAGAGGCGGTCATGCCCTTCAACCGGTTCCAGACCTCGGAGGGGCACTCCGTGGACACCCTCCTCGGCCCGGAGATGCGCTCGACGGGCGAGGTCATGGGACTGGACGGAAGCTTCGGCATCGCCTTCGCGAAGAGCCAGACCGCGTCGTACGGGTCCCTGCCGGTCGCGGGACGGGTCTTCGTCTCAGTGGCGGACTCGGACAAGAGGCACGCGATCCTGCCCATGCAGATGCTGGCGGACATGGGATTCGAGATCCTCGCCACATCGGGGACGGCCCACGTGCTGCGCCGCAACGGGATCGACGCCCAGGTCGTGCGGAAGCGCTCCGAGGGGACCAGTGCGACGGGCGAGCCGACCGTGGTCGACATGATCCTCAACCACGAGGTTGACCTGGTGGTCAACACCCCGTACTCGGGCGCCTCCTCGGGCTCGACGCGCCAGGACGGGTACGGGATCCGCTCCGCGGCGGTCATGGCCGACATCCCCTGCGTGACGACCGTCCAGGGGCTGATCGCCGCCGTCCAGGGGATCGCGGCGGTCCGCAAGGGACGCATCACCGTACGATCCCTGCAGGACTGGGGACCCTTGATGAGGCCCCGCCCATGAGATCCGCGGCGCTGACCGCAGGGTATGAGGCGGTCATACGGCCTGTCCTCTTCCGCTCCTTCCGAGGCGACCCCGAACGGGTCCACGAGGCCATGATCACGGCCCTGGCCGCCGTCGGGGAGACCGGCTGGGCGCGACTGGCGCCCCTGCTGATCAGTCCTCCGCACGACCCGGTCACCGTGGCGGGGATCCGCCTTCCCGGGCGGGTCGGGGTCGCGGCTGGCCTGGACAAAGACGGGGTGGCCGCGAAGATCTGGGCGCGATTGGGGTTCGGCTTCGCCGAACTGGGGACGGTCACGGCCAACCCCCAACCCGGCAACCCACGTCCGCGATTGTTCCGACTCACGTCCACCCACGGGCTGATCAACCGTATGGGATTCAACAACCAAGGCGCCCAGGCCCTGGCCGACCGGCTGGCTGGTTGGGGGGTGCGCCGCGGCGAGAACACCCTCGGCATCCCCGTGGGGATCTCCATCGGCAAGACGAAGACGACGGCCTTGGACGAGGCGGTCGACGATTACATCCGCTCCATGCGGGCCCTCCACACTCACGCCGACTACCTGGCGGTCAACGTGTCCAGCCCCAACACGCCGGGGTTGCGCTCCCTCCAGTCGAAGACTGAGATCTTCGAGTTGGTGAGCGCCTTGGTGGCCACGGCCGCCGATCTGGATCCCACCCCCGTGCCTGTCTTCGTCAAGGTGGCGCCCGACCTGTCGGACGAGGCCCTCGACGAGTTGTCGCAGGCCGTCGTCGACGCGGGCGCGTCGGGCCTGATCGCGACCAACACCACCGTGTCTCGTGAGGGGATCGCCCGAGGAGACCAGGGGTACGCCCGCCAGACGGGCGGGATGTCCGGGGCTGCCTTGACACTGAGATCGCGTCAGGTGGTGGCCCGGGCGCTGCGCAGCGGTCTTCCGGTGATCGCCAGCGGCGGGATCATGACGGTGGCCGACGCCCGCGCCATGCTCGATCTGGGCGCCGCGGCCGTCCAGGTGTACACAGGCTTCATCTACCGTGGTCCAGGCCTCGTCGCCGGGATCAACGACGCACCGGTGGGGTGGTGACCATGGTGTCCTTCGCCGCACGTGTCGCAGACCTCGTCGCTGAGCGTGGAGGGCTGTGCGTGGGCATCGACCCCCATCCCGGCGTCATGGACGCCTGGGGCGTGGGCCAGGATCTCGCCGGCGTGGAGGCGGTCGCCATGGGGATGGTGGAGGCCTTGGCCGACACGGTGGCGGTCTTCAAGCCTCAGTCGGCGTTCTTCGAGCGCTGGGGGTCGGCCGGAATCGCCGTGCTGGAGAGATGCGTGGGCGCGCTGCAGGACAGCGGCGCCCTGGTCATCCTGGATGTGAAGCGCGGGGACATCGGGTCCACCATGGACGCCTACGCCCAGGCATACCTCGGCGAGGGCCCGGGGAGCGTGGACGCCATCACCGCCAGCCCCTATCTGGGGTTCGACGCGCTGGCGCCAGCCTTCGACATGGCCGAGGCCCATGGCCGGGGAGTGTTCGTCCTGGCTCGTACGTCCAATCCCGAAGGCGGCGACCTCCAGTTGGGGCGCACCCTCTCGGGCGCCGTCGTCGCCCAGAGCATCGTGGATCAGGCCCATGCTCGCAACCAGGCGTCCGGGGTGGACGCGATCGGCCTGGTCGTCGGCGCCACCCACGCCAGTCTCGGCGTCGATCTGTCCGAGTTCACCGGGCCTGTCCTCGTCCCCGGAGTCGGGGCGCAGGGTGGGACGGTGGCCGGGGTGAGGGCCGCGTTCTCGTCCAGCCCCGCTCTGGTCCTTCCGTCGGTCAGTCGAGAGGTCCTGTACGCCGGACCTGACCCTGGTCGACTGAGAGCGTGCGTGGCCAGGCTCCTCGAGGGCTAGACGCGAAACGCGCCGGGACACGCGCCGTTGCCCATCAGGTCTGCTAAGTTGGGAACGCGCACGAGGCTGGTTCGTGCCATGAGTGGTTCCTCGCCGACGACGGCGGGTCCACCAGGTGACGATGGGGGAGTCGGCGCACCACAGATCCATGAAAGGTGGAAGACATGAAGTCCTATCCCGTACACACCCTCGACCTTCCCAGCGGGGAGACCCTGGCCTATCGCGCCTGCGGCGCCGGACCACGAGCCGTGGTGCTCATCCATGGGAACCAGTCCAGTTCTGTGCATTGGCAGACCACGATGGAAGCGCTGGAGGATGAGTTCACCGTCTACGCGCCAGACTTGCGTGGGTTCGGAGACTCCACCTACCGCCAAGGCTTCGACTCCTTGGGCGAGTTGGCCAAGGACGTCGAAGAGTTCATGGACGGGGTCGGCATCGGAACCTGCGCCCTCGTGGGCTGGTCGACCGGTGGCGGGGTGGCTCTGGAGATCGCCGCCGACCTTCCGGAGCGTGTGTCGACCGTCGTGCTGGTGGACTCCGTTCCCCCCACGGGATACCCGATGGTCGCCAAGGACGAGCAGGGCCAGCCGATCCTCACCCAGTTCCTGACCACGAGGGAGGAGATCGCCGCCGATCCCGTGCAGGTGGTGCCCGTCCTGACCGCGTACGCGACCGGGGACCGCGGGATGATGCGCGGGATCTGGGACATGGTGATCTACAACCTCAACCAGCCCCCCGCCGAGGACTACGAGCTGTACTTGGACGCCATGTTCAAGCAGCGCAACCTGGTCGACGTGGACTACGCCCTGGTGATGTTCAACATGACGGACGACGCCACCGCCAGCGCGCCCGGCTCGTCACGTCTGGCGGACGTGGTGTGCCCGGTGACCATCCTCCACGGCGAGAAGGACCTGGTCGTCCCCCTGTCCTGGGGCCAGCAAACTTTCGCCCTGCTGGGCGATCGCGCCACTATGATCACCTTCCCCGACTCCGGCCATTCCCCCATCACCGACGAGCCCGAAGCCTTCATGACAGCCCTGAAGGAGGCCCTGCGAGGGTAGGGTACGGCGACACGTGCGCGATGATGTGGGGCGGCGGGGGCTCGAACCCCGGACCCAGGGATTATGAGTCCCTTGGTGTATGCCGATTGACAAGGCAATATATGTCTGGGTAAGCCATTCAGACAGCCATTGAACACTCGACCATCCTGTGAGACGTGATTCTCGTGACCGCGAAATGCGATGGTAGATGCGGCATCATTGGCGCTCCAAGCAATACTACCATGCGACTTTGACACCATGCCAAGGCCGCCCATATGATTCCTTCCGGAGGTTCGTAACTCCAGTACACACATTCCGGTTCCGCCCGCCTTAGCGGGTCGGTGGGAGCCGGGAGGCAGGTGGCATACAACACCATCCTTGGATGGGAAACCGCCCGACCGAGAACTGTGTGTACTCGATTACGAACCTCCCGGCTGCCTACCATGGCCGCCACCGGAGGAACTATTTTGAGGATTCACACATGCATTGTCGCGCATTCGTACAAGCCAGTGGCACGCACGTTCGATCCTTGCTATGATCTTCCACGCAGCAAATAGCAGAGCCGCTGATCTCCTCGCGAAAGAAACTCAGCGGCTCTCGAAACGCCCACCAAAGGAGGCATCGTGACCTAGCATAGCAACGACGCTAGCTATCTAGCAAGACGTGGATGTATGGAGTGTCAATGGACTGCGGAGGCAGTTCTCTGAAGAAGTCTGTCTTCTGCGCGGCTCATGATGACAGCGGGTGAGACACCGATGGCTCTTCCGACTTTCACGATTACTGAATATGGTATGTCGCGCTTACCGTGAGCGTACCTGAAGAGCGTCTGATAGTGAACGTCGATCTCTCGTGAGACTGCCGCCATTGACTTACCTGATGCGGCTATCTCTGCTCGCAGTTGGTCGGCAAGTGCTGTGATGACTAACTGAACATCGTTTTCCATGGTGACAACATATCACACAGTGGAACATAAATCTATCCAAAATGATAATGAAAGGCATTTGACGGTGCATGGGACTTCTATTAGTATTAGCCGTATGGATATGACTTCTATAAACATGGATATCGCTGAGGCAATATCCAAGCGAATGAATCATCAGGGAACAAGCAGGCTACAACTGTCAAAGGAGTCGTATATTCCATACGCAACACTCAGCAGGAAGCTCAACGGAATCAACGAGTTCACGACATCAGAACTGTTGCGAATCGGAATGGCATTGGGGTGCAGCGCCAAGGAATTTCTTGCGTGCTTCGACGGATGTGTATCAGATGAGAAGGGAGCCTCGAATGACAAGTGATACTAGCAATGTCATGCGTTTGGCGCGTGTTAGTGATCCCGAGACTTCGTTTGATGCTGCTGACATGGCTGACCTGTATGGGTCTCAGCAGAAGGTGCTGAGTCTTCTGCGTGACTTCGGTCCAATGACTGACGCGAGGCTCCAGGAGTTGTACGCGATCGATGTGAAGGTCTCCCCCGGTCATCGGAAGATGCTGTATTCGGGTGAACGGTTGCGCACGGCACGTAAGGAGCTGGAGCGCCAAGGCATGGTCGAGTGGACCGGCGATAAGGAAACACTGCCGTCAGGACGGATGGCACGAATTTGGAAGGCAAAAGAATGGAACTGAAAGAGGCTTACACAATCGCTCAGGCGGCACAGGCATCGCCGTACTGCGAGAAGCGTATAAGGACTGCGTGCATGAGCGGTGAGCTCGGGTACATCGATGGGAAGAAGTGGATCATCCCTGCCCAGGAGTTCCGTGAGTGGATGGCCGCGAAGTCGGCTGAAAGTAAAGCTAACGGATGGAAGCAGAGGGCGCAGCGATGAGTGTGTCTGAGGATTCTTTGTTGGCTGCTCGTGATCGTGTGTTGCATTCGACGTTGTTTCAGCGTGATTGGCATCGGATGTTTGCTGATCATGTGGCGGATATCGTGAGACCGGATGGTCACCATCATGGGTTGTATGTTCCTGGTGTGTTGTCTGTGTTGGTGGAGGGGCATGCGAGGGAGGCGTCGAAGTTGGTGCACAGGTTCGAGCCGGAGATTGAGCTGTCGTATGACAATGCCCGTTCTCGTGTGGTTGACCTGATGGCTGTGTGCTTGTTGGCGTTGTCGTGGCTGGCCGCGACGGACAGTGAGACTGAGGATGTTCCTCCTGTTGAAAATCCTAACCCAATTAATGATCCCGATATCCGTCGGATGTACGGGTTCTGAAACGAAAGTGACCCCCAGCAATTCCAGTGCTGAGGGTCTAGACAAATCAAATTAGAAAGATTCTTAATATGTCTTCATATATTGTACCGCAAGTATTCGACTACCATGGAAGTAAAATTCACGTTGCCGTTGATGCGAATCATAAACCATGGCTAGTACTGGATGCATTGAAGCCAGTCTTGGGATATGGCGAGTTTCCTCCACTGTTGCAAGGAATTGTGAATAGGTCTAAAACGAGTATCACAATTAAATCGCAAACAGGGTCGCACCAATTCGATTGCGTAAGCACTATTGTATTCATTCGATTGTGCAACCTCCTTAATAAGAACGATGAGCGACTAGCAGAGCACGTTCTAGAAGTTATCATTCCTGCTGCCGTTGCCACTGATATGCATAGGGTTTTCGCCGATGGGATTCAAGACAGCATCGATGCCACTGAACAGCAAATCGTAGATTATCCAACCTATGACCCAACAGAGCTGATCAATGTTGATAAATTGGCGAAGATTCTCGCAGTATTTGGACATCAAATTGGCGAATGGGACCTGTTCAAGCATCTCCGCAAACATAACTATTTATGTGATGGCATGAATAATTGGAATAAGCCATGTGAAGGAACTGACGAGTTGTTCGCCATTTCAAATCTTCGTGGGCGGCTTGACCGCGATACAGGAAAGAAGAAATTCACACCAGTTATCAAAGCGCATGGAGTTCTGCATTTTATTGAGTTGTTCTGCAATCAGTCAGTTTCAATTGAAGATGTTGTTGAGCGCATGCGGGGTAACTGGTGATGAGTCGTGTCATGTGGTCGTGTGTGGCGCTTGCGCTTGTGTTTGTCGTGGGCGGGAATGTGCTTGGCGTTCTGGGCGCGGTGAAGGGCATCACTGGGTTTGTCGTCACTGGCATGGTGGCGAATCTTGCCGCTGGGTGCTGTGTGTTGGTGGGTGGCGCGGTGGCGTTCGTGATGGCGTCTGTGGTGTTGGCGGATGTGTCGGAGCGTGTGCGGTGAGTGTGCGTGGTAGGAGGGCGTATCCGTTGGTGGTGCGGTGGTGGCACAGGTTGGTGTCGCCTGAGGTTGCGTGTGTGCCGAAGCATAACAGGTTGCGGAGGGTGGTGACTCGTCGTGGCTGAGGCTGTGTTGCGCACTGTGAATGGTGTGGTGTTGCCTGCGTCCAGTGGGTTCGCGTTGGGGTTCGATGAGGAGACGTATCACACGGGGACGATCGTTGAGGACATGGAGACTGGTTTCGTTGTGGGGTCGTTGTCGACTTCTGGGGCGAAGCATTTGTTGGAGCCTGAGTCTCCGGCGCATTTCCGTGCTGAGTTGGAGAAGGAGTGGGCGGAGAATCGTGCGTTCGATCTGGGGCATGCGGCGCATTTGAATGTGTTGGGTGTGGGTGCACCTGTGCGTGTGGTTCCTACTCAGGGGTGGATGACCTTGACGGGGAAACCGGCTGAGCGTGATGGGTGGGTGACGAAGGAGGCGAAGGACGCTGTCGCGGCTGTGCGTGCTGAGGGGTTGACTCCGATCACACCGCAGGAGGCGCGTGACATTGAGCGGATGACGGAGGCGATTCTGGCGAACACGGAGGCCGCCGAGTTGTTGACCGAGTCTGGTCATTCTGAGGTGTCGATGTGGGCGCGTGACCCTGTGGTGGGGGTGTGGTTGCGTGGCCGTGCGGATAGGTGGAACACCGAACGGAACGTGTTGGTGGATTATAAGACGACGGGGAAGTTGGCGTCGCCGAGTGTGGTTCGGAAGACGATCTGGGATTTCCATTACGAGTTGCAGCACGAGTGGTATTTGTTTCTGGCTGAGGCTGTGGGCATGCGTGTGGAGGATTTCCTGTTCATTTTCCAGGAGAAGAATCCCCCGTACGCGGTGTCGGTGGTCCGGTTGGACGAGGAGTACCGGCGTATCGGTCGGACGGAGATGCGTCACGTGATCGACACGTACGCGGCGTGTATGGAGTCTGGTGTGTGGCCAGCGTACGAGCAGCAGGGCATAGTGACGGTTAGTCCACCGTCGTATGCGATGCGTGACGTGTTTCCGAGTGTGGCACCTGGTGTGGTGTCCCCAGAGTTCGAGGCGGAACTGGCCATGTGGGCCGGTTCCCACTAACCAACAATCAAGAAAGAGAGTGTGTTTCCTATGGGAACGGATGTGGAGAAGAAGACGTTCACGCCGGAGTCGTTCATCATGGCGTATGGCGAGTCGATCACGAGCGTGTTGCCGAGCCATGTGACGCCGAAGCAGTGGTTGGCTGTGGCGTTGGACGCTGTGAAGAAAGACCCGAACGTGTACCAGGCCGCGTTGAACGACATGCGGGCGTTCACGGTGGCGTTGCGTGGCGCGGCGAGGATGGGGTTGGAGCCTGGGACGGAGCAGTTCTACCTGGTGCCGTTCTCCCCGACGAAGGGTGCCCCGAGGATCATTCAGGGCATCGCCGGGTATCAGGGTTTGGTGGAGCTCATGTACAGGGCTGGCGCGGTGAAGACCGTGAAGGCCGAGGTCGTGTACGCCAATGACGTGTTCGAGTACACGCCGTCTGATGATGTGCCACGTCACACGGTGGAGTGGTTCCAGCCTCGTGGGGAGGTGGTGGGCGCGTACGCGTACGCGGTCATGGACGGTGGCGCTGTGTCGAAGGTCGTGATGGTCGGGCCACGGGAGATCGAGTCCGCGAGGTCACGGTCGGCGTCCGCCAGGTCGTCGTATTCGCCGTGGGCGAAGGACTACGCGTCGATGGTGTTGAAGACCGCTGTTCGCCAGTTGGCGAAGTGGGTGCCGACTTCGGCGGAGTATCGCAGGGCTGGGTTGCGTGCGGCGCAAGACGTGTGGGACGAACGGTTGGCGAACGCCGCCGACCGTGCCGATTTGGACGCCGTCGCCGAGGTGTTCCCCGGTTGTGTGGTGGACCCGTTGACTGGGGAGATCGAGTTCGATGTGGTGGACGGTGAGATCGTGAATGACGCGCCGCCGGTTGGTCCTTCTGGTGGGCGCACTGTGGGGGGTGGTGTGCCTGGTGGAGTAGCGACACAGGCACCACCCACACAGGCTGTGCGTGGGTTGGCCACGGAGCAGCAGGTCAGGCAGATCACCGCGTTGGGCGACCGGTTGGGCATGGACGACGCGGCGTTGGTGCGGTTCAGTGTCGCGGTGGTGCGGACCACGATCAAGGACATCACCCAGTTGGGGAAGACGGAGGCCGCCCGTGTGATCGCGGCCCTGGAGAAGACTGACCCTGCTGACGGTGGAATGCAGCACGGGTAACACAGGTGTGGGCTGGCCGCTTTGTTCCGTTTCCCGGCCAGCCCACGCCACACCACAGAAAGGACACACGTATGGACACGAGACTCGCCACCATCACTGGTCAACAGTTGTTGTACAAGTGGTTGACGGTGTACCGGTCTGTCACTAAAACCCCACCGAAGCTGAAGCTCCAGGAAGAGGTTGACGAGTTCCACGCCGAGACAACCCGGCATGGACGCCTGCGGGAAGGCGCGGATGTGATCATCGTCGTGCTGACGCAACTCACGATGGATGGGTGGACGGCCAACGATGTGATCACAGCCGTCACACGGAAACTACGAACCAATATCACTCGTCGGTGGGTGGTGGCTGAGGATGGGAACATCCATCACGTGCCAGACCACACCACAGGAAGGACACAATAATGACGAACAGTGACATCGTGTCGCGTGAGCGAGTCGGGCTCACCACTATCGGCATCCAAAACGCTGTGCGCACATGGTTGTCCGACATCATCGCCCGGCATCGTTTCGACACGACACCAGATGACATGCTCAAGTACTTGTTCTGGCGTGGCGCTGACCCGTTCACAGACATCGACGACGTTGGCGTTGACGCGACCTATGAGGCTGTGCTGTTGACGGGGTGCATGGTGTATCGGGCGACTTTCACGAGCGGAATGCGTTGGTCCGCTGATGACATGCGTGCCTCGATCGAGGTGGAGCACGACTCACGGTTGCGGGACTGCCCGTGCGAGGACTGCGAGCAGTCCAGGGAAGAATCACGCGCCCTCGTGCGTGAAGAGATGATGGGGATGCACGCATGACACGCGGCGGACGGGTGAAGTGTCGTGTGTGTGGGGCTCGTGGGACGGTGTTCAACCCGAACACGGGTGAGAGGGTGGCGTGTTACGCATGCCGGGGGCCGTGGCCGAAACCGGCCACAGTGAAACAACAACAGAAACAAGAAAGGAAATGATGATGGTTATTGATGGTGTGGAGTATGTGCGTGCTGAAGAGGTCACGTCGCGCACGGATCATGTGTGTGTGATCGCGTCGAACGGGTGGATTTTCGAGGGTTGGAAAACCAGCGACGATTCTCCTCATGTGCGTTTGGTGAATGCGAATGTCGTGCGGTCGTGGAGCAACGGTCTGGGGATCGGCGGTCTCGCCGACCCGGAGCACAAAGACGAATACACGCTTGACAAGATCGGTTCCATCACCGTGCGTGACGTGATCGCGGAAATCGACCTCCGGTGGTGACAGAAGTGAACGCCACCAGGTACGGAGACGGAGACGGAGACGGAGACGGAGACGGGCACGGGGATGGGTCCTGGTACGGAAATGGAGACGGAGACGGGCACGGGCACGGGTGCGCGTACGGGTACGGGCACGGAGACGGGCACGGGGATGGGTACTGGAATGGAGACGGAGACGGGAACGGGTGCGGGTACGGGCACGGGCACGGAGACGGGAACCAAGCAGAACATGGCTATTACGACATGGAGAAGGTGGCGGTCTGGTGACCACCACAGGAAGGAAAACAACAATGGAAACACGATTGCGAGATGAGACTGTCCGTGAAGCCGTGGAACCGCAGAACAGTGACCAACTGTCACCTGGGTTGTTGCCTCATGAGCGTGAGTTCTGGTCGTGGATGCGCCACCACACGCAAACCGAGTGTCGCTCGGTGGAGCGGTGTGTGATCCATAATCCCACTGACCATCACATGCGACGGTGGACGCTGAGATGGCGGTGGGACCGTGGCATTGTGGAGCGTATCTGCCCACATGGTGTCGGCCACCCAGACCCTGACCAACTCGACCGTCCCGGATATGCGACGTTCCGACACGGTTGCGACGGGTGCTGTGGGATCGATAACGATATATCGACGTGGGATGAGTGCATGCAGGAGGAATACACCTGGAACGACACGACGTTGGACGAGGCTGTCCAGGCGGTCAAGGAGATTCGCCACGCGAAGACAATGGCCACGGTGATCGCGAAAGACCATGATGTCATGTTCTATTCGCACGGTGGTGACGAGTGGGGTGCCGAGTGTCTGTGGTGCGGCTGGAAGGCGGATGGTGTCACTGGTGGATCACGATCTGACTTCGTGAGACTGAAGAACCGTGAGCATGCCGCCTACGTGGCACTGACAACTACCAAGAATATCTATAGTACGGAGGTCGTGTGATGGAACGCAATGTGATCACTTACACGGGGTGTGGTGGGTTCGCTGTCGCCGTCATCGTGTCTGTGGCCGTGTCCAGTGTCCTCGTGTGGGCAGTGGTGAAGATCGTGTGCTGGCTGGTGACGAAATGAGCACGATGGCGGCGACAGCGAACCCACAGCACAACAAAACACACAACACAAGACAAACATTGAAGGGAAGAACCATGGGCACCACTGATGACCTGATGGCGGAACTGGAGGAACTACGGTCCTACCGTAGCCTCGCGGAACTGGAGTTGGAGGAATACCGAAACTCCATCAGTGACAGCAACCACGACATCGCCAAGATGAGGGAAGTCATCGAATTCGCGTACTACGCGCTCGATGGCGTCTTCAAACGATTAGTGGAGTGGCTGTGAGCACGACAACACAGGCGATCCGGCGTTTGGCTGAGCAGGCTGGCCACCTCGCTCACAGGAGCGGAGACCACAAACTTGCGGGGTTCTTCGCCCTCGTGGAATTCGATCAGATTCCCGACCCGCTCACTGTTGACATGGTTCTGCGTGTCGTGGTGTCGCGGTTCGGTGTGTCCAGCGAGATGGGGAGACTCTGCCGAGCCATGCGGTCACTACTCACTGGACCCATGGGCGAGCCACAACACCACAAACAACAGCACAACAAGAATGACATTAAACAGACGGGTGCGTCCACGCCGAGCGACTTCGAGAGACGATTTAACGTCTTCAAGGACGCGTGGTTCAGGCACATGGAAAGGACTGACTATGGGCAGGATGTGTGACACGGTGATCGTGCTAGAGGAAGCACTCGCCGATCTGCGCACAGGAATCCAGGAACTCGTGGACGATCTACGAGCCACCAACCCGAAACATGGTGGGGCTGTGGAGGCTCTCATCGACAGACTGGAGGACCTGCTATGAGTGGGAAGATCGTGTGCGCCAAGTGCCACGAGACACGCGCATACGTCGCAAGGTCGTTGTGTCGCTCATGTCACAACGAGCTACGTATGGAAGGACGCCTTGATGAATACCCGACACTGCGTCGGGTCGTCAAGCATCGCAGGGGCAATGGTGAGACGGTCGTGTGCGACATGATCGACGCTGTTCGGGACCTTGGCATCACGGACGTTCGTTTCCTGGTCGCTGACGCCGGATACGCGGACAACCCTAAGTCGCTGGCGAAACTCCTTGGAAGGATCGCACTCGAAGCCAAGGGCTACATCACCGGGAAGCCCGTGGGACAACGGGTTTCAGACCGTGTGGAACGCCTCATCTTCCACTTCCATGGGTCGTTGGACGGCACAGAGCTCGTCCAGTTCCTCTACGACCAGGGGAACGCTGTGAGCAGGTTCGCGACCGTTCACCGCAACGAACAGAGGAGCCACGGATGACTGTGAGACGCACGGACCAGATCGCACGGGAGTACACGTGTGCGATATGCGCCCAAGCCATCACCTATGTGCCTGTGAAGGGAGTGCCGGTGATCGCGTTGGCGCTTCAGGACGGGTGGCGGAGAACGACCTATGGGTGGACGTGCCCTGTGTGTGCGAAGGGGTTGAAATGACGACGCTACGGGCACCGTTCGCGTACATGGGTGGGAAGATCGGTGCCGCCCAACAGGTGTGGGGCCTCTTCGGTGACCCCAAGGCCTATGTGGAGCCGTTTTGTGGATCCGCAGGTGTCCTGCTGAACCGTCCCGGTGGTGGACGCGGCAGAACCGAGATTCTCAACGACATGGACGGGTGGTTAGTGAACGCCTGGAGGGCGATCACCCACGACCCCGAGCAGGTCGCACGGTTATGCCGCGAACCACTCATGGAGACGAATTACCACGCGAGGCGTGCATGGTTGCATGACCACCGTGACCAAACGTTGACCACCTGGTTGGAAGGCCACCCGTTGCATTACGACACGGTGACAGCAGCGTGGTGGATCACCGCACAGTCCTGGTCGATTGGTGACCCGTTCGAGAAGGGACCGTGGAACCTCCACCAGGACCACCTGGTGAGAACAGGCGACTCGGGCACGGGGTTGACGAGGAAACTCCCGAACATCACCAGATCAGGTGGTGTCTACTCCAAGAGCATGGACACCGTCGCGTGGTTGCGTGCCTTGGCAGACAGGCTCACAGGTGTCATCGTGATGTGCGGCGACTGGACACGTGTGGTGAAACCCAGTCTCATCGACCGTGACACCGCCGTTTTCCTCGACCCTCCCTACCAACAGGGTGGCGAACGGTACGCGCATGGGTCCACCACGATCAGCGACGACGTGCGCCAATGGTGCGTCCAGCACACCGACCACACGATCATCCTATGCGGGTATCACACTGATCACGACGAACTCCTGGACCATGGTTGGGCACGTGTCCCGGCCAAGACATGGCAGTCCGGTCGTGGAAAAAACAGGACAGTCACGGGGCGGGAAGTCATGTGGATCAGTCCGACACTCGCCACAGGAACACACCTACTTAACACACACGCGGGCGCGCACGCGCACGCGCGCGAGAACACTGAAAGGGACGAATAACATGGCGAAGAGAATCACTACGCTGTTCCAACCAATCGACCCGAAGATCATGGATGACCCAGACATCGCCAAAGCTGGCGCAATGGCTGAGTTCCTGTACATTCGCGGTCTTCTATACATTCGACGATGCCAACGTGACGGGACGATCCCTAAACGGGCGCTCCTCGATGTCAGCGACGGCATTCCAGGCGCTCAGAAGCACGTCAATGCCTTGGTTAAGACTGGGCTATGGGTCGATGATGGGCAAGCATGGTCGGTCAGGAACTGGGAGAAGTGGAACTGCACGCAATCCGAGATCGCTGACATCAAGCAGCACAGGCGCGACGCAGGCCGTCTCGGTGGCCATAAATCGAAGCATTCTGAACAGAATCCATCACCATCATGCGAGTATTGCAAAGAATCAGGATGGTTGTCGTGAAATCCAAGCAAAATCCAAGCACTTGCTTGACCACTTGCTTAAGCAGGTGCTTGACCATGTGCTTAAGCAAGTGGTCAAGCAAAATTCAAGCAAGTGGTCAAGCAAACCTCAAGCAGCACCTCAAGCACATGGTCAAGCACCTGCCCAAGCAACTGCCCAAGCAAAATTCAAGCAAACCTCAACCTAAAGAGAAAGAGAAAGAGAAAGAGAAACCAGAGGTTATAAATAACCTCTTGCCAAGCTCCGCTTGGAACGTTGCGTTCACGGCGAAGCCGCAAACGCTAATTCAACGCTGCCGCAATTTTTTCTTTGGCCGGGAGGAACTTGAGTTGATTCTTTAGCCAGACAATGGAATCGGAAACGGGAAACAACGATTTTCACACCACGGACGAGAAAAAGGCAACAACCATGACACAAACCACGAAGCGCACCACCACCACCGACCTCGACGACATCCGAGACCTCCTCCCCGTCGCCACCACCATGCTCGGCACACGCACCCCCGGAACACGCCCCACCCGGCACACACCACCCCAACCACAACCACCCATCCCCCTCGAATCACTCACCCTCGCCAACACCACCATCACCCCCACACCACGACCCATCACCACCCTCGACCCACACGACGACACCCCAGGAACCATCCTCAACGCCTGGTGGGCACACATCACCCACCATTTGACAACCACACAAACCACCCTGCTATCCTCGGAGCATGAACATCGCAGCGACACCACCGGCACCACCCATCTGGCATGCCTCCTCGCCGCGAACCACCACGCCTACCACACCAGCAACGACCCCAACTACCCCACCTTCGCCCACGACATGCGCACCCTCGCCAACAGGCTCCGCACACTCACCGGCGAACACAACCCACACCCCGCCACATGCCCAGCATGCGGCAACCACGACCTCCGCGCCGACTCACCGACGAGCCGCCACGTCACCTGCCACACCTGCGGCTGGGCACGCACAGCACCCATCCTCGCCACACTCCCAGAAATCGCCAGCCTCTACCAACGCCTAGACACCGACGACTGGACACCAGCCCTCAGCACACTCCGACACTGGGCCACCACACACAAAATCCAACGCCACACAGGCCTCCTCTCACCCACCGGAGAAGACCTCTACCGACTCGAACACATCCACCAAATAGTCCGCCAAAAAGCACTCAACGGCTGGAAAAACCACACCACAACCACCAAAACGAACCAACCCGACTAAAACCCCACACCAACACAAAAAGGCCAGCAGGAACACACCTGCTGGCCTTTTCACACACACAAAACCACAGCGCACGGAGCGCATCCTTCCACAGCTCGCCAGTAAGGAACATCCGGCGCAAGATAACATCACATGGAGCCTTGACCTTCTCCCTTAACGTCGTCAGTTGGATCGCCCTGACGCTAGCTTGCATCCAGAGAAGGACTCGTTCCTTAGTCTTCTGTCGTCAGTATTGTCGCCCTGACGCTAGCTGACACCATTCACCCCTGTAGCTACCTCAATGAAGGTCGTCAGTTGGGTATCCCTGACGCTAGATGACATCCGGCGTGCTGCTGGAACCGAGGACAAGAGTCGTCAGTGTTGTGTCTCTGACGCTAGATGACATCTGTGATGCCGTTTTCTGTGGTGTGGCAAGGTGTTTCTCGTCTGCTGGCACGGTGAAAACCGTGTGAGACGAGTGGTTGGACAGCCTTGCCGCCATCATTATTTCCATTGTTGAGTTGTGTTCTTGTTGTGTGTCACACGGCGAGTGTTGCCGTGTACTTGTCCACAAGGTTCAACAAAGCGTTCGTATTCTGGTCGAACACTTTCCCGCACCCGTCACACAGGACCATGGGATTCAACCACCTGTCGTCACCAGGGTTAGCATACCCGCATGCGTGGCACGTGTGGGAGTTCTCCGCCGTGTCGAGCGTGACCACCGTCACACCGTCTTTCTGACACGCTGACACGATGCAGTAACGCAGCTCACCAGGGGCGGCGTAGACGCGACGACGCGACCCAGGGGCCGTGACCGTGTCAGGAAGCTCTGACGAGGCACCACGGGACGCGAGACGCGCTAAATCCATGTCATCCACCCCAACACCACCACACTGCCCGGAAATCACCGCAGCGACGTTCCTGTACACGTCACGACGGGCATTGATCGCACGAGCCCTGGTGTTCGCCGCGATATTCGAGACGTGACGATGCCCACACCGCCACTCCCACAACACCGATTCCATATCCTCCACACCGGCAGGACACTCACGATGCCACGCCCACGCCAACCGTGCCAACCTCTCATGGCTACGCCACGCACCCACCACAGCACCCGTCAACACAACCGGCTCCCTCGACGTAGGATCATCCACCACCACATCAGGATGCGCACGCAACCACTCGGACAACACGCCACGCGCCTCATTGAACGCTGTGTCCAACTCGCTTTGCAACGCTTCCACATGATCGAGTTTCGTGAACATCACAGCCGGGGCGATAACAGCCCCGCTCATGCGCGACTCGTCGTGACAGGTGAACACGCCACGCATGTCCACGGGAATGTCCAGGGGACTCGTGGACACCCACCGTGCCACCTCAGCACCACCCGTGGGAACGTCACGCCACCCCCAATGCAACACAATCGACGGGCCGTCCTTCACCGGCAACGGATCAGGAACATCCTTCGCCGTGATCGACAGTGACCCGATCAGTTTCGTCCCACGCCGACGGATCGACAACTTCGCACCCGTGATGTCAGCCTCAGCAGGGAGGAAACGATGCGCCTGCACAGGAATATCCACATGCGTCGGTGATTTCAGGTCGTCACCGTACCCCACGCGCATCCGCACACCGACACGACCATCCGCACGACGTTGGGAACGCGACAACCCCTCCCACACCACAGGGGCGACCCACGGCACACCGAGCACGTTCCTGTACGCGCCAGACTCACTATTCGCCACCACCATCGGAGTCCTGGGCGGATCACCCGCCGTCCGCAACAACGACACACACAAAGTCCCCGTCCCATCGAACCGATGATGACGCATCTGACCACGGCCACCCTGCTTCCGCGACGACGCCAAACGCTTCTCCGCAGCCTCATGCATCACCCTGACATCATTAAACGTCGCATGATACAACCGGATCACCCGCCCATCACGATCAGGAACACCATACGAGCAATACTTCGCGTACAACCCACGACGTGCTTCCCGCTGCGCATCCTTCGCCTGCACGATCAACGGCATCGCAGCGTCCTTCGCCACCTGGATCGCATCACGACGACCCACACGAGCAGCACGCACAACCCCCCGCGCATCAGCCAACCTCGACCGCAAATCAGCAGAAACCTTCTTCGACCGCGACGACTGACGCACCACACGTTGCTCCTCAAGCAACACATCCAACGCATCAGACGCCTCCAACAAACGACACTCAGCCTCCCCAACCACCGGAAAAGACGACCAAATCTCCTTCAACCTGGCATCATACGCGAGCGTCGTGGACACGAAATCCTCCCGCACACAATGCGACAACCACAACTGATCCATCACATCACGCGGAACATCACGCATCCACTTATGCCACACACCATACTGGACAACAGTGATCATCACTCACCATCATCCACACGCGCGACACGGACCATCCACAACGTACGGTCATACCTTCCATCGAAGGGACCCTGACTCCAACAACCATCTATGACGACAAATCCAGCATCACGCAACACGACACCAGCACGCTCCAACGTCGCATCCTCCCCCGCGTCTTCCAGACTAGAGGCGATCACACCAGGAAGCGTCCACTCGGGAGAATCATTCCCATTCAGCCACACATCCAACCCAAACAAACCGTCATCACCGGCACTGATCGTCGCATACAACCGCCGCACCTCATGAGCCTCGATGATCCCATCCAAGTCGATACACGAGTACTTGTCACGAAGATCCTCATACTCCTCGTCCGTGATCACAGCATCCACGTCCGCGTAAATGAAATCCCCGCACAACTGCCATCCATCAGGCAAAATACCCTGGATCGCGTCACGGAAATCACGCTCAATCGCAGCGACATCATAGTCATCGGCGTACTCACCCAGGCTATCAGCAACACAATCACCGATCGGACCCTCCAACGCGCTACCAGACAGGAACGACAATGCGTTACTCGTTACTTCTCTCGTCGTCATGTCACTCACCCTCCACCAACGCAGACCACGACGCACGATCACGCATGCTCTGCTCACCATACGCGGCCATCAACCCAACTCCGACACGCAAATCAACAGGAACGTCAGACATATCCACCAGGTTCTGGCGGATCAGCCACGACCACACAGCCACATCGGAGAGCACGTCATCAGGAATGTCCGACAAGTAGTCACCAGGGACAAGAGGGTCCACACACGCGACTCGGGCGAGTTTCTCGGGCTCACACACAACCAGACGGATAGAACCATCAGGACCGTTGTCCCAATCACCCTCAGGATCAGGAACCGTGAAAAACAATTCACCCGGTTTCGAGTCACGCACCACAGCGCGAGCCCACACACGCTCAGGATCACCCACCCACCGCAACTCACGATCGTCCGCGCAATACTCCCACCCACGGAACACACCATGCTTGAACACCGACAACGGAACAGACGCGATACGAACCGTCTTCGCACCACTGAACACCGGACTAGTCACATCAGCAACAATTATTTTAGCCATAACACTTCCAACACTTTCTAATTTGATTTGTAAATAACATGCCCAACACTGGGCACTACTCAGCCGCGACAATCACGACATCCACACCATTCGACCGCAACCGCGACCACGCACGCGCAACAGCCGCAAGATGCACCCCACACGGGACACCATCGAACTCAGGAATGGCACTCCACAACGCCTCATCCGTCGCATACGTCACAATCTCGAACGGACTATCAGAACTCGACAAACCATCCATCACAAGCGAACCAGAAAACGACTCAGAGGTATCCACAAGACTTTCAACCTGCTTGGCACGCTTATCAGGAAAAGGCCTCAGCCCGCTTTCCCATGACGCGATCGATGTGCTTGCAATCCCAAGCCAACCGGCGAGCATTCCTTGGCTGATTCCTAGTATTCCGTTACGTACTGACCGTAATGTTGCTGCGTTCACGTTTCTTCCTTCCAACGCCACGTGTTTTGTGTGCGTTGTGTTCAGTTTATCCGTGCGTGTCAGTGTGGTCATGTGCGTGCTCCTGCGTGGCGTTCCCAGCATGTTGGGCATAGTAGGATCACTTCTGTCAGCCATGACCACTTGTCTTGCTCAATATGTCTTGCTATAGCACTCCCTGAGTGCAGCAACTCCGAGGTGGTACTACAGTTGTCGCATTGCGCATGCCACTCGACTGATATCAACTCGCCCCATTGGTTGTAAGTTTCCTCATGTGTAATCATTCCGTCATCTCCTTAACATCTGTGATGCGTACGAAGTCGTACAGCATCTCCATGCCATGCATCACTCCGACCGAGACGGTCACCGTTTTGCGATTCACCCGCACGACACGATCCCAGGTACGCCCGTGGTTGGTGGACACCATGTCACCCTTGGCGATGTTCTCTGGACCGTAGGAGCGGATCCCTTCGGCCTTCTGTTGCTCACGCACACCACGCCAATACTCGACCTTGCCCTGAGCATCAGAAAGCGCGGCTAGCGACCGCGCCATCAACTCAGGTGACATCCCAGCATCCCAGTGCAACGCTTGCTTGGCCTCGTTGCGTAGAATCTCACGGTTGAGACGTAGTATGTCAGCTTCCAATTTATTGATCCGGTTTTGCACCGTCACAGGTGAGTACCGTTTCTGTGTGGCGCGTGCGGCCACCGTTGCGCGACGATCAATCTCGGTGGCCTCGGTCTCGGCAGTCAACCATGTGCGTGTGGCACGGTCGGACCTTGCCAATGCAGCACGATGACCACTCTCGGAGTGGTGACCGACCTTGATGGGCTCACCCATGGGCGGTAGCGCACGCATAGCTGACTCGTGAGTATGGTACGCGGCATCAGCCTCGGCGTGCTTCTTGACGGCTTTTGCTTCCAACGCCGCTACCCGGTCTTCCACGCGTGCGGCCTTGGACTCTTCCACCTCCGCAGTCCCAACAATATCCATGGAGATATCCAATACGACCTCATGTCCTGCTTCCTCAAGAGCGGCTTTTGTCCGTGTGATGCGTTCCATGTTCGGCAGATTGTCTCGACTGTGGTGGATCCCCCAGACCTGGAGTGATGGCCACCAACGCCACCGATGTTGCCTCAGGATGTCGGTTGCACCGTCTCCTCTTTTCGTCCCGTCGATTCTTGTTCCGTCGGTGTAGGTGTGTGTGATGGTAAGCATGATTGATTCCTTGTCTTGGCGTGTCACCACACCAGGGTCGGTTGTGTGTGTGTTTGTGGTAAGTGTGGTTGTGTGCCGTTGTCGTGCTCCCACCACACCAGGAGAGCCTTGGTCGCGTTGGCGCGAGACGTGAACAGCCCGAGCCTGTCACCGTGGTCCGTGTGAGCAACGAACAACCTGTTATGTGGTCGAATCGTCCCGCACGTGGCGCGGTACGCGCCATCGTCGCCGATGGCACACACCGTCCACTGTGATGCGTACTGGCGGGCCATCATGGTGGTTACCCCTCATCGTCCAGCGCGTAATCGAGGAAGAGGGACGCCCCAGCCGTTAACCGCGCGACTCGCATCAGGTCATGCATCGCGGCGACTTCACGACCCGCGAGCATCCCCTCATTCCTTGGTATCCCATAAAGCAACTCTCTGGCCTTTTCGACAGCCTTGAAGAACATATCCATTGTCAAATCATCATCAAGGGTCATTCCAATGCCTCCGCTCTCGATCTGATGGCGGCGATCATGGCCCCTGTTGCCGCCCATCGTGTCGTGTAAGGTCGGATCGTCACAGAACTCCACGAGACCGTCGTGAATCCCCAGGCGCGACCACCACCACGCACATAGCCCGGCAAGCGCCGACCGGCAACATACACCCCGTACACGCCATCACCACCGGACCACGTCACCCTGTCACCGTTCCCAGTCTGGTAAATCGTCATGATGACACCACCTCGAGGATAGCGGAATACGGGACGCGATCACGAAAACCTGTGTTGAAACTCTCGACTGTGACAGTCTTCGCATTGACGCGAACAACTCTCCTGTAATCGACTAGATGGCCGTTACGGAGAACAACGCGACCACGTTTCGGAGTGATCCACACTCGGTCGCCAACCTTCACGATAATGGTTTCGCACATGGCTCTACCTCCTGATATTCGAGTTCCTTCCAGATGTTCCAAACGCAACTGAAGATGTTGTCTCCAGTATCGGCGTCAAGGTAGTCATCCTCGCTAGCGTGAAACAAGTCGAGTGCGTTCATGATGTACTGCCATGCCGTCGTGTCGAACGTGATACGCGCAACCCCCTCCATAATGTCGAGATCGCAACGCCGCACGTACTTCCTCCTCCTCGCCGCGATATCCTCCATCGTTTCTGGAGTCACGCGTACCTGTACCATATCGGCGTACGCATGTGTATTTGGCGTGTTCATTGTCATGTCCTTTCGTTGTGTTGATGGTCGTTGCAGTATTCATTGTCACACTGTGGGTCTGGCCCCCACCACCGAACACCACCACTGCCAGTGAGTCGTGGGGACTCGCGGCGATCCGCCCAGAAAACGCGCCATGTTTCAAGCGTTGGCTCATCACACGAGCCAGCGCCCATGAAATACGCGTAGGCGAAAGCATGTCGGCGTTGTGGCGTTCCCGAGGCCTCCCATGCGTCGTCAGCGTTGTCCATGGCGCGGATAGTCTCCATAAACTTGACGCGGAGGATGAGCCGGTGGTGACCACGAGCCTTCCTTGATGCCCTCGCGATGTCCTCATCAGAGCGGAAGAACGAACCGGCTTGGGTTCCACGAGGATTGTAGATTTCAATGTCGTCCATTTCTATGTCTAGTCTTTCTAAAATAGTAATTGTTCGATAGCGACGACGCGGCATGTGTTGCCTCGCGCGTCGGTGTAGGTCTGCCCGAGATCAGCGGTCCCAGGTGGTAGGGCTACGGTCTCGACCATGCCCATGTGTGTTCGGATATGCGCGACCGTGGCAGACCCCCATAGGTCTGCCAACAATCGTGCTTGTGCGTATGCGTCCTCTTCCATGTTAGAGCGCCATGAAACATTCCTTGGCGGCTTTCTCGCGCATCTCACGAGTCCCACGCAGCGCCGTCTTGGTCATACGCGGATTGTCAACCCAGTAGCGCAACAACTCTTCCGTCGCGTACTTCCTCGCGCGTTTCATGGTCATCCTGAACAGGTCACGGGACTTAATACCATCGGCATAACCAAGCTTGTTCACCAACAACCCCTTACAGGCGATATCAGCCGCTTCCCATTGCCGGTCAATCATGTCACCGGCCCACTCCAGTTGCGCCCTGCGCTCCATGGATTTCTGATACCTGTCCCGTGAGTCGAGATGCGCCTCGATCATCGTGATAACAGCCGTATCGTCCTCATCGATAGCCATATCAAGCAACGCCTGAAGCTCCTCCTCAGACAAGGTGTGCATGTCGCTTTCCGCCAAGGCTTGGAAGATCTCCGAGGACCCCCCAAGCCAATGCGCGGGGATATCGCCGCTGAGCTGTTCGATGTTGAACACCGTATAGAACTTGATATATTTCTTCGGTTTCCCCGTGGCATCCTGGTCACTCTCATGAGCCCCGACTTTCATAATCTTGGTACCATGGCACCCGCGTCGTGGATGGCAGTGGTTCGCCGTGGCGTCCAGGAACGTCACGAAACGAGGGTTGACCCAGCCGTTGGCCGCCATGGCCTTAGAAAGGATTTCAGTATTCGCACCCTGGTACGTCGTGCCAGACGCCGGGTTGCGAGGGTTGTTGTTCGTCATGCCATCACCTCATATGAACTTAGATTGTCGACAGTCGTGTCAAGGTGCCCAGCGATAGCGGTAGCAAGCTCAAGGTTGTCGTCGAAACTAATATAGTCAGTGGTGCGTGATGCCCACCTGTCGTCACTGTCCAAATCGAAAGGCAGATATCCCGCTTCCACTATCAGCTCCACGCCAACGGGAGACGACCACACGGTGCCTGTCGTAGATACCGGCGCATACGCGCCGCGTACTTCCACCATCACGCCTCCCATCCCGTTATCGTCCCGCCATTCACGCACGTACCTTGTCGTGTTCATGCCACTGCCTCCGAGTCTTCATCGTCGTTATCCCAGTCGTCTAGTTGGTCGAACGAGTGGTACCCAGTTGCCACGAACAGCAGGGACTCTAGAGTCTCCATGCTGTACCCATTGATACGTGTGATGAACGTAAGAGTTTGCTCATTGATACCGCTTTCAAGCAGGTAATCCCATGCCCGCGCGATTTCTTCGTCTTGTGCGGTGTACATTGTGATGCCCCATTCCAATAGTTGTTGCATTGCCGCCACCGTGGCGACAACGTGAGTGCCTCATGCCCCTACCGACGGGGTGACTGATATCAGCTACATGAGGCTTGCCAGTTACGGCAAGATAGGTGTGTATTTGTACGCGTGTTTCAGTTCCTCCACGAGCCGCCATGCGTCCCCATTGCGAGACAACTGAGGTACCCTGTTATCGAGTTTCCCGTGCCTCAGGAGTGACACGACAGCACGCCGATCACTCACGGGAATCAGCGATAGCGCGTCTGCTAGGCGGCCCTGTCCAGCGTGGAACGTCGCCATCAAAATAGTCTCGTGTGAAGTGGTAATGTTCATCACGCCACCACCGCGATATAGGTATCTTTCCGGCGTTTCACGTCGGAACCGTACCCAGGTCCCGAGTACCGGGTAGGGTGATTTCTACTGCCCTCAATTGTGAAAGCTGCTAACGGGACAACCTCGCCACTGGCGATGGCACGCCTATCCGCCGCGTAGGCCTTCCTGACTGTGACAGGCTGCGTTGCCTCAAACTCTGCGAATACTGATACGCGAATGAAAGACTTGTGCGCCTCATCGATTGCGACAACGCCGTAACCCTGACGATACAACTTGTATTTCATTGCTATCACCTGCAATCCATGCAGGTAGACCAATTGCCTGATATCGGCTTATGGCAGTGACGGCAGAATTCCGGGTCGTCCCAGAAACTGATCTCACTCCCAAGCCGGTACGTTCCCCAGCTCGTGCTAATAGTAATCATGAATGTATTCCTTTCTTCAATACAACTGATATTGCAATAATTCCAGCGAGACAGCTAAGGCAACCCGCCGTGATTGTCGCGCCTGAAAATGAGAAAAACCCAGCGGCAAAAGCGACAATAGTAACTATGGACATTCTAGTGATGTTTGTGGTATCGTGCGGTTGGTGGCCCGCGCTACCGGGCCACCAACTCTAATTACTTCCTTCTTCTCCTCCTCCGCTTCCCTTTTCCACGCGCCTTGAGGATGCGCAGCTTGACGGACCACCTCGCGGCTAGGACAATAGAGGTAATAAAGGCGGCGACACCTATCAGGAGTTGGGCGTACGCCGTAATTAGATCGGGATTTTGCACGATAATTCCTTTCTGCTATACCCGAGGGCGGTAACCACAGTGGTTACCGCCCTTGGTGGTAGTATCAGGAATCGAACCTGATATAGTCTTACAATTGTTCTAGCACTGTGCTAAACAACAGCTATGGCCCCCATTTATGTCCCTCTATATCGTGATATATTGGACCGGAGTTCCAAGCCACTACCTCCCTGATGGCTATGCGATACCGCAAACCACCTAAGATTTATTGATATACATTCCACGCCCGCGGACAAGTCACGCAGCGCAACTGATATAGCTTTCAATCAGTCGCTAGGCACGGTTTATTGTTCGGCACCACGCTATCTAATACGAGCGTGGCTTAACCGTTCGGAATATGCCTATCCAGATATCTTCCCCGTCTTGGATCGGTCGTACTGACTATGGGATATCGCCTAACACGCTGATAATGAAATCGTCCTTGCCCGTTCGTAAATCCCTACTAGGCGCTAAGGTGTTGAAATCAGTATCACCGTGCCTGGTCACTCCCAGCGTTCCGGTATCTTAAAACCATTATTGAGTTATCAAATCGCCTTACGGCTACTCGTGTCAGCTAATTTGATTCCTCGATCCCTGTCACGGACCGAGCCATCGCGGTGACTCCCTCGCCTCTCTGTTCGCCCCGTCGGGGTTTCCGTCGATATGACAAGTATGGCATACGCACGACAGGTAGTGCAAATCAGTTACGCTCGAAATGACTACTTAAGTTCTCATTCTTACTACTTAAGTTCGCTCTCACATTAGATAGAAATGCGGCCTGACAGCACGGAACACAGCTGGAAAACTCGCGAAAAAAAATTTTCGACTTGGGCAAAAATTGCCGAAAAATTGCCGAAAAACAGTTACTGATAGCGGTTACCAGGTGGCCTGTCGTGATGATCGCCCACCGTGGGACTGCCCACCGTGGGACTGCCCACCGTGGGACTGCCCACCGTGGGACTGCCCACCGTGGGACTGCCCACCGTGGGACTGCCCACCGTGGGACTGCCCACCGTGGGACTGCC
>WQZD01000005.1 GCA_009780915.1 Propionibacteriaceae bacterium
AGTCATCGGTGGTTCCTTTCAAGGTCTTAAGCAAACGGACAAAGCACCCCGGTGACTCGCCCCACGTCTACAACCACTGCGACTTTGTCACCAGGAATTACACCACTCTATGGGACACACCCTCTGGGTCACAGCGTTCTTCAAGTCTACAGGGGGAAATAGGAACTGATTCCCAGCCCGCGTACGCGCGATATGGGGGTCGCGCCAAGTCTACAGGGGGAAATAGGAACTGATTCCCAGCCCTCGTCGCACACAGGGATGATCGTCTTCAAGTCTACAGGGGGAAATAGGAACTGATTCCCAGCTTTTCCGCCTCGGTCGTCGTGGCGTTTCCAAGTCTACAGGGGGAAATAGGAACTGATTCCCAGCTCATGTGCGTGCTCCTGCGTGGCGTTCCCAAGTCTACAGGGGGAAATAGGAACTGATTCCCAGCAATAGCAATCCATGTAGGCGTCGAGGGACAAGTCTACAGGGGGAAATAGGAACTGATTCCCAGCATTCGGGGATTTGAGCGATATATCTACGCAAGTCTACAGGGGGAAATAGGAACTGATTCCCAGCTACCACACAGCCAACCGCCACACTTGCCCAAGTCTACAGGGGGAAATAGGAACTGATTCCCAGCTGATGGCCGCGAACCCGAGTGTCGCCGCCAAGTCTACAGGGGGAAATAGGAACTGATTCCCAGCCACATCTCATGTGATCGTGATCGCGACGCAAGTCTACAGGGGGAAATAGGAACTGATTCCCAGCTCATGGTGATGGTCCCCTCCGCCTCGGACAAGTCTACAGGGGGAAATAGGAACTGATTCCCAGCGCACCCTGGTACGTCGTGCCAGACGCCGCAAGTCTACAGGGGGAAATAGGAACTGATTCCCAGCCATGGATGTTTACTGAAGTCCGTAGACGCAAGTCTATAGGGGACATAGGAACTGATTATCGGAGGCAGCATTTCGCTTCGCCTTACCCAGCGAGCTACCCCTCTTTGCAACCACTCCTCTAGGTCGGGGAAGGAGAGACGGAGACTAATTGGTTGATATCAATGGGCATGAAAAACCGGGCGGTGGTTCCACGCATTTCCTCGTGGCCGCCCGGTGGAGCATTCAACCCGATAAGCAAGATCGAGCTTACTGAGAATCAGTTCGCTTAACTATTGCATGGAGGGGGAGCCAGCGTCAACATCGACTGTTGGGGTCAACCTGCTCGTGGCGGTGTTGCCGAACGTCACCTTCGCGGTCGCACATCTCAAGAGAGTGATGGCGCCGGCCAACTGGGCGAGTCAGGGGTAAACGACAGCAGCCACACTCGGTAAGGGATGCGTGATGGTGGTGGGTCCTCCGAGGTGCTGGCTGACCGGTCGATTTCCATCCGGCAACCCGACAAAATCGCCAAGGTCAGGGCGCTCCGGTCGCACCGCTCCCATTGCAGTGACGGTTTCGCTGAGTTGCTCGTACCGACGACGATGAACCCGTCTTGCGCACAGGCCCTTCGCCACAGTTTCCCGCTACGATGGGCCAGTGAGCACAGGGAAAGAACTCGCCGTCGCGAAGATGCGCGCCCATGACGTCAGCCATACGGCCATCGCCATTTTCGAGTACTACTGGGACCAACTCGAGTCGGGGGCGACGGGCATGATCCCCGAATCGACGATCTCGCCGTTGACGGATCCCGACCGCCTCGACGACCTCACCGCCACGCCCGCCGACGCGCAGGCACTGGCCTCGACGGTGGTCATCAAGCTCAACGGCGGGCTGGGCACGTCCATGGGCTTGGACAAGGCCAAATCCCTCCTGCCCGTCACGGACGGGCTGACCTTTCTCGACATCATCGTGCGCCAGGTCCAGTGGGCGCGCAGGACGTACGGCGTACGCCTGCCCCTGCTCTTCCTGCACTCCTTCTCCACTCGCGCCGACGTGCTCGCCGCGCTGGACGCCTATCCCGACCTGCCGGTGGGCGACCTGCCCCTCGACATGATGCAGTCCGAAGAGCCCAAGCTGCTGCGCGGCGACCTGACTCCGGTCGACTGGCCCGCCAACCCGACCCTGGAGTGGTGCCCGCCCGGCCATGGGGACCTCTACCCCACCATGCTCGACTCCGGGATCCTCGACACCCTCATCGACTCGGGGTTCCGATACGCCAGCGTGTCCAACTCCGACAACCTGGGCGCCGCCCCCTCGCCCGCCTTGGCGGGGTGGTTCGCCCGCAGCGGCGCCCCCTTCGCCACCGAGATCACCGAACGCACCCCCATGGACCTCAAGGGCGGCCACATCGCCCGGCGTCGAAGCGACGGCCGGCTCATCCTGCGCGAGTCGGCCCAGACGCTGCCCGAGGAGATGGGGCTCTTCACCGACCCCGCCATCCATCCGTACGCCCACTGCAACAACTTGTGGTTCGACCTCGTGGCGTTGCGCGAGACCTTGGCCCGGACGGGCGGCGTGCTGCGACTGCCCCTGATCCGCAACGGCAAGACCGTGGATCCCACCGACCCGCAGTCCCCGGCGGTGTACCAGATCGAGTCGGCCATGGGGGCGGCCATCGAGGCCTTCGACGGGGCCAGGGCCGTCGTCGTGCCCCGCTCGCGCTTCCTTCCCGTCAAGACGACCAACGAACTCGCCCTGTTGAGGTCGGACGTCTTCGAGATGGGCGAAGACCACATCCCCGTGGCTCAGGTGAGCCCCCTGCCCGTGGTGAGCCTGGGCACGGCGTACACCACCATCGCCGCTTTCGAGGAGAGGGTCCCCCATCCCCTGTCCCTGCGCGAGGCTCGTACGCTTCGCGTCACCGGCGACTGGTCCTTCGGCGCGGGGGTACGCGTCGTGGGCGACGCGGTGCTCGGCGACGCGGGCGGACGCGTCGAGGACACGACTGTGGGTGTAGGCTGATTCCACACAATCGCTTCGTGGGGGAAGCCGGTCGAAACCCGGCACTGACCCGCAACGGTGGATCGAGTCACTCGATGAGTCCGACAACCCACATCGCCGAGTATCGGCAGAGCGGCCCTCGGGGATCACCATGGTCGCGTGACTCCCCATCCGTCGAGGTCTACGAAGGGCATCCGTACAATGTACGGTCTCTTATGGATCGCTCACAGAAAGGCTGACCTATGCGTCATCTGTCGCGCATCCTCATCTGCGCACTCATCACCGTCATGGCCGCTGCTGCGGCCCCGGCCCACGCGGCCCCCCAAGCGAACGGCTCCGACTCCGAACTGGTCGCGGGCTGGCTCGCCCGTACCCTGGCCTCGTCGAACGGCATCGCCGCGTCGGCGACCGGCGACCCCAACTATGCCAGCACGGCCTATGCCGTGGTGGGACTGCGGGCCGCCGGTGTGGCGTCCGGACAGATCACCGCGTCCGCCACGGCGCTGGCCGCCACGAAGGACGACTTCATCGGCGATCCGAGCGTCACCGGGTCGAAGACGACGGCCATCGCGTTGATGATCCTCGCCATGACCGCGGCCGACCTGGACCCGTCCCAGTACGCCGGCGCCGCGGGGCCGCGCGACCTGTACGACGAACTGGCCACGACCATCCACACCGACGGCGCCATCGGCGACTTCCCCACCGCGTACTCCCAGTCCTTCGCCATCCTGGCCTTGCTGACCGCCCCCGGCAGCGCCCCCCAGGACACGGTCCAGTGGATGCTGGCCCAGCCCTGCGCCGACGCGACCGATCCCTCGTACGGGGGGTACGGATTCTCCGGTCCCGGCAGTTGTACGGACGCGGACCCCGACTCGACGGCGTTGGCGATCATCGCCGCCGTCGCCGCGGGCGTCGAGCCGAGCCAGCTGGCGCCATCGGGACAGTACCTCCTGTCCGTGCAGGACGCGTCCGGCGGGTTCGTCTCCCCCTTCTCGGGCGCCAACGCCAACACCACCGGGCTGTCCGTCGCCGCCCTCAACCTGCTCAGCACATCCCCCTCGGACCACCTCGCCCAGGCGAAGGCGTACCTCGACTCCCTGATGTACGGATGCGACCTGGCGGGCGATGCCAGCACCTCGCCCGTGGTGGGCGCCATGGCCTACGACACGGCGACCCGCTCGTCCAACCAGATCTCCCCGCTGCCCGCCGACGTCCAGGCCGACCTCTTCCAGGCCAGCGCCCAGGGGTTGTTCGGCCTCGTGACGGCCGTGACCGTCCCCACCGCGTACCAGGCAGCGAGCACTGACGTCCCCGACGCCACCTCGTGCCCCTCCGCGAAGGCGACCACGACCCCGGACACCACCAGTTCCTCGGGATCGGGATGGTGGTGGGCCGGCGGCGGCGTCGTCCTCGTCCTCCTGGTCGTCCTGGCCTGGCGCTTCCTGGCGTCCCCCCGCAAACCGTGACGAGTCGCGACCACGCGGGGAGGAGGGGCGCCCGTCGACGTCGGGTCCTCACCGCGCTCTTGGTCGTCCTCCTCCCGTCCGCCCTCGCCGGGTGTGGCGTCCAAGCGACGACCACGGGCGACCATCACGACGGCTACTGCACCGCGTCGGACGACCGGGCGGTGACCGTCGTGATCGACTACGCCGACCTCGGCCCCGCGCCGTTCATCGGCTGCGCCCACAACCTCCCCGACCATGCCACGGGCCGCGACGCGCTGGCCGCGCTGGGGATATCCGTCACCGAGGTGGCGCGTACCCCCCAGTTCATCTGCCGCATCGACGGGTACCCGCGACCGGGCCAGCCGGTGCCGATACCCGGCAAGCCCTCCTACACGGAAGCGTGCGTGGACACCCCGCCCACAGCCGCGTACTGGACCTACTGGACCGCCGCCGACCAGGGAGGATGGACCTACTCCATCCAGGGGTACGCCCTCCACCAGGTCGCCATCGGCGGCTTCGAGGGGTACTCGTTCGCCCATGACACGCTCCCAGCCGACTCAGCCCCGAGCGTCGCCCCCGTCCGTCCCTGACCTCTGCGCCCCCGACCACCCCGGACTCATCCACCCCGGACTCATCCACCCCGGACTCATCGACCCCGGACTCATCCACCCTCCCGATGCGGCCCGGACGTGCCTCGCACGACCAGTTCGGAGCACAGGGCGAGGCGATGGAGGGCCAGGTCGGGGTCGACCAAGCGCCGGAAGAGCAGGGACGCGGCCTCGTACCCGATCTGATGCTTGGCGGGACGGATGGCGGTCAGAGCCGGACTGGACAAGGACGCGATCTCGTCGTCGTGGGCCACGATCGCGAGATCCTGGGGGATGGACAGCCCGCGGTCCTGGCAGCGCTGCAGCAGGGCGATGGCCTCGCGGTCGGCGTGCACGATGACGGCGGTCGTGCCCGTCGACAGGCATCGCTCGATGATCCCGTCGAGGAGCAGGTCACGATCCGCTGTGGAGAAACTGGGGGTGTCCTCGCACACCACGTCGTCCATGTCCAGCCCGAGGGTACGACAGGCGCGGGACCACCCCTCACGCGCGGCGGCGTGATGCGGAGTCCCCAGGCTCGTCAGCAATCCGACTTTGCGATGCCCTTGGGAGGCCAGGTGGCGCACAGCCAGTTCGGCGGACTGGAGTTGGTCGGTGGCCACCCATTCCAGCCGGGAGGGGAAGAAATCGGGCGGGGCCGTGCGCTCCATGAGCACCACGGGCACGTCGAGCGCGTCCAACCAGCCCAGCACCTCGTTGGAGGCCCGCATGAGCGGCATGGGTGCGACGAGCAGCCCGTCCACCCGGCCCTGGTCGAGCAGCCGCTGCATCTGGACCCGGTCGTCCTCCAGAGAGTACGAAGAACTGCGCAGGACCAACTGTCCACGATAGGCGTTCACCGCCGCCTGGACCCCGTTGACCACCTGGGGCCAGTAATAGTCCATGGACGGTGTGACGATGCCCAAAGCCCGTTTCTTCGCCGTGGGTGCCACCGGGGTGGTCGTCCGCTCGCTGCGCCGGGCGACGGCCCCGCCATGGACCCTGGTCACCAACCCCTGGCGCGCCAAGGAGGTGATGTCGCGCCGGATGGTGACGGCGGAGACGCCCAGCCTCTCGACCAGGTCGTTGACATGGACAGACCCGTACACCCTCACCTCGTCGAGGATCTGCCGGCGCCTCTCCTGCGCGAACTGTGGCCCTTCCGCCATCGTCATCATCTCGTTAACAGTTGTTACGTTTGTGATCGAATCTGATCGATATGATTATATCAATTGACGATAGCATCCACCATGGACGAGGCTAGTTTCTAAGACGAGGACCCCCGCACCGTGACGTGCGGCTCACCCCTCGCCACATCACCATCGCGCCGGGGAGACGCGCCGACCACAGCACAGTGACCATGCTTCCCGAGACGATCTGGACTCGAGCAGAAGGGCTCGCACATGGGGACCACCACCACCCGTACCGGTCTCATCGATGAGACCGCGGGGGATGGCCGCACCCCGACCCGCCGAGCGCGTCTCGGCCCGGCGTCCCTCCCCGACGATCGCACCCTCAGCCCGTACACCGGATGGACCCGCGACCATTGGGTCGCCCTGGCCACCCAACTCCTCGACGCCGCCCGGCGGCACGGCTCCGACAACCACGCGCGGATCCACATCCCCGGCGAGGAGGGCGGGTACGGCCACGACGTGGACGGCCTCGAAGGCTTCGCCCGTACCCTCCTGGCGGCGGGGTTCCTCGCCGCCGGCTCCGAGGGCGCCCATCTCGACCCGCTGGAATGGTACGCCGAGGGCTTCCGCCACGGCCCCAACCCGCTCCTCGACCCCTCTCGCCGCTGGGTGCGCCCGACCGAGCACGACCAGGCCAAGGTGGAGGCGGCCTCCCTCGCCCTCGTGCTCTGGTTGACCCGACCCCACCTGTGGGACGCCCTGAGCGCGTCCACGCGGGAGATGACCGTCGACTACCTCGCGGAGTGGATCCACGCCTCCTACCCCAAGAACAACTGGGTATGGTTCCGCCTGATCACCGAGCAGTTCCTGAAGTCCGTGGGCGGGCCGTGGTCCCGTGACGACCAGGAGGAGGACCTCGCCTTCCAAGAGACCTGCTACGCGGGCCAGGGGTGGTACCGCGACGGCAGCGAACGCGCCTTCGACCATTACAACGGCTGGGCCTTCCACGTCTATCCGCTGCTGTGGTGCGACATGGCCCCGGACGACCCCGACTCCGTGCGCCTGCGCCCGGTCTTCCAAGCCCGACTCGACCAGTACCTGGCCGACGCGCAGCGTATGGTCGGCGCCGATGGCGGCATGCTGGCCCAGGGCCGCTCCCTGATCTACCGCTTCGCGTCCGCCGCCCCCCTGTGGATGGCGGCGATCTCGGGCTCCACAGCCCTGCCCCTGGGCCTGGCGCGTCGAGCCGCCTCCGGGCTGACCAAAAACTTCACGACCCACGGCACCCCCGACGAGCAGGGCCTGTTGTCGATGGGATGGTACGGCCCGTGGCGCGCGCTGGCCCAGTCCTATTCCGGACCGGGCTCCCCCTACTGGGCGAGCTCCGGCCTCCTGGGCCTCATCCTTCCGGCGAGCCATCCCGTGTGGACCGTGACCGAAGAGCCGCTGCCCGTCGAGGTCGGCGACCAGGTCAGCGCCTGCCAGGCGCCCGGCTGGCTCGTCAGCGCCACGCGCGCCGACGGAATCGTCCGCGTCGTCAACCACGGCACCGACCACGCCCTGCCCGACTCCGGCCGCGCCGACTCGCCCCTGTATGCCCACCTCGGCTACTCCACGGCGACCTTCCCCCTGCTCGACGCCGACTCCTGGGCGGCCCCCGTCACCCAGTCGGTGTCGCTGATCGACTCCCGTGGCCGCGCCAGCCATCGCAGCGGCTTCCTGGCCCTGGGCACGTCGGTGAGCACGGACGGCCGCACGGGCATCGCCGCCAGCCACGCGCATCCCCACTGGGTGGATCCCGATCCCGTCCAGACCCACCACGGGTCGGGCCTGGTCGGCGACAGCACCTGGGCGGGGGAGATGACGGTGGTCTCCGTGGTGCGCGGCCCCTGGGAGGTACGGGCGATCCACGTGGACGAGGCGTCGACCCGAGCCGAGCGGCTGCGCGTGGGCGGGTGGGCCATGACCGGCGAGCAGATGGTCTCGACCACCTCCTCGGACACGGTCGACGGCTTCGCGTGCGTGGAGACCGACACGCTCGTCTCGTCCGTGGGGACCTTGTCCTCCCAAGCGAGAGGCGGGATCCAGTTCCACTGGGACGCCTCTCCCCTGGGGGCGTCGTCCGCCGTCCCCTATCTCGATTTTCCTGTCCGCACAGGCACCTGGGTCAGTGTGCTCATCACCTTGTCAGGACAGGTTTCCCCGATCGCGTTCAGCGCAGGGGAAAAGGCCCGCACTGCTGCGGACATCCACTCAACAGGATCGTCGATCCGAGCCCACATCGTCTGGCCAGACGGCGTGGACACCGACTCGACCCTCCCGGTGAGCTTCACGACGGGGCGTGACGACAACCAGCCCCATCAACGGTCCAATCGGAACCTCAAATAAAGGAGAAAGACAATGAGATCAGGCAAAGCACTTGCCGCATTGACTATTGCTGGGGCTTTGGCCCTGAGTATGACGGGTTGCTCCAACGGCAACTCCACCAACGGCGGCACGACGCCCACCGACACCGGGGGGACAACCCCCGTGACATTGTCGATGTCGGGCTGGTCGTTGAGCACGACGCCCGAGTTCCAGACCCTGGTGGACGCTTTCAAAACGAAGGAACCCAACGTCACCATCCAGATCAAGGAATACGACCCCAACACCTACGAGAACCTGCTGCTCACCGACATGACGGCCAAGCAGGCGCCGGACATCATCACCATCAAGCAGGCCAAGTACACCTACCAGTGGGCGACGGGCAACCAGTTGATGGACGTCTCGGACATCGTCTCCAGCCTGCCCTCCTCGGTGACCGGCGCCGTGTCCTACCAGGTCAACGGCAAGAGCTACGGCGTCCCGTACCGCCAGGACTCCTGGCTGTTGTTCTACAACAAGGACCTGTTCGACAAGGCCGGGGTCGCCATCCCCGACGGCAAGTGGACCTGGGACGATTACGTCAACACCGCCAAGGAACTGACGACGAACCTCAAGGCGGCTGGCAGCGCGGCACTGGGGACCTACGAGCACTCGTGGCAGTCCACGATCCAAGGGTTCGCCAACGCCCAGAAGGGTGACAACACCAACCCGTCCGGCCCGTACTTCTCCGGCGACTACTCGTACATGCTGCCGTACTACCAGAACGTGCTGTCCCTGCAGGACTCCGGCGCTCAGGTCGCGTACGCAGACGTGACGACGAACAAGCTGACGTATCAGGCGCAGTTCGGCAAGGAGTCGGCCGCCATGATGCTCATGGGCTCGTGGTACATCGCGACTCTGGTGTCCCAGCAGAAGTCCGGCGACGCCGACCAGTTCACCTGGGGCATGGCGCCGGCGCCGCAGGTCGACTCCTCGACCTTCAGCACCCCCGTCACCTTCGGCGATCCAACCGGGATGGGCATCAACGCCAACATCGATCCGAGCAAGCTGCAAGCGGCCAAAGACTTCCTCGCCTTCGTCGCCTCGCAGGACGCCGCCACGGCTCTCGCCGGAATCGGGATCACCCCCTCGATGTCGTCCGCCGCTGTGACCGCCGCCGTGTTCGCGGGGGCAGGGATGCCGACAGACACCTTGAGCCAGACCGCGTTCCAGACGCACAAGACCTATCCGGAGAACCCCTCCAGTGCGATCACGATGAACATCTCGACGGTGCTCAACGACGCCCACACGGCGATCATGAGCGAGTCCACTGATCCGGCGACGGCCCTGGCCCAAGCCGGCACGAAGGTGCAGAACAAGGATTGGTGATCCAATCCTGAGGAGGTGGGAAGCCGGTCGGCTCGATGCCACGTCACCGACCGGCGTTTCCACCGTACGATAGTCCTATGACCGTCCAGGGGCGTCTCGGCGTCACACCCGGGACACCCCTGGACGACTCGCCGCACCGGGCCCGCCCGGTTCGGCTAGCATGGGAGCCGACACGCAGAACTCGATGACGAGGAGGATGATGTCAACCACAGCCTCTGCGCCCCGCACACCACGTACCCCCCGCGCCACCGGCGCGTCCGGCGGCCGCCGGACATCCGCGTCACCTGGGCCCACACGCCACCACAACGCCCTGAGAAGGCGAAACACCGCCTTGGGCTGGAGCTTCATCGCCCCCAACTTCATCGGTTTCGCCCTGATCACGATGGTCCCGATCATCCTGCTCTTCTACATGGCCTTCACCGACTGGAACGCGCTGACCACGCCCAACTGGACCGGACTGGCCAACTTCGAGCGCCTCATGCGCAACACGACCTTCCGCGCGGCGGTGGCGCAGACCTTCTACTACGCCATCCCCCACATCATCCTCACGGGAATCCTGGCCCTGGCCCTCGCGATCCTGCTGAACCAGAAGCTCAAGGGCGTGGCCTTCTTCCGGGCGGCCGCCTTCTTCCCGTACATCACCTCCATCGTGGCCATCGCCATCGTGTGGAACCTGCTCTTCTCCCCCACGTACGGACCGATCAACGAGATCCTGCACTTCTTCGGGGTGGCCAACCCGCCCAAGTGGACGGTGTCGAGCACCTGGGCCATGCCGGCCATCATCATCGTGGGCACCTGGCGAGAAATGGGATACTACATGATCCTGTTCCTGGCCGGACTCCAGACCATCCCCCGGGAACTCTATGAGGCGGCCAAAGTGGACGGCGCCAACGCCTGGCAGCGTTTCGTCCACATCACCGTGCCCGGCCTGCGCCCGACCACCTTCTTCGTCACCGTCATGCTGGCCATCCAGAGCTTCAAAGTCTTCGACCTCATCCAGGTCATGACCGACGGAGGGCCGGGCACCTCCACCTACGTCATCTCGTACTTCATCTATCAGAAGACCCTCGGCTACTATTCGACCGGCGAGTTCGGGTACGCCTCGGCGGCCAGCCTGGTCCTGTTCTTCATCTGTCTGACGGTGACCGTCTTGCAGTTCATCGTCAACCAGCAGGCCGACCTGGTCAAACCCTGGTGGTCGTCGCTTCCGATGATCGTCGGGTTGGTCTTCTTCGCCCTGGCCGTGTGGGGATTCTGCGTCGGACACGCCCTGATCATCGGCTGGGGATGGTACCTGGTGCTGTTCGTCCTCTGCTTCGTCGCCGTCGGCGTGCACACCTCCATCCTGAGACGGAGGCAGTCATGATGGGCAAGGGTCTCCACCGGGTCGGCAAGGCCGTCCTGTACGTCTTCCTCGTCGCGTTCGCCGTCTTCCTGCTCGTCCCCTTCTTCTGGATGATCATGTCGTCCCTGAAGAAGAACATCGACGTGTTCACCATCCCGATCCGCTGGATCCCCCAGGTCTTCCAGTGGCACAACTACGTCGACATCTGGACGCAGGCCGCCATGGGCACCTGGCTGCAGAACACCCTCATCCTGTCCGTCGTCGTCACCCTGCTCCAATTGCTGACCGGCTCGTTCGCGGCGTACGGCTTCGCCCGGGTCCGCTTCCCGGGCCGCGACGCCCTCTTCCTGGCGTACGTGGCGACCATCGCCGTGCCCTGGCAGGCGTACATGATCCCCCAGTTCATCTTGATGACCAAGATCCACCTGACCGGCAAGGGCTTGTGGCCCATGATCGTCCTCCAAGCCTTCGGGGCCTTCGGCGTGTTCTTGATGAAACAGTTCTTCGAGACGATCCCCGAGGAGTTGTCGGAGTCCGCCCGCCTGGACGGGCTGAGCGAGTACGGGATCTGGCTGCGGATCATGCTCCCGCTGTCCGGCCCCGCGCTGGCCTCCCTGGCCCTGCTCACCTTCGTCACCACGTGGAACGATTACATGGGCCCCCTGATCTACCTGCGCAACCGGGCGTACTTCACGATCCAGATCGGCCTGAAGACCTTCCAAGCCGACCCGCAGGGAAGCTCCCTCAACGCGCTGTTGTTCGCGGGGTCGGTGTTGTCGATCCTGCCCATCGCCATCATCTTCTTGCTGGGGCAGCGGTTCTTCATCGAGGGCATCGCCACCTCGGGGATGAAGGGGTGACATGAGAGGGTTCTCAGGCGCCTTCCTGGCCGTGTCGGGGATGTTCTACATCATGTTGATGACCAACATCCTGATCGCGGTCACCTGCCTGCCCGTGTGGGTCCTGGGCCTGCTGGTCGACCTGCGCAGTTCCTGGCTGTGGGTCGCGGTCTTCGCGATCCTGCTGGCCCCCGCCCTCGCGGGGGCCGACGCGGTCTTCAAGGCCTACTCCCTGGACGCCTCCACTGCGGCCGTGCGCACCTTCTTCCGCGCCTGGCGCGACTCCTGGAGGCGGGTCGGCCTGGTCGGCCTCGGCTTCCAGGCGTTCTTCCTCGTCGTCGGGGTCGACTTCTACGTCCTGACCCTGTGGGGGTACGGCATGCTCGCCCTGCCGATCACCATCGTCCTGGCGGGGGTCGGCACCGTGACGGCGATGGTGTCCTGGGTGGGGCTGATGGACAGGCCCGACCTGACCCGGATCGCGGTGGTGAAAGCCAGCCTCTATCTGGTGGTGCGCAAAGCCGGGTGGAGCGTGTTCTCCCTGGTCATCCTGGGTGTGGTCGGATCGGTCGTCTGGGTCCAGCCCGCCCTCGGCCTGGGGCTGTTGCTCGCGCCGGGGCTGTACGTCGTGTGGGGCAACTCCCGGCGGACCCTGTTCGACCTGCTGCCGACGACCGAACAGATCCATGACGACGACCCCCAACTCGTCCGCCGGATCCGGAAGGATCCCACGTGAGACTCGCCGCTGCCCTGGAGCCAGCCGTGCGCCGGGGATTCTTCACACCAGCCCAATGGGACCGGCTGTGCTCGCTGGCCGAGGTGGACCTCCTGCCCACGCCCGTGGACCTCACCACCCAGGAGAGCCGGGCCGTCCTGGCCCATGCCGAGGGCCTTCTGACCGGCTGGGGCTGCCCGCCGCTGACGCCCGCGATCCTGGACTCCTGCCCCGAGGTGAAGGTGATCATCCACACGGGCGGATCGGTACGGGCCTTCGTGGGCGAGGAGGTCTACCGTCGCGGGATCCTCGTCACCTCGCAGACCGCCCTCAACGCCGAACCGGTCGCCCAGTTCTGCCTCGCCCATATCCTCTTGGGCGCCAAAGGGGCGAGCCAGGCCAGTCGGCGCTATGGCGCGGAGAAGAGCCTGAGCACCTTCGAGGACGGGTGGGCCACGACGGGCATCGGCGTGCGCGGCGCCACGGTCGCCCTGATCGGGTACGGCAGGGTGTGCCACCGCCTCATCGAGGTGTTGCGCCCCTTCGGTGCTCGCGTCCTGCTGGTCACCCCGTACCTGGACGAGGCCTCCGCCCAGGCCCTCGGCGTGGAACTGGCGCCTATGGAAGACGCCTTCGCCACCGCCGACGTCATCTCCCTCCACCTGGGCGACACGCCTGACAACCACGGCGTGATCTGCTCCCGCCTGCTCTCCCTCATCAAACCCGGCGCCACCTTCATCAACACCGCCCGCGGGATCCTGGTGGACGAGGCCGCCCTGGTGGGAGAACTGCTCACGGGCCGATTCGACGCGGTGCTGGACGTGACCTGGCCCGAGGTCCCCGCGCCAGACTCCCCGTTGTGGACCCTGCCCAACGTCACCCTCACCCCCCATTGGGCAGGCTCCCTAGGTCGAGAACTCACCCGGTTGGGCCAAGGGGCGGTGGACAATGTGCAGGAATACCTCGCGGGCCTCCCTCTGACCGGTCGGATCGACCCCACCATGGCAGCCCGGATCGCGTGAGGGGGTGGCGACCGGCAAGAGCTTGGCGGATCCCCGGCGCCACAGGAGAAATCCTCCGGACACGCCGGGGGGATTCAGATACCCTGACGATACTTTGCTAGGGTGAAACAATGATTACAGAGAGTCTATTGACGCTAGCCGGCGTGCCACTCGGTTTGGTGACGAATCTGACCTCGGATCGAATCAACTCCTTCCTTGAGACACATGATTTCCTGGCCGAGGGCCTGGATGACATTTTCGTGGAGGCATTTCTCCGTGCGATAAAGCGCCACAAGAAGTCGCACGACAGTACTGCCCAATCCACGTTGGATAGTCTGGCTAAAAAAATCAAAAGGAACAAGAGCAGGTTCTTGAAGGTATTTTCGGGCCCCGAGACCATCCGCAGCCTCGGCAACGAGTCATATGTGACGGAGCGAGCTGAAATGCTCGCCCAGGAATACACAGTTGGCGACTGCGACCTCACGACCGTCCTGATCAAAGACTGCCTTCACGATTATCTGCACTGCTTCTTTGCGCACGTGTCCGAGCGGCAAGCGATGAGCATCATGATCACAGAGCTGTTCAAATGCAACGACTCTCTTGACGACGCTGCTGCCGTCTTGGCGCAGTTGAAGGCCACGATTTCGGTGGACGACTTCTCGACCGTCCGAGACTCGGTCCTGGGTCATGTCACTCGCAATCACGAGGAGTACAAGCGAGCACTCGCCGACTACGATGACTACGTCCAGGCACACTTCCGTGACCTGCCGCTCAGGGGCTATGCTCCGCGTATCGGTGGCGCCCTCGTAGCGATGAAGCTGGAAGACATTTATGTGCCTCTGCGACTCGATAAGGAGAAGGTGGAGCCGGGCTTCTCAATTAGGTATTCCCTTGAGGGGCCGGTGATGGATGAGGCCTTGGAGGTAGACACCTTGTTGAGCTACAAGCGCACAGTCCTGTTGGGCAAGCCGGGGTCGGGCAAGTCCACCACTCTCAAGCACATGGCCGTCACAGCATCACAGCGACACGCGAACCCGGGGACAAGCGGGCCGGTGCCAATTCTGTTCCGGGTCGCGGAATACGCAGAGCAGTACAAAGAAACACATGTGCCCCTCCATGAGTATCTGTGTGCTCAAGCGTTCGAATCGAAATTCCAGTGGCTCATTGACGTCACCCTGAGGTACTCGGACGCGCTGTTGTTGGTAGATGGTCTCGACGAAGTGACCGACAAGGCCTTGCGGCTTCAGGTGGTCGCCAAAATCGAGGACTTCCTCGACGCATACAGCAACTGCCAGTGCATTGTTTCATCTCGAATCATCGGCTATGACGAGGTTCGGCTCGGCCCGGGCTTCGCTCACTTTCAGTTGGATGACTTTTCGGCGTCACAAATCCGTATGTTCACCGAATGCTGGACATCCGCCATACATGAGGATTGGACCCAAGCTGAGATCGACCGCGAAGCCGCAGCCATGAACGCCGCGATATGCGCCCATGACTCGGTCTTCCGACTGGCAACGAACCCATTGTTGATGACCATCATCGCCATGATCTACTTCAGGGATATGAGGCTGCCCAACCGACGAGTAGCGCTGTACGAGTACAGCACCGAAACTTTCCTGGAGAACTGGGTACTCTTGCGGGTTGGCGATGAGTCCAAGCTCAAGTCGCGGGAGGACATCATTGAGATTCTGTCTCCGATCGCCTTCTACATGCACCGAGACAGGGCCGACAGCCAGATTCCGGAGAGCGAACTGCGGATCAAGTTTCAGGAACAATACCTGCGCATCCACACAAGAGCGAATGAAGACATCGCACGGCGGGAGACCAGCGAGTTCATCAAGTTCCTGAGGGAACAGGCCGGCTTTTTTTACGAGGTCGTTTCGCCGCCAGAAAGCGAGAACCTCTTCGGGTTCATGCACGGCACATTTGAAGAATACTTCGCTGGAATGTACGTCGCCAATGACTTCAACAACGGCGGGAATCTATGGCACACAGCGATTTACAAATCGCGATGGACTGAGGTGCTCCGTCTCGCGGCGGCTCACCTGAGTGTTCACATGGGCCGCGAGAAGACGACGGAGTTCATCCGAGCCATTATGGGCGTGCGGGACGACTTCCCCGAACTCGGTCGGCGCGAGATCCTGCTGTGCCGCATCTTCTCCGACGACATCACGGTCACCGACGACTGTCGACAGGACTTCATCCAGACGGTTGTCGACTTCTTCTCCCAAGACGTTTCTGGGCCTCTGCGGGACGGTCGAACCGTGAAGGAAGGCGTCGGCTTCGAGTCGCTCTTTCGGAGCAACGTTGGCAACGACTTCTGGCTAGCGTGCTTCGATAGGGCCCGAGCCCTTGACGCCAATAACGCGCTCGCAGGGCTGCTTTTGGACGTCATCGTCGACAGTGGCGCACCCCTAGACGAGAGCCGAATCAAGCTCGTACGCCAGTACCTTGACGATATGCCGATGCCAGATCTGGCGCGGATCGTGGCTCGTCAGGGGTCGGTCCGCCTTCATGAAAACAATATGTCGAATCTATTGTACGCCAGCTTCTGCGATCGGTTGCCCGAAGCGACGACAACCGAGTTTGAAGTCATTCTTCCAATTATGCGGGGCATCATCTTCCCCAAGACCCCTGCGCTCAAGTGGGTAATGATTTTTTCCCGTGGCCTGATGTCATCAATGGCGAACACCGCCAATTACAATCGCGTTAAAGCGCTCGTTCTTGGAGGTATTCTTGTCTACTCATATACCCCCGAGGTTGAGAATGTGTTGCCTCACGGGTTTTTGACCAAGGATGACAACGCTTGGCTGCGTAGGGTTGATTATCATGAGGAGAGTGATTTTCGCTACTCAGCTAGATACATTACATGTAGTGCGGTTCCTGGAAAGGACAACTGCCTCTGGGTAATACATGTCTCGCTAGACCACTTTGACCACCTCATAGGTGTCACGGTATTTAATGCTACAACACGCGAAGAAGTGGTGATACCGCTAGATCCGCATCCATCCACATCGAACATCCCCGAGTTGGGGGGCCTTCCTCCCGATGTCCGGAAATGTGTTATCGCGCATCTCTTGGAGTTCGTCGACCCTGGGGAAGCCTCCCGGCATCTGTTCGACAGATTGCTCGCACTGGGTCTTGACGACATATCACCCTACTGGTGGTTGAAGTATATACGAGCACACGTTCACGAAGATGCCCGCTTAGAGCAGGCCTTCCTCATATCACGCCACTATTCTCGTTACAGCCCCGTTAACGTGCGCACAACGGCAGAATGCCTGGCAATGCCTTTCTCGTACAAGCCATCATCGCCGATGCAAGCCCTGATCCAACGAGCCCATCAGACCCCGATTTCCCTGGATCTGTTGAAGCAGGTCCAGCAGTTCGCATTGATGGCCGATGAGCCGCTGAAAACCGCTGCCCTGTCTCTGCTGGGAGAACTAGTAAATCAAGGAGATAACCCCGAGGAGTTTCGGTTCGAGTGAGTGTGACACCCCGTCATCCGCATTCCGCATACGTCACTCTCCGCCACTCCAGCCGTCCGTACCACACCGGCGTCAGACGAGTCCATGCCGTACCCTCAGCCCGTGCGTCAGCCGATCAGGCGCAGGAACTGGGCGGGAGTAAGCATCTGGGGACGCTCGAGGTCGGCGTCGAGGAGGTCCTTGTCGCCGGTGACGATGGCGTCGGCTCACGCCCGCCGAGCCTCCCGGCGCATTTCGGTGACGTAGTCGGTCACAGAATCCTCGTCCGGGAACCCGGCTTCCTCGGCCTTCCCGACCATCTCGGCCTGAAGCATACGCATGGCGTACAACGCGGGGTTCATCATCACCACTCGGTCGGTGTCCCAGATCAATGCGACCCTGTCGCCCGTCTCGACGGACAGCTTCTGACGGATGTCTCTAGGCAGCGTGATCTGGCCTTTCGCCATCACTTTCGCCACCTCGAGCAGCACGGGAGCACTCATCGCAGCTCCTTCCTATTATCCCTACATATAGGGTAGCACCGGCTGTTCTCATCGAGTGGCAAGTGAACACATGAGGAGCCGGAGCGGCGATCCAATGGCCCGAGGTACGGCGCAATACATGCGCTGACGCAGGTGGATGACGCAACTCGGCAACTCCGGTTCGCGAAGGTCCCCGCACAAGCCGCTGTCAGCCAGCACTAACGGCCGTGTATGGCTTGATCTGGTCTCCATCATCCACCATCTCAGGACTACGGAATGGAGGCGGTGATGGCGGAATGGGCATCTGGGACCTGGTGACCGCTACTTGGATTCTGTGGGCCTCTTTGACATCAGAACTGACCTGCGTCAAGGGCTGCAAGACACTGAACAAGTACTCGACCTGATCCACAGTCAGAACAGCGTTTCCACTGGTGGCCCGGAGGGCCTTCGCCAGCCCGTCGCGTTTGACGGTCATCGCTGTGGGCGTATTGGCTGGCACCTTCGCCAGCGAGCATCGCACGCTGAAGACAACAATCGAGTGAATGATCGATGGGTCTAGCCAAGGCAGGAAGGCAGATAGGGCGGTGATATGCCCCTGGTTCTGACGAAGAGGGTTGTACAGCCGCTCCTTTCGGCGGCCGCCAGCCAGGACGACGGTCCACTGTCGGTCGTCCCGTGACCCGTACACTGCCCCGCTGTAGTTCTTTGACTCGATGACGTAGACACCGGATTGGTGGATGAAAACTAGGTCGATCTCTGAGGTTGTCCCGTCAGCCTTGGGCACATACAGGTTGTAGAGCACACGATGATAACCAGTGAGGCTCTCCACCTCGAGGCCAGTCAGGTACTCGCCGTACCGTCCTTTGTCAGCCACGACCGAACGATAAGACGACCCAGTCAGTGAGCGGTACGCACTCCGGTTGTATCGGCGACGTCGGAGGAGTGCTGGAACTGCGGACACCACCAGGAGTAGAGCGAACACAGGGATGACGATTGCCGCAAGCGTTCGCAACATCGGAAACATAAAGTCGTACGACACGAACTCAGCATACTGTGGCGCCCAACCATGCCACCGATTCGCGAGGTGTCATGGAATTCCCGATACCATACCCATGTGAGCCCCGGACGGGGCCGTCTTCAGGCGGCCGGCGCGTCGGGGCACTGCTTTGCCACAGCTATTCTGCCAGGCTGGCGGGTGCGTCCCATGGGGTGGTGTGATTCCCGGTGACAATGTCGCGGTAGGTTTTCAACACCCACAGGCGGCGCACGAGCGGCTCGCTGAAAGGACGTTTGGAGTACCAGGCGAGGTCGTACAGGTCGCGGGCACCCCGCACTCCTTGGTAGTGACGAGTCAGATAGCCCTCAGTGATTCGGCTCATGCGCCCACACCTCCTTCCAAGTAGGGGTGTAAGCTCACGTCGGAGACTTTGGTCACGAGGTCGTAGCGTGCTCCGGCGGCACGTGCACCCCCGAACCATGCCGGTGTGGTGGGTGGATGAGCGGTCAGGAGTTCCTCGGCGACTGGGATGGCGCCAGCGATGCGGGCGAGATAGGCTGCTCGCTGCCACGCCGCTGCTGGCGTGTCGTGCAGGCAGGAGGCCATGGTGTCGGCGTCGAGTCGTGGGCCAACATCGGGCAGCCATTGAGCTAGCCCGGCGAGGTCCGTGTAACCCGAAGGTCGGATTGCGATCCCAGCGACCAGTCCGTCGAGAGTCCAGTGCGGCAGGCCGTCATGAACGTCACGGCCCTCCGGTGGTAGGTCAACAGTGACACAGCGCCATTCGTACATGGCCTTAGGAAGAGCAGACGTTTTCGGCAGAGCCACGACTTCGCGGTCTGGGACGTGCTGGCTCAAACCGAGCAGGCTGGCAGCTGATTCCATCGCGAGCACACCTGGCCAGTCCGGGTTGACCGCTTGTTGCGCGCGGAACTCGATGAACCTGTCACCGGAGCCGTACGCGCCAGCACGCGCACCGGGATAGAACTCCCACACCCCTTTGGTGCGCACCTTGCCGAGCCAGCCGAGCTCTTGCAGCCAGTAGACGAGCTTCGGCGCGTCCTGCACTCGGTGACACGCCCCGGTCTCGACCGCGATCCGGGACAATTCAGGCATGGTGACGACGCGAGGCTGGTCAAGCTCCATCTGTTCGACCATGCCCGCAAGACGTTGCGGCAACGACCGCTGTGCTGTCATCTACCACCTTAGTTTCGCTATATAGAGAAAGCACAGGTACAAATGACTATACCACCAAGCACGGCGAAGTCTCGGCATCGCAGACTTCGCCTTGACCAGGTAGTGCGGGGTGTTCCAGGCCAGGTCGATGGTACTCCGGATATCGGCCACCCGGAACTGGATCGTACGGACAGCCCCTTTTTCAGCAACTATGGAGTGAAGGCCCCCCCTCACCCATCTCACCCAGGCGCAGGATGACCCCGGACTCGTCCACCTGAATGGCGGTGGGACTCTACACCGGCCTGCCGATAGAACCCGTCAGTGAGGTCGCGGATACTGCAGCCCCCGTCTCAGCAGGATGCTCGGTATCCTGGCCCTGCTCTCGGTCGGGGCTACACCTCGATCTGCACCACGATCATGGGTGCGTCCAACCGGGGGGCTCGCCCGCCAGCGAGTCCCGCAGGGTCTGTCGTTCCTCGCGCCTGACAGGCCAGCACCTCGACAACCGGACGCTCGCTGGCCCCAAGAGAGCGCCACCACTCACCCATCCCCTCGCCAAATCCCTCAATATTCTCTATTGACAAGGAAATATACAGATCCATAGGATGGTACTACCTTTGAGGGCGAGGCACGAGGAACCCTGGGGCCTGGAAGAGCAAGAAGAGGAAAAACTCAGACAACGAGATCATTTCCCGCCAGGAAATGATGAGTCTCGTTGTTACGCCGGAGCGCGTACAACTAACCGCCTCAGCCCGAATGCAACGAGGAATGGCAGTGCGATCGGTATTCGATTGTCCAACGTCAGAAAACAATACTACCGAAGAATCTGCCATCCGCCAACACGATATGAAAGGAAGCCTTCCAATGGAAGCAGGATACCTAATAGGAAAGTGGATCAAGAGCAAGCTGAGCACCATGGGCACCAATGGTGTCATTTCTTGGCTGGCAGGCAAGGTCGGACAGACAATCGCAAAGAAAATCGTCACCAAGGTTGTCACGGTCGGCGTGACAGCGGCGGCAGGCTATGTATCGGCCACCCTCGGCGCCAGTGGTTCAGTCGCAGGCCCGCTCGGCATCATCACCGGTGGTGCGGTCGGATGGCTGTGACCATCGACTGATGACACCGCACACGGTCAGGGCAAGCGGGTTCACTCGCACAGGGAATCCTACACACAGTAGATGGTTCACACCCCGCTTGCCCCGACCCGAGGAAGGAGACATCCGTGCACCCAGAACCCACATCTATTCCCACGACATCCACACTTCTCGAACCATCCAAGACGGGCTCACTGCTGGGAAAATTCGTTCCACTTCTCCTCACCTTGTATGTCGCCAGTTTAGGTTGGATGGGGTATCTCTCAGCTGACGAAGGACTGGTGGCCTCTTTCGAAGGACCGAAGACGTGGCTCCTCGTGATCGGCCTGATGTGTTTCTACGCTCTCCCCACGATGGTGAGCCTGTGGCTCATTACTCTCCTGTTCACCGTGACATACAAACTTGCCTCCCCCGTCCCAATCAATCCGCGTGCCGTACGAAGCCAAGGGAGGATCCTGCTCGTTGCCCTCTTCTTCTGCCACGCCACGGCATTCTACGTCCTCCATTTCACATCCACGATGTGGGGAGCGACTTCCTTCGTGGTGGGCCTTGCCGTTGTCACTATTGCAGTCGCCCGTGACAGGGTGCTCCAAGGGGCCAAGAGGTTCATCGCGCCTATCCCCCTCTACACATATGCGGTAGCAGACCTAGCGCTGGTCGCCGCGAGCACGTAGGAAGTCCCATGACCCTTGCCACCATGCTCATTCCGAGACTGCCCACCCGACATCGCAACAGACTCACTGACATCATCGTTTTCCATGTGTGCCTGGCAGCCTTCTTCCTCATTATCGGGTTCCTCCTTCATGAGCTGATGATGAGTGTAATCAACCCACATATGCCAGTCGAACTGTCGCCAACTACGGCTATCGGCATCTCATCCACACGAACACAACTGGTGGCGATTTGGCTCAATAACATTGCATTCTTTCTCATCGTCTCAGTATTGCCAATCGTGGGGTCCGCCATGGCAGCCGTCCAATTCATCCTGCTGGGAGGGTTGATCCACGGCATCCGGCACCTGCCACTCTCAACTCAGACAGATTTGCTGTTCAGACATGCGGGCTTCGAGGTCGTGGCACTCCTGGCGGCAGTGACGATCAGCTACATCCTGCTCATGTCATTGAATGAGTTTCTCCGAACCTCCGAGGATTCCGCCCGATCCACATTACTATCAGCCCTCTCCTCCACCATGCCGTTCTATGCGCTCATCTTCACTACGACCACTGTAGGAGCCATCCTGGAAGGATCTGCAGTTGTACAGCTTTGACCAAGTTTCATTCAGATACCATGAACACATCTTCCGGGACTATACAGACGAGATCACCACGGCCAAGATCGGGATCATCGGACGCAATGGAATTGGTAAGACAACGTTACTTCGTCTACTTGATCATCAACTCTTCCCCGAGAAAGGAGAGGTCCGTGTCGACGGCTCGACCTATCTCGTGGACTTCGACCTAGAGAAGTATGGTGCATTCCTCATCGAAGACCTCCTCGACGTCTGCTCGCACTTAGCATCCTTCGACACATCCACATCAAGCACAGTAATGGCGTCTTTATCGCTCGACGGATATCGAAGAGTTCCAATCTCAGACTTATCGAAAGGTACCAAGAAGAAGATTTCTCTCCTTTTGGGCCTGTTGGCGACTCCGTCAGTTCTCCTCCTAGACGAACCGTTCGAGTCCTTAGACCCCGAGTCCAACGCCGCACTTGTCCACTACATACAGCAGCGTGAGGGAGGTGTGGTCATTGTCAGCCATGAACACCACCTCCTCTCAAGCTGCGTCGGGGAGATCTTCGAGGTGACAGGCCAACGACTGGAGAAAGCTCATGACGACATTTTGGGTTAGCTGGGCCAGGATACACGTGCGTCGCGTTAGCCATGACAGGGCCAGAGAAGCGGGCTTGGGCTGCGCGTTTGGCGCACTCATGGTCTTCGCGTCCACCTTGAATGCAGCCTGGTCCATGTTCGTTCTCGCGTTGTATTTCTACCTCATCCAAGTTGTCGTGATGACGACCAATAAGGTATTTATGTCGTTTGCCGACTTCATGCGCATCGGGTTTCGCCGGCCCACAGCTGGATATAAGGTCGCTTACATCATCCACTACACGCTTCGGGATAAATACATCGCAAATACGTGTGCGCTCACCGTCTCGTGCTCAGGGCTGATCGTTACCAACAAGGCAGAATGGTCTGTGTTCATCTTCTGTCTCTATGCCGCCAACCTCATGGTGATGCCGAGCCACGTCCACCTCAGTCATATGCTCACAGCACGTGCGCTGCACATGTATCTCATAGCCCTCCTACTGCCATTTCCGCTCGTGGCCTGGCGTCTCTTTCACGGCCATGACTTCAGCCCAACAACAGTTCTCATGTGTGCCACCGGATGGATGATCGCCGCAGGTGGGTACTCCGCAGCCATCGACCGGGCTTCCTTGCGCATGAGGGCCCATAATCGTGGATCATGGAAGAGGCGTAGGCTCTTGCTTCCAATCAAAGGCCTCTCCATATTCCTCTTCAAGGACCATCTCCTCTTTCAGGGAATCCTCATCCAGAATCTCATCATGGGCGTTGCCCTATTCGTCCTCCTCGCACAGGGAACACCACGAGAATTTCTCCCCTCGTGCGCGCTCTTCGCCATCGCGACAAGCAGCTTGCTCATGTCCAGAAAGGACAAGAAGTATCGCCTCCTGCATGACGATTCGCTCTTTCGTGAGCAGGCCCTGCCTCGCGACCAACTCCTCCTGAGAAGGAGGAAACTCCTCACGCTTGCGAGTGGCACCCTCGTTCAGTTACTGGCCTATTGTGTGGTTGTGTCGATGGTCAGTGCATTCCACTGGCGGCAAATCCCCCTGGTCACCGGAATCCTCATCACCACGCTCGTCATCGATGCCTCTCTCCTGCATCACAGCTCCCCGACCGCCCGCTGGCTAAGGACATCATTGAAGTATTGCTTGAGCGCACTCTTCCTGGTCGTCAGCTACACAAGCACATCTCATCTGAGCATATGGATTTTCTGCGCCGTTCTAGCCGGAGCATATGGCCCCTTCGCCATCCGCGACTTGATCCCCTCCCACCTAAACACCCCGAAAACAAGCAGGCCGCTCTCGCCGAAAACCCCTGACTTCAGTCGATCGTCATAGAAAGGACACTCATGACCATGGATAACGCCATCCGCCCACTATTAACCCTAACCAAGGACGGGGATGCCATCTATGCGCTCACCCGAAAGAGACAATCTTCGGGATGCCGACGATTCTTCGACCTAGTCCTCGACTTCTTCTTCCTGGCTGGAGGCACAGACGCAGTGGCAGATTCCCTGGCAGGAACCTGGTACCTCCTCGCTTCCGACTCTGACGGCCGTCTCGTGAAGCTCCATCATGGGGTCATTAATGAGACCACCGTAATCCCCCAGTGGGATGCGAAATGGAAGGAGTCATTCTCCAAGGTGTCACTCGACGGGTTCGACTACAAAAGACTTCATCGGTTGGTGTGAGGAGATGACACGTATATCACGACCCACCTCCGTCATCACCTGGTTCTTCGCGTGCCTCGTCCTCTTGTCTGGATGCTCGCTGCCGCCACTGAACCCCGACTCAACAGCCAACGTTGACACGCCCATACTCGAACTGATCACACAGACAAGGCAGCTCTATGAATCGGGGCGATACCAGGGGTGGTTTATTGTGACCTCCAGTGATGCGGGAATGGAGTCGCTGAGCCTACAGGACTTCTCTCCCCGCGAGCATCCCGTGCCCTCGCACCAAGAAGTCGTGAGCTACGGCCATGTCACCATCGGAGAACTGTCGGAATTGAGCATTGAAGTATGGGTCCAAGAAGGACCGGGGATGTACTACTCGGCGACAGTAGATCCCCAAAACTCACAGATCAGATCAACCGATGGCGAGTGGTTCATGACAGGGGATCCCACTGACTATGTCACCACGCAGGTCGACCTCATGGTGACGTTCCTGTCGAGCCTGGCATGAACATCGGAAGAAAGGACCCCCACCATGACTTCTCCCTCCATACACGACCTGCCCTATACCACTAACGGACGCCGGGCGCTGGCCACGCGCATCGCCATCGCCGCAATCGTCATGGGGGTGATGGCAGTGCTGGCCGGCTGCGGGCCGGCAGCCGGCCCGACCATTGAGACGATCACACTGGCTCACGACCAGTACTCCTTCACGGGAAACCTGGTTCCCGAGGCCAGCCATCTCGTCGACGTGCGCCCCGAGGACCTCGCCCACACCGATGGAGCGTGGGTCTCGATGGGCGACGAGCTGCGCGCCCAGACGCCCGCGGTCCTCAGGGCCCTCACTGACCTCCAGAGCAGGATCGAACATCATCTCGCCGAGCAGGCACGGGCGTCACGAGCAGCGAAGGCCGTGGGGAAACAGGCGTTCTCCTACTCGTGGCCCTTGGACACGGCCCCCGGATCGGGTGAGATCCACACCATCGGGCACGCCATCCAGTCCGCCCTGATCGCCGATGCCCGGGCCGCCTCCGCCGCCTCGCGTCAGACTCGCGACAACCAGGCCGACCTTGCGTCCCTTCACGCCCAACTGGGCGCCGCCACGGCGTGCCCCACGTCGCCTGGAGGGGACGTGGCCGGTACACCCGACCCATGCACGGATGCTGCGACCCTGGAGAGCCTCAAGCAGCAGATCATCGATGTGGAGAGGGCGACCAGAGCGGTTGAGGCGGATCAGTACTTCGCACGACAGGAGACGGACAACCAGTTGGCCACTCTGTTCGGCCAACTGGTCGAGGCTTATGCGCAGGTGATCGAGGCCGACTCTGCCTCCCGGGACTCCTACCACGTCCCCTCTCCGGCCGACGGACGCGTCGAGGTCCGTGGGCACGAAGTCTGGGTCTCCTCGTCCGCCTTCACCCTCGTCTACACCGCCACACAAGCGCAGGCCGACAGCCTGACCGCGGCGTCCGGGCTGCGCGTTGAACAGGGGGGTACGACGCTGGCCGACGCCCAACTCCGTTCTACGACGTTCAGCGCCGAGGCCACGAGCGACCTGAAAGCCCCCAAATACACCATGACCTTCTCGCTGACACCGATCCAGTCCGGCCTCGATGTCCGCCCTCAGAGCACAGCCACGTTGACGTACAGCTCGGACACGTTGGTCATCCCATCCGCTTTCCTGGGCACCGACGGCGCCACCCAGTACGTCATCCAGGACGGTCGCAGGGTGAGCGTCACGGCGTCCAAGGATCTGACCGGACAATGGGTCGTCCGTCCTGGGGTCCTCCAAGCAGGTGCCGAGATCGAGAGGATCGGCGGTAGATGATACGCCTGGCAGACGTCGGCAAGGTGTACCGGGGCCGTAACTTCGAGGTCACAGCCCTGGACGGGATATCCCTCGACATCCCACCCGGGCAATTCGTCTCCCTCGTCGGGAAGAGCGGATCGGGGAAGTCCTCGTTGCTGAAGATCCTCGGGTTGGTCGACTTCGATCACTCCGGCCGGTACTGGCTCGACGGTTCGACCTATCACGGCGCCCGCGACACGGAGGTGGCAAGGGCCCGAAAGTGCATCGGCTATGTCTTCCAGGACTTCCGGCTCATCGGGCGGCACACCATCTGGAAGAACCTCCAGATGGCGGCGGTCATTCGCGAAGGACACGTCGATGTGGAGGAGATCCGTGCCTGCCTCGACCGCGTGGACCTCGCTGACAAGGCGTTGAGCTACCCTGATGAGCTCAGCGGCGGACAAAAGCAGCGGGCTGCTGTGGGCAGGGCGATCGTCGGCCGTCCGCGCCTGCTCATCGCCGACGAGCCGACGGGTTCCCTGGACCAAGCCACCGCCACACAGATCATGTCACTCCTAACAGACCTCCACACAGAGCTTGGATGCACCCTCGTCCTCGTGACGCACGACATGGACATCGCCATGCAGGCCGAGCGGGTGGTCGAACTACGGCAAGGGAGGATCCACGATGACTTTCTTCATTAGGAACTGTGTGGCGGGTCTGTGGTTCAACCGTCTTCGCTCGACCCTGACCGGAATCGGCGTCCTGGTCGGCGTCGCCTCCGTCGTGCTCATCATGGCCCTGTCCGACGCCCTGATCGCCACCATTGACGACGAGGATGTGACCTCGTGCCAGATCGCCCTGATGAGCAGCGCCGAGGCTGATGCCGACGTGCTCGACGCCATGAGCAGCCCCGACATCGTCGCACGGCTGCAGGGTGTCGCTCAGCGCACAGATGTGGCATCCTTCGCCCCCGAGGCACAGCGACACATCGTCGAGGTGTCATTGCCCACGGGCGTGAGCATCGGATCGATGGTCGTCAACTTCACCGACAGCGTCCCCGTGATCGCCGGTGAGCCGTTCACCCGCGCCACGGGCGATGTCGTGATCATGCGCCCCAATCCAGATTTCTCGAATGTGACCATTGGCGACCAGATCGTCATCAACGGGCAGTTCTTCCAGGTGATCGGCACGACCGACAGCCATGGGATGACGCCTGACACCAAGCTCTTCCTGCCCGAACGCATGTCCTCCCTGGTGGACGTCGACCAGCTCTCGACCACCGGCACCCACCTGCTCATCGGCCAACAGGGCTTCCCGTTCTCCGAGGTGCGCCAATCGGTCATCGACCAACTCAATGATGGTATCGACCCTGACATGAAGTTCTTCGACATGAGCGCGGAGATGGCATCCGGGCTGCGTGACGCCCTGGGCACGATCCAGATGGTCCTGGGCGCTATCGCGTCGGTCTCGTTGGCCGTGGCCGCCCTCAACATCGTCAACACCATGTATATCGCGAGCCTGGAACGGGTGGACGAGATCGCAGTGTTGAAATCCATGGGAATGACCCGTGTCCAGGTGATGGCGCTCTTCCTCCTAGAGTCTGTCCTCCTCGTCACGATCTTCGCCCTCCTTGGCGCCCTGATCGGCAACCTCTGCGCCGCATTGATCCTGACCTACGCGGACATCCCCATGGCGTTCTCCTGGATGGCGCTGGCCACCCTCGTCCCGGTCATCGTCCTCGTCGGCGCTGGAGGAGGGTTCTACCCCGCCCATCGAGCCGCCAAGATCGACCCCGTGAGACTGCTGCGCTGATGCTCATCACTGGGAGGCGCCCACCTGGTCGATACTCGACAGGCTCGCTGGCGCGAGACGAGGGACGGCGATGAGCCCAGCCAGGATGAACAGGATCGAGAGCACGATCGTCCCCTCACGCCCAAACTGTCATGCCCAAACTGTCATGCCCAAACACCAGCGTTGAGCAGAACCCAGCCAGAACAGCCGTCAAAGGATCAACTCCCCATGTGAGCGTTCTCACGAGGCCTGAGACGCCCGACACACGACCAGCAGGCACGAGCGACTGTCGAGCGCTCCTGGCGATGACTAAGGAAATGATCGCACCCGAGCCGATCAGTGCGAGCCCGAGCGACAGAATGCACGCACCACCCACCATCGGCAACCGCCCAGCCGATGCGATCAAAGTGAAACCGACCGCTGCCCCGATATAGGCAGCGATGAGCGTGGTGCGAGCGCCGAGACGGACCCCCATCATCCTGACCAGAAGCCGCGCCAGTGTGCCGAGCGCCACAGCAGGAACCGAGAGGAGACCGAACATCCATACCGGCATGCCGATTGCCTCGAGAGCGTAAGGCGCCAACAAGGTGGTGACTAAGGCGATAGCCACATTGAAGAGAGCGCCAGCGACAGCCATACGCACATGAATGCGATGGCTGGCCCATACCGAGAAAATCTCTCGGATATCCCCCACGTGCGCCGCGACCTGTTGAAGCAGTGGTCTTCTGGCGGATCGCGGCTCGCGCGTCTCCTTCGGTGAGTTGATGTCGGCTGGCCTGACAAAGACGGCTAGTGCGACAGACTCATGACATATCTCAGGAGAAACCACCAGCCTCCCCGCCAAGTGAGCCACCCCCAGGGGCACGAACTGTACCCCGCCATCCACGGGGGCACGAACCGTGCATTTCACCCTGAAAACGGACAGTTCGCACCCCCGGCCACATCCAAGGCCTCGCACCACAGGCCACATCGAGGACCCTGTGCCCCCTACACCGGCCACCGCCTACGCAGGCGAGGACACACGAGGACCCCCGGGACCAGCCACCGCCTGGATCCCGGGGGTCCGACACGTCAGAACTTGGCTTCGTCGCCCACGATGGCGCCCGCGCCGGCGGCGGCCACCTCGGCGTCTTGATCCGACGAGCCGCCCGAGACGCCCACGGCGCCGACGATCTGGCCGTCGACGCGTACCGGCACACCTCCGCCGAAGATCATCAGCCGATCGGCTTTGACGATACCGTGCAGTAGGGCCGGGTCGTCGGCGATCATCGGATACCACTCCGAGGTCGCCAGCCCGAAGGCGGTCACCGTGTACGCCTTGTCCTGGGACAGGCGGATGGACAACACGGGCGCGCCGTCCATGCGGTGGAACCCGACGAGTTGCCCGGCATGGTCGACGACGGAGATGCACACGCACACCCCCATCGCCTCAGCCGCGGCGATCGCCGCGTCGATACAGGCAGACGCCCCGTCGGCGGTCACGGTGCCGATAGATGTCACGTACGACATGAACTCCTCCTCATCGCTCTTCCTTCCTCATCACTGTTTCCTCCTCACCACGGTCTCCTCCCCACCATGGGTCGCGGCCCGCACGCCAGAAGGGGTCCCAACTGGCGCACGAGCCGCGAGCTTCTCACCTACCAATCATGAGAAGACTGTGAGGAAGGTCTCATTGAGGTTACGGTCGACGGTGCTCAAGCCACGGCCGAGCAGGTCGAGCGACCACAGGACGCAGGGACGGTCGCGCTGGGCGACGTACCCATCAGCGAAGACCTCGTTGCGGTTGCCCGCGGGGTCGAAGTAGTAAATCGTCTTGCCGCGCGTGATGTTGTGCTGCGTGGGACCGAGGTCGACGGGGACGTCGTCGATGGCCATGATCTGACCGGCGCGCAGAATGGCGTTCCAGTCTTCCAACTGGAAGGCGATGTGGTGCAGCTTGCCGCTGTAGTTCTCGCCGCCGATCAGGGCGATGTCGTGGGTACGGTTGCCGTTGGACAGCCACGTGGCCACCGAGACGTCCTGGTGGTCCATGTCCGGGACCAGGCGCTCGACGGGGAACATGCCGAACACGTCGATGAAGAACTGCTCGGAGGTGTTCACCTCGTCGCAGCCCAACAGGGCGTGGTCGAGTCGTGGCACGCCGATGCCCATCAGGTCGCGGGGGAAGGGGAAGGGGTTCACGTCCCCGACCTCGAGCCCCACCAGCGTCTGCTCGTGATAGACCTCGATGGTGTGCATGGACGGCAGGAAGAACCTCAGGCCATCAGAGACCTCGGGGTTGTCACCCTTGCTCATGCGCTCCGTCGTGACGCCGAACGTCCGCGCCTTGGCTTCGATGTCGTCGAGGTCTTCGACCTTGGCGACCTTGAATCCGACCTTGACGACGCCTACGCCGCCTTCTTCCAGGACGACCGAGTGGTGGTCCCATTCATCCCATCCCTTGAGATATACCCTGTTGCCAACCTCCAACGTGGGACGCAGTCCCATCGTATAGATATAGTGCCTCTTGGCCGCTTCCAGATCAGTGACGCGAATGTGCGCGTATCCGAGTCGTAGAATTCCCATTGTTTTCTCCTTTAACGTCATTGTATGTTCTGTTCAGTCGATCCAGAACGAGTTGTGTTCATTATTCCCACAAGAGGCAATACGCCTCTCCCCTAGCGGGGAAAATACGAGGATCACCGGCCTATCCGGTGTGCTGCACGCAGCTTTCCCCTTGTCACTCAGTCGCCGTGTCCCCCATGGGGGTGCCACGATGCCTGACGCGATCCTGCTCCCGCAGGACGTACTGAGTGATGAGCGGTGCGATGCACCGCAACCTACCTTCCTCCGGCACCGATATCGTCACATCTGAGACGGGTACGGACCGGCAAGCCAATATGATCCCCTGTTCCCGTTCCCAAGACGGCAGGACCGTCTCGGCAACTGTTGAGTTGTACTCGGTGACACCTGAGTCCACATGGACTCTGCACAACCCACACCCCCCACGTTTGCATGCGAGCCGCATCATGTAGCCGGTTCGCAGCAAGGTGCTCGTCAGGGGCTCACCCTCGCGGCTTTCGAGGGTGACGTCCATACCGACGAGGGTCACGGCGCTCATGGCCGTCCCCCGCCTGAGTCACGGGTGATCTGCATGACCACCGCCTTGGGCTCGGTGAAGAATTCGCGGGAGAAGTTCCCGCCCTCACGACCGATCCCCGACGCGCCGACCCCGCCGAAGGGGGCGCGCAGATCACGGATGAAGAAGCAGTTGACCCATACCGTCCCGGCCCGCAAGCGGGCGGACACCCGATGGGCCCGCGACAGGTTCTCCGTGAACACCATGGCGTTCAGACCGTACTGGGTGTCGTTCGCCAGATGGACGACCTCGTCCTCGGTGTCGAAGGCGTTGACCACCACGACCGGACCGAAGATCTCTTTGCAGTACTGCGAGGCCGTCAGCGGAAGGTCGACGATGATCGTCGGCTTCACGAAGAGCCCCTCGCCCAATCCGCCGGTGAGGATCCGCCCGCCCTCGGCCTCGACCGAGTTCACGAACCCCGACACCTTCGCATAGTGCACGTCGGAGCTCAACGGGCCGAAGTCCACGCCGGGCGCCATCGGGTCGCCGATCCGCAGCGCCTCCGCCTTGGCCTGGAAGGTCGCCAGGAACTGGTCGTAGATCCCGCGCTGGAGGAAGAGGCGCGACCCGGCGAGGCAGACCTGCCCGGCGTTGCGGAAGATGGCCTGGACGGCCCAGTCGGTCGCGTTGTCCAGATCGGCGTCGTCGAAGACGATGTTGGCGCCCTTGCCCCCCAGTTCGAGGGACACCGGCACGAGGTTCTTCGAGGCCGCCGCCTGGATGGCCTTGCCCGTCGTGGACTCCCCTGTGAACGTGATCCGGTCCACCCTGGGATCGGCCGTCAGCAGGGCGCCGGTCTCGCCGTACCCCTGGACGACATTGAAGACCCCGGCGGGGATCCCGGCCTCCAGCGCCAACTTGGCGAAGAGGACCGCCGACGCGGGGGTGAACTCGCTGGGCTTGAGGACCACCGTGTTCCCCCACGCCAGCGCCGGCGCGACCTTCCACGACTCCATCATGAGCGGGAAGTTCCACGGCGCGATCGCCACGACCACGCCCGCCGGTTGGTACAGGGAGTACGCGTGGTGGCCCGACCCCATGGGGTACGCCTCGCCGGTGGCCATGACCTGGTGATCGGCGAAGAAACGGATGTTCCACGCTGAGCGCTCCACGTCGACGAGGGCCTGTGGCGTCGGCTTGCCCATGTCCATGGTGTCAAGCCGGGCCAGGTCGTGGGCGTGGTCCATCATCGCCTCGGAGAAGCGCCGCAACACCTTCTGCCGCTCCTGCGGATCCATGTGGGGCCAGGGCCCGGAGTCGAACGCCCGGCGCGCGGCGTCCAGGGCGGCGTCCACGTCCGCCTGCCCGCCCCACGCGGCCTGGGCCCAGGTCTGCTGTGTGTACGGGTTCATGGAGTCGAACCGCCTGCCGTCGACGGACTCGACTTCCCGTCCGTCGATGAGATGCCCGAAGAACTCGCTCATGTCGCATCCCTTTCCGCCAGAGTCTGGTCGCCCGCGGCGAAGTGCGTACGCGGAACCTCCCGCAGGATCACCCGCACGGACGACTGCGGCGCCTGGATGGAGTCCATGGCCGCATGCGTCAGAGCGGAGATCAGGGCCCGCAGTTGTTCGGGGGTACGTCCCTCGGCTATCGTCACGTCGATGATCGGCATGATCACTCACCTCCCATGATGTGGATGGAGCCCAGATGGGCGAAATGGAAAGCCAGCTGCGCCCCGGCCGGCACGGGGTACGCGTCGGTCATCCCGCCTGTGAGGACGATCTGGCCGGCGTGGATCCTCAGCCCGCGCTCGGCGAGTTGGTTGGCCGCCAGGGCGAGGGCCTCGCCGGGGTGACCCAGGATCGCCGCGCCGGTGGCGGAGTCCACGATCTGCCCGCCGATCTCCACGGACACCGCCTCCCCGCCCAGGTCGATCTGATCGGGACGCAGGGCGATGCCGCCGGTGACGTACGCCGCCGAGGAGGAGTTGTCGGACACCACGTCGGGGGCCCGGAAGCGGAAGTTCGCAAATCGGGAGTCGATGATCTCGACCCCGGCCACGACCCACTCGACGGCGGCCATGGCGGTGGCCGCGCTGATTCCAGGACCGACGAGGTCGCGTCCCATGACGAACACGATCTCCGGCTCCACCCTCGGATGGATGAAACGGGAGGCGCTCACGGGCGTGCCGACGGGGAGGATCATCGCGTCGGTGAGCCATCCCAGCAGCGGACGCGTGAGGTTCATGCGCTCCTGCTTCGCCTTCGAGGTGAGCCCCAGCTTGACCCCGGTGAGGTGCTCCCCACGCGCCAGTCGACGGCGCAACGCCTCGTCCTGGACCGCGTACCCCTCCCAGAGCGTCATGTCCTCCCACTCGTCGGTGAAAGGCTCGCGTTCGCGGCGCTCGGCCTCGCAGGCCAGCACCTCGGTCGCGATCGAATCCATGGACCAGGTCATGCGTGACTCCCTTCAGAAACTTTCTCCAGTGCGATGTCGATGAGCATGTCCTCCTGGCCGCCCACGTACCCGCGACGCCCGGCCTCCTGCAACAGTTCGACGACGGGGATGCCGTACCTGTCGGACACCCGCTCGGCGTGCAGGAGGAAGGAGGAATAGACCCCCGCGTACCCCTGGATGATCGAGCCCTCGTCCATGAAGGGGAGGCGGGCGATGAAGGGACGGACGACGTTTTGGGCCAGCGACATCAGCTTGGGGACGTCCACCTCGGTCGCCACCCCCAGACGGTCGAAGACGGCCGCCATCACCTCAGTGGGGGTGTTGCCAGCGCCCGCGCCCAGGGAGCACAGGGCGACGTCGATTTGGCGGGCTCCGGCCCGCTGCGCCAGGACGGAGTTGGCCAAACCCAGGGAGAGATTTTGGTGGCCATGGAATCCGACCTGGGCGCGGTCGCCGACAGCGTCCACCAGGGCAGCCACCCTGTCGGACGCCTGCTCCAGAATGAGCGAGCCCGCCGAATCGACGACATACACACACTGGCACCCGGCGTCCACCATGATGGTCGCCTGTCGCGCCAACTGCGCCGGATCAATGCGGTGGGCGAGCATGAGGAAGCCCACCGTCTCCATCCCGATCTCGCGGGCGGCCCCGAAGTGCTGGATGGAGATGTCCGCCTCGGTGCAGTGGGTCGCGATGCGGGCGACCCGGGCGCCGGCGGAGTACGCGTGCTTCAGGTCCTCGATCGTGCCCAGGCCCGGGAGCATCAGGCAGGCGATCTTGGCCCGCTTCGCCTCCTCGGCGGCCGCCTCGATGAGCCTGAAGGTGTCCACCAGAGAGAAACCGTAGTTGAAGGACGAGCCGCCCAGACCGTCGCCGTGGGTGACTTCGATCACTTCGATCCCTGCGTCGTCGAGCCCGTGGACGACGTCGCGCACCTGCTTCTCCGTGAAGCGGTGGCTCATCGGATGGGAGCCGTCGCGCAGCGTGGTGTCCGTCAGACGGACCTCGCGCTGGGTGCCGATGACGTTCCCGTCCTTGTCGGTGGTGAGTGTCATGTCCGCTCCTTTCCTCACGCGGCCTTGGCGGGGTTGATCCTGCGCTGGGCGATCAGGTCGCCGACCTGGGCCGCTGCGGAGGTGATGATGTCGAGGTTCCCCGCGTACGGGGGTAGGTAGTCGCCCCGGCCGGTCACCTGCATGAAGACCGCCACGCGGGCCATGCCGTCCCAGATGTCGAGAGGGGCGTCGAACTGCGGGTCGGCCCGAAGCTGGTAGCCGGGCACGTACGTGGACTGCACGCCGGCGACCATCTGGTGGATCGACTCCGTGATCCGGTCCTGGAGGCCCTTGTCGTCCAGGACCGAGGTCGGGATCGAGCAGAAGATGGTGTTGCGCATCATCATGGGCGGCTCGGCGGGGTTCAAGATGACGATGGCCTTGCCCTTCGCAGCCCCGCCGACCTTGACCAGCGCGTCCGAGGTCGTCTCGGTGAACTCGTCGATGTTGGCGCGGGTCCCGGGCCCCGCCGACCGCGAGGAGATCGAGGAGACGATCTCGGCGTAGTCAACGTCGACGACGCGGGACACGGCCGCGACGATGGGGGTGGTCGCCTGGCCACCGCAGGTGACCATGTTGAGGTTCATCTGGTCGAGGTTGGCCTCCAGGTTGACCTCGGGCACGCAGTACGGCCCGACGGCGGCAGGGGTGAGGTCGATGGCCACGATCCCGGCCTGCCTGTAGCGTGGGGCGTTGGCGAGGTGGGCGCGGGCGGACGTGGCCTCGAAGACGATGTCCGGACGCTCGTCTTGGGCGAAGAGCCAGTCGACGCCCTCGGCCGAGGCGACCAGCCCCTCACTCGCCGCGCGGGCCAGCCCGTCGGAGGCCGGGTCGACGCCGACCATGTACCGGGCCTCCATGTGCTCGCTGCGTCGCAGCAGCTTGTACATGAGGTCGGAACCGATGTTCCCCGACCCGACGATTGCGGCGATAGCGTGTGACATATCCCTGTCCTTTCAGGAGAAGACCGCTGTGACGGATCCGAGACCGGTGAACTCCGCACGGGCCACCGAGCCAGCGCGGACGTCCTTGGCGACGGTGATGGAGCCTGGCAGGATCACGTCCCCTGGCTTGAAGGAGATCCCCCGCGCCCCCAAGGTGTTGCACAGCCACACGAGCGCGTTGATGGGTGAGCCGAGGACGGCCGACCCCGCGCCGGTGGCGACAAGCTGGGAGTCCACCGTCAGGTTGCAGCCGACGGTGGTCAGGTCCACGCCGTCGAGCTTGGTGGGCTTCGAGCCGAGGATCACCCCTCCGGACGACGCGTTGTCCGAGATCGTGTCCACGATCCCGATCTTCCAGTTCTCGACCCGCGAGTCGATGAGTTCCAGGGAGGGGAGGACGAAGTCGACCGCCCGGATGGCTTCCGCCACGTTCACGCCAGGCCCCGAGAGCTCTTTGCCCATGACGAACGCGATCTCGGGCTCGACCCTGGGCTGGAGGTAATCGGCGGCCGGGATCGGCATGTGCTCGAGGTGGAACATGTCCCTCATCAGGTGGCCGAAGTCCGGCTGATCGACGCCCACCATCTTCTGCATGGCCACGGACGTGATGCCGACCTTGTAGCCGCGCACGAGGTTCCCCTCGACCAGGCGCTCGCGGATCTGGCACATCTGGATCTCGTACGCGTCGTCGATGGTCAGCTCCGGATGGGACTGGATCGGCGGCGGGACGGCCTGTTTCGTGACATACGCGTCAGCCAGCGTCCGCGCGATCTCTTCCAGTTTGCGCGTGTGCCCGTCTTCAGATGGGGACATGGATACCTCCTCGACTGCCTGGACTGGTGATCGCCGGGAACCTTCCCCATTTCCGCCGATCATCATTGTCATTTCCAGATATTCTGGGGGTCGCGGACGGGCCGCACAATCCCCCCGTCTCACCCATTGGGACATCAAAGGTCTCACGGATTGAGACGACAGGGAACTCTTCCTTGCACAGGGAAGCGGTGGGCGCCGCGTCGCCCCGCCGGTCGTCCGACAGTGGAAATCCATGGTGACATGGGAGGACGCCCCGCATCTGAAGGCTCGCGACCGGCCTGTCCCCCACACCCCCGTCTCGGCGTACGTTCACGGGTGTTTCTCATGTCTTCCGCCCACGGATTCGAGATGCTATCGTCTCGGCATGGTCAGTGAATCCGACGGGGGAATGAGCAGCATCGCACGCGCTCTGGCTTTGTTATCTGTCTACCAACCGCGAGACCGAGAGTTGTCGGCCGCGGAGATGGCTCGACGCTCGGGCCTGCCACGCTCGACTGCGTACCGCATGTCCGGGGAGTTGGCGAACCTGGGGATCCTGGAACAGACGCCTGACGGCCAGTTCCGGCTCGGTCTGAAATTATTCGAACTGGGCCAGTTGGCCCTCTACCAGCAAGGGTTGCGCGAGTCGGCGGCCAGTTTCTTGGCCGACCTGTCCAACGCCACCCGCCAGACATCCCATCTGGCCATCCTGGACCACTGTGATGTCGTCTACCTGGACAGCATCCGCCCCTCGCCCCCGCCACGGCTGCGGGCCCGCGTGGGCGGACGGCTCCCCGCGACCGTCACCGGCGTCGGCAAGGCGATCCTCGCGTTCTCGTCACCAGAGACCATCGACGAGGTGATCGCCCGCGGCCTGCCGCGCCTGACGACGAACTCCATCACCGACGAGGCGAGGCTCCGCGCCGAGTTGGCCAAGGTGCGACGCACAGGCTTGGCCTTCGACCATCAGGAGCAGGCGGTCGGCACGAGTTGCTGCGCGGCGCCCATCTTCGGGGTGCACCAACGGGTGGTCGGCGCGGTGTCAGTGTCCGGACACACGTCCAACATCCGACTCGACCTCGTGGCCGCGGCGGTGCAGTCGGCGGCGGCTGGCATCTCACGGGTGCAGGGCGGCAAGGGATAACACGGGGCACGGGCTCCCGCTCACGCGGACCCGACCTCCGTCAGGTCACCGCAGCGATCGGCACGCTCCACCACACACATCTGCGGGTCGCCGCCCTCCTCGATCGCGATCGCGGACTCGTCGGCGACCACCGGGGCGTACAACTGCGACCCCGGGCCTCCTCGAAGCGCCATCGCCACCAGGATCACGATCCCTGCCGCACCGGCGGCGAACGCCATCCACGACAGGTTCATGTGGTCGGCCAGCGGGCCGATGACCGCCATGCCCAGGGGGCCGCACACCGTCATGATCAGGGTGATGAATCCCATCACACGTCCCATCATGGCCTCCGGGATATGTTCCTGCAGGGAGGTCAGAGCGGGGGTGTTCACCATGGGCAAGGTCAATCCTTGGATCACCATCACGGCCAGGAAGAGCCAGATGTTCGGCATCATCCCCATCACCATCACGCAGACCGCGAGGAGGCACGTGCCGAGCATGAGCATGGTCATACGGTTGCGAGTGCCACCCCAGGCCGCCAGGACCAGCCCTGCGATCACCATGCCGACGCTCCACAGGATCTCCGTGGCGGCGAGCATCCACTGCTGGGATCCGTACAACCGGACGACGAAGACAGGCGTCAACTGGGCGAAGGGGACGAGCAGGCCCGCGATCAGGAGCACGAGCATCACTCCCCTTCTCAAGCCGGGGATCGCCAACGTGTGCCGCACAGCCTCGCCCATGTGGGACACGTACCCCACCAACCCCTCGGGCCGTGGCGCGTCGGGGTCCAGCCGTAGACGAGGGATGCGGATGAACACGGTCACCGTGATGCCGATGATCGCTGTGGTGACATCCACCATCAGGATCCAGCCCAGCGGGAAGTAGACCAACAGGACTGCCGCCAGCGCTGGCGCCGCCACCTGGATGACCGCCTGGATCGCCTGATTGATGGAGTTGACGCGCATCAACTTCTCGGCCGGGGCGATCTGCGGCAGAGCGGCGTTGACCGCCGGGGACTGGATCCCCGACCCGAGGCCGCGGATGGCCAGGGCGACGGCGATGACCCAGACCGACTCCAGGCCGTTCAGCATGAGCACGGCCAAGACGACCGTGACCGCCGCGACGCCGGCGTCCGAGCCGATCATCAACGCCTTGCGCCAGTACCTGTCCGCCCAGATGCCGCCGGGGATCGTGGTGACGGCCATGGCCAAGGAGGAGGCGATCAGCAGGAGGGCGAACTGCCCGCCCGAGCCGGTCTTCAAGGTGATGTACCAGATGACCGAGTAGCCGACGATCGCCGATCCGAACAGGGACACGGACTGGCCGAAGAGGAAGAGGGTGACATTTCGGATCCAGGGGGTGCGCGGCGACTCCTGGTTGTCAGGCATGAAGCTCCTTCAGATCAGGGACTTTCCATCGTACGGCAAACTCAAGCCTCTCCCTTGGTTCCAACCTGATCGAGCAATGAAAAAGTACTGAGCCTTCCCCCACTTTCTTGGGGGATTAGGTAGCATAGGTGACGGTGATCTGCGTTCGTCAACCGGAAAGGAGGCTCATCGATGGGATTCTTTTCCCAAGCTGAGAAGAAGCTGGAAGGCGCTGTCGGCGGTATTTTCGCACGCGCTTTCAAAGGCGATGTCCAACCTGTCGAGATCACGCACCAATTGTGCAAAGAACTCGACTCGCAGGCTCAGATCCTCGCCCAGGACAAGCGCCTGGTGCCCAATGATTTCTTGATCTCCTTGTCCAAGCACGATTATGCCCGACTCTTCCCGTATTCCAAGACCCTGACTGCCGAAATCACGACGGATCTGCGGGAGTACGCGGCCGAGCACGAGTACATCTTCAACGGCCCGATCTCCATCCAGTTGGAGGAGCGCCCCGACCTGCCGGTGGGTCGTTTCCAGGTCGCGTCCGAGACGGTGGCCGAGGTGGACAAGCCGTACGCGTCCCCATCCACGATGCGCGCGGCCGGTCTGGTCTTGGAGGTCAACGGCGTGCGTCACCCCTTGACACCTCCCGGATTCACCGTGGGACGCGGCGCCGACGCCGACGTGCGTATCAACGATCCGGGGATCTCCCGGATCCACGCCCAGTTCCAGGTCAGCGGCTCCGGCCACTCGCTGCACGTGAAGATTCTGGACTTGAACTCGACCAATGGCATCCTGGTGGACGGCCGCAAGGTGCTGGAAGCGGACTTGGGGGATGGCTCACGGATCGACATAGGCAAGACACAGATGCTTGTCTACGCTCCGTCGGGAGGCTGATGTGGCCGCCTTCACCGTGCTCGTCCTCAAAATCGCCTTCCTGGTGATTCTGTGGCTGTTTATCATCGTGGTCGCCGCCGTGGTGAACGCCGACATGATCGGGCGGCGACAGAAGAAAGCGGCGCGCGACGACAGGCCCGCCCCGGATCCGGGACCCGTGCCGAAGAAGAAGCCCGCCCGCCGACGCAAGAAGGACCCGTGGGTCCTCGCGATCGATTCGGGGATCCACGCCGGAGACCGGTTGCAGTTGGTCCCCGAGGTGCGCATCGGGCGCTCCGAGTCGTGCGAGCTCGTGCTCGACGACGACTACGTCTCCAGCATGCACGCCCAGCTCAGCCATCGCGACGACGGCGTGTGGATCCTCACGGATCTGGGCAGCACGAATGGGACGTACGTGAATTCTGCTCGACTCACCTCTCCCACCATCGTGACCGTCGATGACGTCATCCGCATCGGTGAGGTGCAGATGAGGCTGGAGGCCTGACGTGGCCCTGACTCTGCGACCCATCGCACACTCCGAGATCGGGTTGGTCCGCAAGACCAACCAGGACTCGGGCTGCGTCTCGACGACCGCATTGTTCGTGGCGGATGGCATGGGCGGGGCCGCCGGCGGAGACCTCGCCTCGGCCCTGGTCGTCCTCGCCGTGTGCCATCTGGTCGAGAGCCAGGTGACGGGGCCGGACGCCACCGATCTGCTCAAAGAGACGGTCTTCGCCGCCAACGCCGAGATCGCGGCGCTCGTCGACGACAACCCCGACCTGGACGGCATGGGCACGACGATCTGCGGCGGCATCTTCGACGGGGTGGATTTCCACATCGTCCACATCGGCGACTCACGGGCCTACGTGATGTCCGACTCCACCCTTCGCCGCATCACCCATGACCATTCCTATGTGCAGTCCCTGATCGACGAGGGTCGTCTGGACCGGCGCAGCGCCATGACCCACCCCCACCGCTCTTTGCTCCTGCGCGTGCTCAACGGCCAACCGGAGATCCAGCCCGACTTCCTCAGGTACGCCGCCCAGCCGGGCGACAGGATCATGCTGTGCTCCGACGGGCTCTGCGGGTTGGTGGACGACACCGTGATCGCCGCCGCCCTCAACCTCCCCGACGCCGAGGACGCCCTGGACACCCTGACCAAACTGGCTCGCGCCGCGGGCGGGACTGACAACATCACCATCATCATCGCCGACGTCGTCGAGTCCGACGCGGAAGCGGCCACCCCGGCGGACATCGACGAGCACGCCCGTGCCGCGGACGAGACCGAGGACGACACCACCGACGAGAACCACACCACGGACGAGAACGAGGACGAGGCCGACAACGCGGAGGAGACCACGGACGCAGACGCCGATGCGTACGCCGACGCGCAGGCGGAACACACCCTCCTGCTCCCGACCGCCACCGCCCAGGACGCCCTGGTCCCAGCCCCCTCGATCCCCTGGACCACCTCGGGCCTCATCGGCGCCGCCGCCGATCCGCATGTCGTCTCCCTGTTGCGCGCCCTGCGCCACGCGGCAGTCGACCACGAGCCGTCACCGACGGTGACCCGCAGGGCCGCTTCGCAGACGCCAGGGGCCCACCCCCCGCTGGCCCTCCAGGAACGCCAGCGCTACACACCGTCGGCCAAGAAGCCCCGCCGGATCTTCTGGTGGATCGCCGCGCCGATCATCCTGGTCCTCGCCGGCGGCGGCTGGGGCGTGTCCGCGTACATCTCCTCCCAGTACTACATCGGCGACAACAATGGCATGGTCGCCATCTATCAGGGCCTGCCGGGGACCATCGCGGGGATCGACACCTCGCGGCTGTACGAGACGACGACGATCTCCTTGACCGACCTGCCGATCTCCTGGCGTGACAAGGTCACGGCCACCATCGCGGCCAACGAAGGCGGGCTCGACCAGGCTCGCACCACCGTGTCCCAGTTGCTCGCCAAATCCACCCAGTGCGTCCACGACCGTGCCGCTCGCCCCGCTGGCACACCGACCCCTGCGGACGGGTGCTGACATGGCGCCCGAGACGCGCGCCTACCGCATCCGAGGAGCGGCGCAGTTAGTCCTGATCCTGTTCGGCCAGTCGATCGGGTTCATCGGCTACCTCCTGACCGGGCTGTTCCGCGACAACGCCTGGCCCACGATGTGGCCGATCATCGCCATTTGCTGGTACGGGTTGGGGATCGTCATCCACATCGGGGTCCGTGTCGCGATCCCGTACGCCGATCCCATCATGACGCCCCTCGTCCTCACCCTGACAGGGTTGGGCCTGGCGGAACTGCACCGCATCGACCTGACCAGCGACACCTCGCCCATGCTGTACACGCAGTTCTTCGCGACGCTGATCGGCGTGGCGGCGTTCCTGGCCGTCATCTTCCTCCTCAAAGATCCCCACCGCCTGAAGGGTTACCCCTTCCTGCTGTCGGCCCTGGGATTCGTCCTGCTCCTGCTGCCGCTGATCCCCGGCCTGGGCACGTCGGTGTACGGGTCGCGCATCTGGATCAACATCGCCGGGTTCTCCTTCCAGCCGGCGGAGATCGCCAAGATCGTCCTGGCGGCCAGCTTCGCCGCGTACCTGGCCGACAAACGCGAGGTGCTGTCGTCGGCCGGACGCCGGGTCCTCGGCGTCGACCTGCCCCGCATGCGCGACCTGGGTCCCGTCATGGTGATGTGGGGACTGTCCCTGGCCATCATGGTCTTCGAGAACGACCTGGGAACCTCCCTGCTCTTCTTCGGCTTGTTCGTCATGATGATCTACGTCGCCACGGGCAAGGCGTCCTGGATCATCCTCGGGCTGGCGCTGTTCGCCGCCGGTGGCGCGGCCGTGATCAGGTTCGCCGGCCACGTCCAGCGCCGGATCGACTTCTGGCTGCACCCCTTCGACTATCCCGACGACGCCACCCAGATCATCCAGGCCCAGTTCGGCTTGTCGCACGGCGGTCTGCTCGGTTCGGGCTGGGGACTGGGACGACCCGATCTGATCATCTTCTCCTACTCCGACATGATCTCCGCGGCCCTCGGCGAGGAGATCGGCATCGTCGGCCTGATGGCGGTCATCGTCCTGTACGCCCTCCTGGTCTTCCGCGGTCTGAAAACCTCGCTGCTGGCAATGGACCCGTTCATCAAGCTCTTCGCCGCCGGTCTGAGCTTCGCCTTCCTGCTCCAGACCTTCGCCATCATCGGCGGGGTCACCCGTCTGCTGCCCCTGACCGGGTTGACGACTCCCTTCTTGTCCCAGGGCGGCTCCTCCGTGATCGCCAACTGGCTCCTGATCGCCATCCTGATGGTGATGTCCCACCGGGCTCGCAGCCCCCTCACGCAACTGGAGGTCAGCGCCTCGGGCGTGACCGAACTGGCCGAGGAGCACACCCAGGTCTTCTCCACCCGCGAGCTGGCCCAGATCGGCACGGGCGCCATCCATCCCGTCCAGTCGATCACCGCCCATCAGGTGCGTCTGGGACCGGACGGGCGTCCCCTCGACACGGTCGACGACACGCCCAAGGAAACCGGCGCCGACACGCCTGACTGGTCGGGTGACGAGGAACTGACCCAAGCGGCGTCCGTGCCCGGCCTGGGCATGACACAGCCCTTCACCCCCTTCACCGGGGATCACGCGCAGGGCGAGGAGATCACCACTCACCTGGACCCAGCTTCAGCGACAGGCGTGGAAATCACCCGCCACCTGGACACCGCTTCAGCGACAGGCGAGGAGGTCACCACCTTCTTGGACACAGCCCCGGCGACAGGCGAGGACGCGTCGGCCCCCCGCCCGACCCCACCTGACACGCGCACCGGCGCCGACCCCGCCGATGACGACTACTTCGGAAGGGGCACAGAGTGAACAGGCACATTCGTTTCGTCTCCCTCGTCTCGGCCCTGATGGTGTTCGCCCTGCTGGGCAACCTGACCTACATCAACCTCGCCCGGGAGGATTCCCTCGAAGCCAGCCCGTACAACACCCGGGCCCGGCAGGCGGACTTCGACGTCCACCGGGGACAGATCCTGGCCGGGGACACGGTCATCGCCGACTCGGTTCCCTCCACCGACCAGTCGTCGTTCACCTACCAGCGGGTGTACGCCAACGGCCCCTTGTACGCTCCCATCACGGGCTTCTTCTCATACATCTACGGCACCAGCCGCATCGAGAACTCGTACAACCGGGACCTGGCCGGGTCGAGTTCCTCCCAGTGGCTCCAACACCTGATCGACGTCGCCAGCGGTCGCACGCCCCAGGGCGCGTCGGTCGTGACCACGATCAACCCGACTCTCCAGCAGGCCGCATGGAACGCCTTGCAGGGGTACGACGGCGCCATCGTGGCGATGGACCCCCACACGGGCGCGGTCCTGGCCCTCGTCACGTCCCCCAGCTACGACCCCAACCTGCTCGCGTCTCACGATCTGGGCGCCGTCCAAGATTCGTGGGCCCAGTTGACCACGGACCCGACCGACCCCATGACCGACCGTGGCACCCGCGAGACGTACCCCCCAGGCTCCACCTTCAAACTGGTCGTCGCCTCCGCCGCCCTGGAGAAGGGGTACACCCCCGACACCATGATCGACACCCCGAGTTCCCTGCAACTGCCCAACTCATCCAGTTGGTTGTCGAACTCGACCAACTGCGGGGACACCCAGGTCACCTTGGCCCGGGCGCTCCAGATGTCGTGCAACACCGCCTTCGCCAACCTCGGCGCGGCGCTCGGGCAGGACGCCATCCGCGCCCAGGCCGACAAGTTCGGCTTCGACACGACCCATCTGCCGGAGCTGGGCGGCGCGGCGAGCCGCTTCCCGACAGGGCTCGACGACGCCCAGCTCATGCTCAGCTCCATCGGACAGTTCAACGTGGCGGCGACTCCCCTGCAGATGGGGATGGTAGTGTCCGCCCTTGTCAACGGGGGACAACTCGCCGAGCCGTACCTGGTCGACGAGGTCCGCGCGCCCGATCTTCAGGTCCTGTACACCCACGACACCCACGTCACCCAGGTCGTCTCACCGGCCACCGCCCAGTCCATGCAAGACATGATGGTCGCGGTCGTCGCCAACGGGACGGGCACGGCCGCACGCATCCCCGGCGTCACCGTGGGCGGCAAATCCGGGACGGCCGAGACGGACTCGGACAACCCGAACTACGCATGGTTCGTCAGCTATGCGCTCAACCCGGACATCGTCGTGTCCGTGTTCCTCCAGCGTGACGAGAAGACCCCCGTCGACTTGTGGGGTGGCGCGAACGCCGCCCCACTAGCCAAGGAGGTGATCCTCGCAAGCCGATGAGTTTTCAGCTTCCTCTCAGCAACTCAGGACAGAATAGTGTCACGTCGCGATATCGCACGGTGACACCGCTCCACTCGCATCACTGGGTCCCGCGTGACACGAGATTCACACCCACGCGGTGCCTGCTACCCATCTTTGGGAAAGGACGACTATGACCGACAATTTGATTGGCGACCGATACGTGCTCGGACCTCTTCTGGGGAGAGGCGGCATGGCCGAGGTACGCCGGGCCCGCGACACCCGCCTGGAGAGGGACGTGGCCATCAAGCGGCTCAAGGCCGACCTGGCCGGCGACCCCGTCTTCCAGGAGCGCTTCCGTCGCGAAGCCCACGCGGCCGCAGGCCTCAACCACCCGAACATCGTGTCCGTCTTCGACACGGGCGAGTCCTTCGACGAGGCCAGCGGGCTGATGATCCCGTACATCGTCATGGAACTCGTGCTCGGCCATACTCTGCGCGAGATCCTGCACGACGGGCGCAAGATCCAGCCCACCAAAGCCTTGGAACTCACCCAGTGCGTCCTGGACGCGCTCGACTATTCCCATCGCCATGGCATCGTCCACCGCGACATCAAGCCCGCCAATGTGATGCTGACCAACAACGGCCAGGTCAAGGTGATGGACTTCGGCATCGCACGGGCGGTGTCCGACACCGCCGCGTCGATGACCCAGACCGCCTCGGTCATCGGCACACCCCAGTACCTCTCCCCGGAACAGATCCGCGGTGAGACGGTCGACCGACGCTCCGACGTCTACGCCACCGGGTGCCTGCTGTACGAATTGTTGACCGGCAAGCCTCCCTTCGAGGGGGACTCCCCCGTGTCCTTGGCGTACCAGCACGTGCGCGCCACGCCGGTGCCCCCCTCTGAGGTCGACCCCTTGGTGTCCACCCAGATGGACGCCATCGCGCTCAAGGCCTTGGCGAAGAACCCGGCCGACCGCTACCAGACCGCCCACGAGATGTCCGAGGACATCGGCCGTCTGCTCGCCGGCCAGAAGGTCCAGGCTGTGATCCCCCCGCCCGTCGAGGACGACCAGCCCACGCAGGCGATCCCCGCCGCCGACTCGACCCAGGTGATGCCCACCCACGGAGCGCCGACATCGAAGGTGCCCGCCCGTGCCCTGGAAGCCGAAGAGGAAGAGGCGCCCAGCCACCTGGGCCGGATCATCGGCATCGTCTTGGGGATCATGCTGGTCATCGCCCTCGCGGCGGCTGTCGTGATCTACACCATCAACCGCAACGACGGCACGCCCCCCGTCCCGACGGAATCGACCGGACTGGTGATGGTCCCGGGAGTGGGGACCATGAACCAGGACACGGCCATGAAGACCCTGGAGACCAAGGGGCTGCAGGCCGATGTTCAGACCTACCATGGCACGGACGACGTCACGGTCGGCACCGTCACCCAACAGAACCCCGCGGAAGGGACCATGGTGCCCATGGGCTCGACGGTGACCATCCGCATCAACCTCGGCTCGGAGAAGTTCACCGTCCCCGATGTCACGGGGATGCCCTCCGACGCGGCCGTCGCCAAGATGAAAGAGACGTTCACTAATGTGACCGTGCTGCCTGCCACGGAAGAGGGCCCGGGCAACAAGCCGGGGACGATCCTGAGCAGCGACCCGGTCGCTGGCGGCACGGCCACCAAGGACCAGCCGATCACCCTGTACGCGGCCACCGGCCAGGTCAAGCTGCCCAACCTGATCGGCCTCAGTCGAGAGGCCGCCGTGGGCCAGTTGGTGCTGCTCGGCTTCTCGACCGACAAGCTGGTCATCCAAGAAGTGGAGTCCACTCAGCCGGCGGGCACGGTGACGGACATGGACCCCCCTGTGGGAAGCACAGTGGCCCAGGACTCGCAGATCACGCTCATGATCGCGATCCCGATCCCGGCGTCGACAGAGACCCCGACCACGACCCCCACGGCCACATCGAGCCCGACAGCGTCCAAGAGTCCCACGACAGGGCACTAAAGCTGGTCAGCGACGTGCCATCCCCACCGTCACAGTGGCGGTGGGGACCTCCCATTGAGTCGCTACCATGTTGACTCGAATAGAACCGATGGCGACATCACTGAGGCGAGACCCCAAGTCCCCGACTCGTTGAATCTCGTCTTGCGTCAATGCGAGTGCTGGGTCCACCGTGATTCTCACCGGTCCCATCCCAGTGACATGAATTGCACTAGGGTTGCCGCCAACCCTCACATCGGAAATCGATCGAGGGTTGATGGAAACAACAATCTCGGGCGATAGAGCGGTTGGAACAATCTCAATAACTGTGCCAGGAGCATCACGATTGATGATGCCAACGATTGCCGAGGAGACCTCGTCGACATCTCGCAATGAGAAGCCCACGTTCGTCAATGCCTCGTAGCGAGCGGGGAACTGCGACAGAACTTTCAACCCTGCGGCAGGGACGCCAGCCTTGAAGCCCACGATGTAGCGCCCGTCGCGGATCGCGGAGCCTGCGTAGTCATCTGGCGCGATGAGGCCCACACGTGATGTCAGAACGGCCCATTCTTGTTCCAATGGTGCGGCGCGAACGCCTGTGTGCTCATACAACCATTCTTGATCAGGCGAAAGGTGGGATCCAGGTGGATCAGCATACGCATGCGAGGCAGTAGCCAGCAACAACGAGGCCACTATGATGGCGATCACTGTTCGGCGGAGTTTCTTCATTGTATTCTCCCTTATCAGACAGGGTATTGCCTGACACCAGGATAGCGAATTGGGGCCGAATTGGCCATGCTCGGATTCCACCTCGCACGATAGTGTTCCGTGACTCACGAGCGTGCAGCTCCTTCTTGTGAGTGACCATTTCTACGTTGTGACCCGCATAAGGTGTCGCGCTTCGATTGGAACTCGGGCAAAAGGATAAACTACGTGGAACAGCGTATCCTTGTAGGGTACGTACGTCAGAAAGGCGGTGGGCTGGTGCCCGAGTCAAGAATTCGTCCTGAGGCAGCTCAAAAGAGGAAACTGCGTCGGCTCGAACAGGTAGCCGAAATCCAGCACGACAAAGAGCGGGTCGGTCGTCCGGGCGAGCGTCGCTGGGTGCCGCCGGTCTTCGTGACGGTCATGCTGCTGGGCGTGGCCTGGATCGTCGTGGCCAACGTCGCCGCCGCGAACATCGGTTTCATGGCCGCGATGGGGAACTGGAACATCCTGATCGGCATGGGCCTGATCGCTTTGGCGTTCGTGCTCATGACCCTGTGGAAGTAGGCTTGTCAACCGGCGATGTGGTCGAAACGGAAGAGCGTTGATTACAGCTTCCAACGCCGACGTACCCTCGAAGAGCTCCAGGGCGCTTTGCGCACCATGGTCAGCCACGAGGCGCTCGACGCCGACCCGCTGCTGGTTCGCGCCGCCCTTCATCACGGGACGTTGACCGACCGGCGCTGCCCGGTCAACAATTGTGGCCGCCTGATCACACTGAACTACACCTTCGGCGATCAACTGGGCCAGTACTCCGGGCGCATCAAATCCGACGATGAGTTGCTCGAGATGGAGAACGAGTACGGGGAGTTCACCGTCTACGTGGTGGAAGTGTGCCCCGAGTGCGGCTGGAACCATATCATCGAGTCGTACGTCCTCGGCGATGGAGTCACCCGCAAACCACCCCGCCGGGTCCCCACTGTCGAGGATATCTATGGCTGAGAAGACAACCACCCGCCGCACGACGCCTGTGCCCTGGGACCTCCGCGTGTACCAGTACGTGACCACGCGCCTGCCCCGTACCCTCACCCGTCGCTTGGGAGGAGTGAAGGGCACGCACGCCGGGCGGGTCTCCGCTGGGTTCGCGTACCTCCTGGCGGCGGTGTCCTTCCTGATCTGCATGATCCGGCAGGCGCCCTGCCGCCAGTCAGTGCCCACGGACTCCCCCGACCGATTCGGGTGGATGTGCTATTCCGACATCACGGCTTTGTACTTCAGCCGCGGACAAGGCACCGGCGCGGTCCCGTACGTGACCATGAACTGGGAGTACCCCGTCTTGACCGGGTATTTCGCCGCCATCGCCAACACGATCTCCCAGTTCTTCGGCGCGGTGCTCTCACCCGACGCCGAGGGCCAGCAGATCCTCGACAACGGCAACATCTACTTCGCCATCAACGCCGTCGGCCTCTTCCTGTGCCTGATGTGGCTGATCTCCTCTCTGTTGAGAGTCACCCCCGGCTCCCCTCTCGTGGCGATGATCGTGGCCATCTCCCCGGCGATCTGGACCACCGCCCTGATCAACTGGGACCTCCTGGTGGTCGCCCTGACCGTGGCGGGGCTGGCCGCCTGGGTGGAGGGCCGACACACGTGGGCCGGAGTCTGGTGGGGACTGGCCATCGCCGCCAAGTTCTATCCGCTCGTCATCGTGGGCGCCCTGGCGGTCCTGGTCGTGCGCCGGGACGCGTGGCGCACCCGTGCCCTGCGCTCCTGGGTCACCATGGCGCTCACCGCCGCGGCGACCTGGCTCCTGGTCAACCTCCCCCTCATGGTGTCGAACATGACGGGCTGGAAGTACTTCTACACCTTCAATTACGCCAATCGAGGGGCCGACCTGGGCTCGTTGTGGTACGCCCTCAACCTGGCCGGGTTGGATCTGGGCCATCCCAGCTGGTGGTCGCGCGCGGTCATGCTCCTGGGGTACGCCGGGCTGGCGGTGCTGATCTATCTCGCCCCCAGGAAGCCCTCCGCCTCCCAGATCGCCTACCTCGCTGTGGCGGTCATGATGGTGGGGAACCTCGTCTACTCGCCCCAGTACGTCCTGTGGCTCCTCCCGCTGGTCGTCCTGGCCCGCCCCAAGGCGCTCGACGTCCTCGTGTTCACCTTCTGCGAACTGTTCTATTTCGTCTTCATCTGGCTCTACTTGCGCGGTGACAACCTGACACTGGGGTTCTCTTCTGTGCCCTGGTTGTACGTCCTGTCCATCATCGTGAGGATCACGGGGTGCGTGTGGGTGATGGGACGTGTCGTCGTGGACGCCCTCCAGGTTCCGCCGCCGCTGCGTGGGCGCGCCCCGGCGCCCGTCCCGAGCGACACCGACGAGACCCCGTGGGTGCCGGCGCCTGCCGACCCCCCGCGGACGCGGGTCGACGCCCAGTGCGCGATGGCGACTCCGTGACCTCGGCGCCCGACCAGGACCAGGACGAGGCGTCGGGCGCGCCACGCGCCCTGTTCGCCCCCCATCAGGCTGGTCGCCTCGCCGTCCAAGGGTGGCTGGCGTCCCGACTGGTCCTCCTGATCGTGGCGTTGGTGCTTGTGCGTTCCCAAGGGTTCACACTGGCGACCGCGTTGAACCGGTGGGACGTCGTCCATTTCATCGCCGTGTCCCAGCACGGCTACACGGACCTGACCCAGACCGCCTTCTTCCCCGGCCTGCCCGTGCTGCTGGCAGCGTTCTCCTGGCTCGGGGTCCCGCCGCTGGTCACCGGGGTGCTCGTCAGCCTGGCCGGGTCCGGCATGGCCGCGTGGGCCTTGTACCGGATCGCCGGAGGGTCCGTCCGTGGGACCGTCGCGGTGTGGGCCTGGTCTTTCGCCCCGATGGCCGTCTTCACGTTCGTGCCCTACACGGAAGCCATCTTCTGCGCCTTCGCCTTCTGGGCGTTCTGGCAGGCCCGCCGCGATCGCTGGGCCCTCGCCGCCGTCCTGGCCGGGGCCGCATGCGCCTTCCGTGTGTCGGGCGTGTTCTTGATCGCCGCCCTCGGCCTGATGGCACTGGTCGGGCGCCCCGGGACCGACGCGCCCGACGCCCCCAGCACCCGGCCGACATGGGCGTCCCGCCTGATCCGGGTGTTGTGGCTCGCGATCCCCGCAGCCGTGGTGGCGGCGTACATGATCTTTCTGAAACTGCGCTTCGGATCGTGGACCACCTGGTTCCAAGCCCAGGTCGAAGGGTGGGACCGGGGGTTCCGATGGCCGTGGGTGGCGCTCGACCAGACCCTCGGCGCGGCCGGGCTCATCGGAGACGCCCACTACGCGACCGCGGTGATGTTCCGGTGGGAACTGGCGGCCCTCGTCGTCGGGGTCGTGGTCACCGTGTGGTGTCTGGCGCGCAAGAAGATCCCCGAAGGCGCCTGGGTCGGCATCCAGGTGGTGGCCCTCACCTGCCAGGTGTGGGTGATCTCCCTGGCCCGCTCGATGGTCTTGTGGTTCCCGCTGTTCGTCGCCTGGGGCGGCCTAGGGGCTGGTGTCGCCTCGCCCGGGTCCAACACTGCGCGTCGGGTCCTCCTCGCCATCGGGTTCTGTGTCGAGGCGGTCGCCATGATCTGGTGGGCCAGCCGTTTCTTCTGCGGCGCCTGGGCCGGCTGACCATACGAGCGCCCGCCCCTGGGGGGACTCGATGTGCCTGGCGAGGAGGGCCAGCGTCGCCACGACGAGGGCGGACAAGGGGAAGTTCAGCCACTGAGCCTGGAGAGAGGTCGTGATCGGCAAGGTCAGGATCACCAGGGCGAGCCAGAACGCCGGCGCCCGTTCAACCGACCTGAGCGGGCCGCCCCTGGTCTGCCACAGCCGTACGCCGCACCACGCCACGGCGCCGATCAGGGCGCACATGAGGACGACGCCGACGGCGGCGCCGTACTGGCTGGCGATCTCCATGAGGGCCGAGTACGGGCCGCGATAGCCCACGAAGGTGTCTGGCCAGTGCGAGGCCAGTCCGCCCGGGCCCACCCCCAGGAAATGAGAGTCGCGGAGGATCGTCCATGCGGCGTCCAGCAGCCGGGAGTGGACGGTCGCGTCGAGCGGGGGCTCCATGCCGACGTCCGCCCACCTCAGGGGCACGCCGCCGGGGCGGAAGATCAGGGTGACCACCCCGGCCACGAAGACGAGGGCGGCGGTGATCGTCCAGCGCTCCAGAGCGAGCCACACGAGGAGGATCGCGACGGCGACGGCGAAGCCCACGCTGCGGTGCGTGGTCCACACAACCCAGGTCGCGACGACGGCGATGACCGGGTACGCCCAGCGTAAACGATGGTCCTTTTCCAACGCGAAGCCCACCGGCATGAGAAAAATCCCAGCGACCATCGACCCGGCGAGATACCCGGGCGTCGGAAATGGGCCCGACAATGCGGGCAGATCTTGGGTGACGCGCTGGTAGACGGTGATGCCTCCGAGGATGGCGACAGCGTACATCCACCCCCGGATGACGGTCAGCACCGTCGCCTCCCCGCGGTAGAGCTGAACCAATGTCAGCGCGAGAGCGATACACGATATCATTGCAACACTCTGCACAGCGGCGCCGCCCACGGGGGGCCGGTACGCCGCCATGGCGACGACAGCACTGACGACGATAGCAATCGACAAGCCGAAAATAGTGAGCATGGTCCGAGACTTGTCGAAGAAACGTCGCCAGTCCCAGATCGCAGCGATGACGAGAACCATGGCAACTAGCTGAAACAACGGGAAGGTCCCCAGCAGCCATGTGCCCAGGATGGACAAACTCGGCATGGCGATGAGCACCCACCCAATCCATCGTGGCATTGGCCGTTGCTTTGCCTGAAGAACGGGCTTCGTCAACGAGTGGGTCGTGGCCCATGAACCAGGGCCTTCACTCGACATTGTTGACACACGATTTTGGCGACACATCATGACAGAAGTTTCCTCTTCACGCAATTCTAGTCTAAGCTTGGTAACAGGAAGTGTTGGATATACCCGCTTCCTCAAGGATCAGGCACCGGAGGAGTGTACTGGCCCCCTAGTAGAACACGGAGAATATTGTGGAAAAGACCGATGAAAAGGTTGTCCTGACAGCCAGTGAGAAAAACCGCATTCGCGGCAAGGAGGCTCTGAAGGCGTCAACTGTCTTGCAGAACATTCAGAAGCTCAAGAAAGAAGCCACGTCAGCTCAGCAGGCCCTGGATAACGCCGTTATCAAGGCTCGTGCAGAAGGCTACTCCTGGGTAGCTATCGCCGCTGGCTTGGGTGTGTCCCCGCAGGGTGCTCGCCAGAAGTACCTGCGCGTCACTGCGTAACCTCTCAATACGTCGAAGACCCCCCGATCTTTCCCGGTCGGGGGGTCTTCGCGTCTTCGCAGGGGCCGCGCGCCCGAGCGCCATGTCTGGGGCCGGGCGACGATGTCGCGGCTACCCCTCCTCGTGCCCTCCTGAGAACTGGGACTGGTACAGGGTGTAGTACGGGCCCTTGGCCGCCAACAGGGTCTCGTGGTTGCCCTGCTCGACGATGTCCCCATGCTCCATGACGAGGATGGTGTCCGCGTCGCGGATGGTGGACAGCCGGTGGGCGATCACGAAGGAGGTACGCCCTGTGCGCAGCGCGCCCATGGCGCGTTGGACGAGGACCTCCGTGCGAGTGTCCACCGAGGAGGTCGCCTCGTCGAGGACCAGGATGGCCGGGTCCGCGAGGAAGGCGCGCGCGATGGTCAGCAACTGCTTCTCACCGGCCGACACGTTCGACCCCTCCTCGTCGATGACCGTCTGGTACCCCTCGGGGAGGGACTTGACGAAACGGTCGACGTAGGTGGCCTTGGCGGCGGCCATGATCTCGTCATCGGTGGCGTCGGGTCGGCCATACGCGATGTTCTCCCAGATGGTGCCATGGAAGAGCCAGGTGTCCTGGAGGACCATCCCGACCTCCGAACGGAGCTGGGACCTCGGCACGGTGAGGGTGTCCACGCTGTCCAAGGAGATGTGGCCCGACGAGATGTCGTAGAACCGCATCAACAGGTTGACCAAGGTGGTCTTCCCCGCGCCGGTGGGCCCGACGATGGCGATCATCTGGCCCGGCTCGGCGGTCAGGGACAGGTCCGTGATCAGCGGCTTGTCCGGGTCGTACGAGAAGGCCACGTCCGTGAACTCCACCCTGCCGGCCAGCGGCTCGGGGAGTTCCGCCGTGCCGTCCGGGGTCTGCTCGGTCGAGTCCAGGACCTCGAAGACCCGCTCGGCGGAGGCCACACCGGACTGGAGCAGGTTCATCATCGACGCGATCTGGTTGATCGGCTGGGTGAACTGCCGGGAGTACTGGATGAACGCCTGGACGTCGCCCAAGGAGATCCGCCCGTTGGCCACCTGGAGGCCACCGACCACGGCGATGACGACGTATCCGATGTTGGAGATGAACCCCATCAAGGGCATGATCGTGTTGGACAGCGCCTGCGCGCCGAAGGCGGCCTCGTACATCTTCTGGTTGGCCTTGTCGAACTCGGCCTCCACCTCGCGGTGGCGTCCGAAGACCTTGACGAGGGCCTGCCCGGAGTACGCCTCCTCGACGATGCCGTTGACTTCGCCGGTGTTAGCCCACATGGCGGCGAACCGCTTCTGGCTCCGCTTGGCGATCTGCATGACGGCCAGGATGGACACCGGAATCGTCACGAGCGCCACCAGAGTCAGCCATCCGGAGATGGTCAGCATCATGATCAAGACGCCCAGCACCATCAGGACGGATTGCAACACTTGCTGCATGCTCTGTTGGAGCGACTGGGAGATGTTGTCGATGTCGTTGGTCACGCGGCTGAGCAGCTCCCCGCGCGGTTGCTTGTCGAAGTAGGACAAGGGCAGGCTGTCGAGCTTCTCGGCCAACTGCTGACGCATGGTATAGACGGTGCGCTGGATGATCCCGTTGAGGAGCCATCCCATGGTCACCATCAGCAGCGCCGAGGCGATGTACAACCCGATGGCGAAGAAGATGAGCATGGCGAGGTGGTGGAAGTCGACGCCCACGCCCGGGGTGAAGTCGATGGACGAGATCATGTCCATCATCGCCTTCGGGATCTGCGGCGCCTGGCTGTCGGGCATCTGGCTCATCAGGTTCATCATGTCCAGCACGTTCTGCTTGGTCAGATTCGTCGGATCGCACCCGAGCTGTTGGCACATCTGCGGCAGAGCCGCCTGGATCTGCGGGTTGTTCAACTGATCGCCGACCAGAGTGCCGATCACCCCGGTGAAGATGGTGTCGGTCACCTTCCCCAAGAGCTTGGGGGCGTACACGTTGAGGCTGACGCCGATGATCCCTGCGATGAGGACGATCAGGAGCCTGCCCTTCTCCGGCTTGAGATAGGAGACGAGCCTCTTCAGGCTGGGCCAGAAGTTGATCGCCTTCTCGGCCGGACCCCGGCCGCCCATCATCCCGCCGTGGCGACGGTTCGGGCCGAACTGGGGACGCGCGTTGGCGACCTTCTTCGGGGCCTCGGGCTCCGGGGCAGGTTCGGGAGTGGTGTCGAGCACAGGCTCGGACGTGGCATCGGCCTGGACCTCGGGCGCCGAGGACGACACCTCCTGGTCCTGGACGGTCACATCGGCACCCTCGACCACCGTGTCAGCGTCCTGGACGGTCGTCTCCTCCGGCTGAGCCGACTCCTCGACCACCGTCACATCGTCGGTCGCAGCTGGCATGGGCTTCGCCTTCTTGTTCTTGTTCTTGCTCATGCCAGAGCCTCCTCTGCGGTCATCTGAGACTCGACGATCTCTTGGTAGGTGGGACAGGAGGCCAACAACTCCTCGTGGCTTCCGCTGCCGACGATCCCGCCCTCGTCCAAGACGACGATGCGGTCGGCGTGGCGGATCGTGGAGACCCGTTGCGCCACGATCATCACCACCGCGTCCTCGGTCTCCTCAGCCAAGGCGGCTCGCAGACGCGCGTCGGTGGCCACGTCCAAAGCGGAGAACGAATCATCGAAGACATAGATCTGGGGCTTCTTCACGAGGGCCCGCGCGATGGACAGCCGCTGGCGCTGACCACCGGAGACGTTCGTGCCCCCTTGGGCGATCGGCTCGTCCAGCTTGCCGGGCATCTCCTGGACGAAGTCGGCGGCTTGGGCCACCTCCAGGGCGTGCCACAGTTCTTCGTCGGTGGCGTCGGGTTTGCCGTACCTCAGGTTCGAGGCGACGGTCCCGGTGAACAGGTACGGGCGTTGCGGCACCAACCCGATCTTGGACCACAGCAGTTCCTCGTCGATGTCGCGGACGTCGACCCCGTCGAGGCTGACCGTCCCCTCGGTGGCGTCGTACAACCGGGGGACGAGGTTGACCAGGGTGGTCTTGCCCGCGCCGGTGGCGCCGATGATGGCCGTGGTCTGGCCCGGCTCCATCGTGAAGGTGATGCCCGAGATGACAGGCTCGGCCGCCCCGGCGTACCGGAACGCGACATTGTCAAAGGCGAAGGGGCCGGTCAACGGCAGCTCCGTGACGGGATTCTCCGGCGGGGCGACGGACGAGGTCTGGTCGAGGACGGCCATGATACGACCGGCGCACACGGCCGCGCGCGGGACCATGACGATCATGATCGCGGCCATCATCACCGACATCAGGATTTGCATCAGGTAGGTGATGAACGCGGTGAGGGAGCCGACCTCCAAGGTGCCGGCCTCGATCTGCTTGGCGCCGAACCACATGACCCCCACGGACGACATGTTGAGAATGAACATGACAAGGGGGAACATCGTCATCATCAGACGCCCGACGCGCACGCCGACGTCTTTCAGCTCGGAGTTCGCCTTCTCGAAGCGCTGGGCCTCGTAGGGCTCGCGGACGAAGGCTCGCACCACGCGGATGCCGGTGATGTGCTCACGCATGACGCGGTTGATGTTGTCGATCCGGGTCTGCATCTTGGCGAAGAGCGGCCCCATCTGGGAGACGATGACCCCGGCCATGACGCCGAGCAGGACGACGGCGGCCAGGATGAGCCAGGACATCCGCCAACTGGTGCGCAGCGCCATCACGACGCCGCCCACCATGGTGATGGGGGCGCCCAGGATGATGATGCAGCTCATGAGGACGAGCATCTGCACCTGTTGGACGTCATTGGTGTTGCGGGTGATCAAGGAGGGCGCCCCGAACTTGTTCACCTCGCGGGACGAGAAGCTCAGCACCTTCTTGAACAGCGAGCCTCGGGCGTCGCGCCCGAAGGACATGGCCATCCTGGACCCTAGAATCACGGCGAGGATCTGACAGGCGGCCTGCCCGAGGGCGACGGCCAGCATGTACCCGCCGTACTGCCAGATGTAGGCGGTATTGCCTTTGGTGACGCCGTTGTTGATGATGTCGGCGTTCAGGGTCGGCAACTCCAACCCCGCGATGGCCGCCCCGAATTGCAGGATGATGACCACGAGGAGCCACCATCCATACGGCTTGAGAAATCGGAAGACCATCCGATTCAAAGGACTCTTCATTCAGTTCCCTTTCTAGGATTCGTGAGAGCACGCAATGTCAATGCCGCCACGGTGTCGGTGTCCATGGCGGGGAAAGCCGACCTGGCCATGAGCGAGGCCAGTCCGGTGGTGAGAATGTATGTGGCCGCGACGTCCAGATCGACGCCCACCTCGGCGGCATGGGGCGCCAGGGTCGCCGCGATGGCGTCCCGCAACCGACCCGCGTGGGTCGCGAACTGGTGATGCGGATGATGTGGATCGTCAGTTCCGGGGAAATCAGTGCGGACGTCCTGCCCAAGACCGTGCGCACCGTCGCCCGCCTGCCCGATCTTGAGCCCGAAGCTGTTCCACAATGTCGCCCCAGGGGCGAGCCTCCCTTCACTCGAGGCGTCCGCGCCCATGCGCGCACGCAGTTTCATCGCGGCCTGGAAGCTTCGCCCCCTCATCGCCATCATGAAGGTTTGCACGCGGGTGGCCGACTCTTGAACGATATCCAAGACCTCGGACAGTTTTTCCTCCAGGGTCCCCGCCGGGTCGATGGCGTCGATGCGCGCGATGAGATCGGCGGGGTCCATCACGGAATTGACGGCGGCACGTAGAAGCTCTTGCTTCGTGGAGAAGACGCGGAAGACTGTCCCCTCGGCGATCCCGGCGGCGTCGGCGATCCTCCGCGTCGAGACGGCGAATCCTTCTTCTTCGAGCAGTGGTACAGTAGCCGCGATGATATCGCGTCTGCGTTCTTCAACTGACATGGGAGTCGACCGGGTCACGAGGACCAAGTGTAATGAGTGAGTACTCACTCACGCAAACATGACCACATCCTGACCATCGAGTCCCCTGGTCGGACACGTCCTCGCATAGGACAGCCCCCGTCGGTCACGTCCCAGTGGGACACGTCCCCGTGGGAGATCCCGTGTCGGACACGTCCTCGTAAAGGACAGCCCCGTACCGGCCACGTCCCGCGGACTTTGGCTAAGGTGGGGTCATGCGGTCCTTGGACTCCCCTCGCGCCATCGTGGCGGTGATTCTGCTGTTCGCGTACAACGGCCTCGTCATCGGGGTGTACGCGGCCGCGATCCCCATCTTGCGCGAGAAGATGAGCCTCGATCCCCTCCGCCTGGCGGCCCTGTTCGTCCTCACCGGCGCCGCGGCCGTCGCCACGATGCAGGTGTCGGGCCGAGTCGTGGACTCCCATGGCGCGCGCCGGATCTGCCTGGCCATGATCGTGCCCCTGATGCTGGCCGCCACGGGGTACGCCCTCGCACCCACGTACCCCCTGCTGCTCGTCGCCGGAGCGCTCCTGGGCATCGGCAACGGCGGGATCGACGTGGCCATGAACGCCCTCGCCGTCCAGGTGGAACGCCACCGGATGACCGGGGGCAAAGGGCCCATCATGAGCTTCTTCCACGGCATGTGGGCCATCGGGTGTTTCCTGGGGAGCCTGGCCATCTCCCTCGTGGGCACGGTGATCGGGCTGAGCCCCGTCCACACCCTGCTCGCCTGCGCCTCCTCGGTCGCCGCGGTGGCCGTGCTCGTGTGGGTCCTCGCGTACCTGGTCACCCCCGAGACGGAACCAGTCGCCCATGTCACCACCACCGGGCGGAGAGCACCCGTCCCCCGGGCCGCGTACCTCATGGGCCTGATGGCCATCGCCTTCGGGCTGGGCGAGGGCACGGCCTCGGACTGGTCGGGCACCCACGTGGCCACCGTCGCCGGAGTCGACCCCCGTACCGCCGCCTGGGCCGTCACCGCGATGACCGCGTGCATGGTGGCCATCCGCCTGAGCGGCGACCGCCTGGTCACCCTCCTCGGACGCCGAGTCCTCGTGCGGGCCGGAGGGACCGTGGCCGCGCTCGGCTACCTCGTCGCGACCCTCGTCGACGGCTTCCCGCTGTTGGTGGCGGGCTGGGCGCTGGTCGGGCTGGGCACGGGGGTCATCGCCCCTCAGGTGTACGCGGTGGCCGGGCACATGGCCGGCGGACGGGGACTGGCGGTGGTGACCACCTTCGGGTACACCACCTTCTTGGTCGGCCCGGCAGTCATCGGCGCGTTGATCCACGCCGTCGGCATCCACCACGCGATGGCGGCGCCCGCGATCCTGCTCGTCTGCCTCGTCGGGTTGGCCGGGATCGCGATGAGGGACGTGTCGGAGGTGTCTCCCCCTCTTGATAGATGAGATTAATCATGATATTAACTATCTATACATTCAAGATGGGTCATTTTAACTACCCCGGCGTGCTACAGTCATGATCTCAGCGTGGAACTCGTCGCCCCGATGTGCTCGTGGCGACATGGCGACCTCGAGGGTCGCCCAACCCCCCACGCGACCCGGGACGTGTCCCACGGTTGAGGTCTGCGACGAAAGGAGGCCCATGGACCCGGACATCCTTCTCATCGGCGAGGCGCTGATCGATGTCGTGTGCCGCCCGGGACAGGCGCCACAGCGAATCCCCGGCGGAAGCCCCCTCAATGTCGCGGTCGGCCTGGGCCGGTTGGGCCACGCCCCGATGCTGGCGACATGGTTGGGATCGGACGCGGACGGCCAGGCCATCCGTGCCCAATGCGCCTCCTCGGGGGTGAGCATCCTCCCCGGTTGCGACCACGCGATGTACACCTCGACCGCCGAAGCGACCATCGACGCGGCTGGGCATGCGAGCTACGTCTTCTTCCTCGACTGCCAGATGCCGCCCATCCGACTGGAGACGCCGCCCGGAGTCATCCACACGGGATCCCTGGGCGCCCTGGTCGATCCCGGCGCCGAGGTCGTGCTGGACTACGTCGAGGCCCATCGCCACCACAGTTTCATCACCTTCGACCCCAATGTGCGCCCGATGATCATGGACCCGCCGAAGCGACTGCTCGAGCGGGTGGGACGGTACGTGGCGGCCAGCGACGTGGTGAAAGTCTCCGACGAGGACCTGGCCTGGCTCTATCCGGGCACGAAGTCACGACGCCACCTCATCGCCCGGGCACGCGAATGGCTGGCGATGGGCCCCGACGTCGTGGTCGTGACCCGTGGAGCGCAAGGGGCCCTCGTCGCCACCGCGTCCGGGGACCTCACCGTCCCCGCCGACACCACGCGCGCCCTACGCGACACGATCGGCGCCGGCGACTCCTTCATGGCCGGCCTCATCCACGGCCTGGTGACCCACGGCTACGCCACCGGGGGCCGGCGCCCGTCCGAGAACTGGACCGACCTGCGCTCCATCCTCGCCCAAGCCAGCATCATCGCCGGCATCACAGTCTCCCGAGTCGGCGCCGATCCGCCCTGGCTTGCGGAGCTCTCCCCGTACGCCAGCAACAGTTGATCACTCGGTCACCACCCGAGCACGCCGGCATCACCGGGGTCCTCGTCCACCCCCACGTCCCCCTCGACCACGTACTCCACCCAGGGGTGACTGCCCTGCTCGCGAATGGTGTCGACCATGAACGAGCGCACGGCGTCGCGCAGGACTCCTTTCGGGTCGGGGGATCCCTGCCACGCCTCCGGCAGGATGGCCGGACCGACGGTCACGGTCAGATGCGGGGGGCGCCAGGTGAGCCAGCGGCGACGCCGATAGGTCACCACGTACGGCACGACCGGGGTCGCGGTACGAACGGGGTAGGTGAACGACGCCGACGAGAACTCCCTCACGCCGGTGAAGTACGGCCACAAGTGCGCCTCGGGGAAGACGGCCACCGACTCACCCCGTCGCACGGCCGCGTCCAGGGCCGACCGGAAAGCGATCTTGCCCGCCACGGTGGTGTTCAGGGGGACCCCGCCCAGCATCGGCACCAGCGCCTTCGCCACCGGCACGGACACCGCCGTCGGCCCGGCGACCACGACGGCCCGCGCCGGGAAGGACAGCAGGTACGGGACGAGCACGTCGGTCCAGTGGCTGTGGTTGCCGTAGAGATAGCACCCGCCTTGGCGCCGCACCGTGGAGCGGCCGACGAACCTCATGCCGTACACCCGGGAGATCAGGTACAGCGGGATCGGCGCCACGATGTAGTACATGACCCAGGAGACGAGCCGCCATAGGGGATTCCTGTGCGCATACTGGTACGTCTCGTCGACGTTGACCGTACGCACCCGCTGACTCGTGCTGCCGAAATCGTCCGTGAGGGGGTCCCGGACCGTGATTGTCTGCCTCTTCATCCGATCATCCGCCCTTCGCCCGATCCCCGCCTCGTCACCCGACCGCGTCCTCGATGCGCGCCACGATGCGCTGGGCACCGTCGTGGATCATGTTGGCCTGTTGGTGGGCACGCATCCAGTCCACCTTGGCCTCGTCCTCCAGCAGCCAGGACACCAGGCGGGCGGCCTCGCCGGGGCGTTGGTTGTACAGGCACATGCCGCGCTCGGCGAAGAAGCGCGCGTTCTTGACCTCGCCGCCGGGGATGGCGGCCGTGTGGACGAGCGGGAGTCCCAGGACGGCCGCCTCCGTGGAGGAGACCGCGCCGGGCTTGGTCAGCAGGATGTCGGCGGCGGCCATGTAGTCGGGCACGCGGTCGGTGAACGGGACGACGCTCACCCGGGGGTCCACCTCGTACCGGCGCGTGATCGACGTGAACAGGTCTTCGCGACGCCCGGTGAGGATGACCACCCGGACCCCCTCGCCCCCGTCGGCCAGGAGACGGTCGCACGCCTCGCCCGTGAACATGCTGCCCACGCCTCCGGACATCAGCAGGAAGACCGGCCTGTCCTCGGGAAGCCCCAGAGCCTGCCGAGCCTGGCTCTTGCTCGGCGGCTGGCTGAAACGCGAGGACACCGGAAGCCCTTCCGCGTACGTCAGAGCCGCTGGCAAGCCGTGTCGGCGACAGTCGGCGGCCATGTCCGGGTGCGGGGTGAAGTACCCGTCCAGCCTCGGCTCAGAGAAGAAGGGTGTGCACGAGTAGTCCGTCAACACCCCGTAGTAGCGGACGTGGGAGCGGTACCGCGCGCGCACGGCCGACAAGGTCTCCTGCGGGAACAAGTGCGTGGACACCACCACATCGAACTCCCGCTCCTCGATGTAGTCGTAGGTGAGGCTCGCGTACTGCTGGTTGTGGAAGAAGATCGGTGAGGGGATGCGGGTACGGGAATAGACGTCGCCGATGTTGTAGACCGTGCCGAACAAACTGGGCATCTTCAACGCGGCCCAGCCGTACAAGGTCGCGGACACGTCCGACCTGCTGCGTCGCCGCGGGGCGCTGGCCACGACCTGCGACTCGCCACCGGCTGCGGCGACGAGCTGGTGGCGGCTCTTGGACGCGTCGAGATCTTCGCCACCCCTGTTGACCAGGCGAAACGCGTCAGTGACCTCGCACACATGCCCGTGGGACTCCATGACTTGCTTCAGCGCCAGAGCGACCCGATTGTGCCCCTCGCCAGTGCTGCGCGTCAGAACCAGTGCCTTCACCCTCACGCCTTTCTGTCAGGTGCGCGCGGGTGAGCCCAACCGCCCTGCGCACTCGCCCCCTCGGCCAGGAGACTGTCGTGTATCCGGTGTGTGACAGATGCCATGTTTCCATGACACGGCTGCCGTGTCCACCACCGGCGCGTGGATGGACGCCGATGTCCCATCCCGGGAAGATTCCCACACGGGGGTCTGGACATGAGCTAGTCTCATAGCTGTGGGGGCCGACGACGACCCCCGCTCGACAACAACAGTGGCCCACCCCCGTCACGGGAGCCATCGGGCCACCTCGGACCGACGGAGGTGCCATGGCGACCCAACCATTGGTGGAGCTGAGGGATGTCCACTTGAGCTACGGGCGCACGGAAGTGCTCCACGGAATCGATATCGACGTCCCTGCCGGGCAGATCACGGGCCTGCTCGGGCCGTCCGGCCACGGGAAGACCACGCTGGTCAACCTGATCGTCGGCGCCCTGGTCGCCACCTCGGGGGCGATCACCGTCCTCGGCGAGACCGCCCCGCCCCGGAAGGTGAAGCCGTCGATCGGGTACATGCCTCAGTCGGACGCCCTGTACGACGACCTGACCGCCACCCAGAACCTGCGCTTCTTCGGGTCCTTGTACGGGATGAGCCGCAAGGACATGGACCAGGCCATCCCCACCACCTTGGAGACCGTGTGCCTCCAGGAGGAGATGGGGCGTAAGACAGTCGGCGCGTTCTCGGGGGGCATGAAGCGGCGATTGTCCCTGGCCATCGCGCTGCTGCATTCCCCACGCCTGTTGGTCCTCGACGAGCCCACGGTCGGGCTCGACCCCGTTCACCGGGTACGTCTATGGACGGCGTTCCGCCGCTTGGCGGCGGCGGGCTCCACCCTCCTCATCACCACACACGTCATGGACGAGGCCGTCAATTGCGACGACCTGGTGATGATCCACGAGGGCAGGGTGATCGCCCAGGGGTCCCCGGCCCAGCTCATCGCGACGGCGGGCACGGCGACCTTGGAGGAGGCGTTCTTGGACTACGAGGCCAGGGCGGAAGCCGAGGTCCACGCACGGGGTGAGACGCCCGGCGATGGGCCAGCCGTCACGGGCATGGCGAGCGCCCCGGGCACGACGAGCACCACGAGCCCGACGAGCACCACGAGCCCGACGAGCAGGAAGACCAAGAAGGGCAAGCATCATGCGTAACACTTTCGCCCAAGCCAAGCGTATCTGGCAGCAGTTCTCGCACGATCCGCGCACCGTGGTCATGTTCATCGTCGCCCCGATCCTGGTGTTGTGGCTCTTCTCGGCCATGCTGTCCACCACCCCCGGCGAGCCGCGCCTGGCCCTGGTGGGAGTGCCCGGCCCGGTCGCGACAGCCCTGGACGGGGTGGCCGAGGTCACGACCCCCGCCCTCGCTGACGCCGAGTCACAACTGGCGAGCCGTGACATCGAGGCCATCGTGTCCATGTCCGGCACGACGCTGACCGTCGAGGTCGAGGGCACCAACGCGGGCACCACCGCCCGTACCCTGGCCGCCATCCAATCGGGGCTGAAGGACATGGCGAGCACCCAGGCGTCGACCATGCCCGCCCTGGACGTGACATACCTCCACGGCTCGTCCTCGTGGACGGGCTTCGATTACCTCGGCCCGGTCTTCATCGGCATCTTCATCTTCGTCTTCGTGTTCATCACCGCAGGTATGTCCCTGGTGACCGAACGCACGGGCGGGACCATGGAGCGCCTCCTGGTCACCCCGATCAAGGCATGGCAACTCGTCGCTGGGTACTGCCTGGGCTTCGGCGTGGTGACCATCATCCAGGCGGGCATCGTCCTGTGGGCCTCGATCACCCTGATCGGCTTCCCCAACGAGGGCAACATCGCCATGGTCATCCTGACGACCTTCTCCATGGCCATGGTCTCGATGACCCTGGGCCTGCTCGTCTCCGGCCTGGCGAGGACCGCCTTCCAGGTGATCCAACTGATGATCCTGCTCGTCGTCCCCCAGATCCTCCTGTCCGGGATCTTCGACCTGACCAACGCGCCGACCTGGATGAAGGTCCTGAGCGTGTGCTTCCCCATCAGCCACGGCGCCGACGCCCTGCGAGCCGTCATGCTACGAGGCCAAGGCTTCGCCGACATAGGAGTGAACCTCGGCATCCTCTGGTGCTTCATCATCGCCTTCTTCGCCCTAGCCTGCCTGAGCTTCCGCTCACGGAGGACACGGTGAGAGTGCCCTCCCCGACACGGGGAATGACACGCTCACACCAGATGAGGGGGCGGGCCGCAGCTCTCCTCGTCGGCATTGTCATCCTTGCCTTGTGTTCCGGCTGCGCGCCCAAGCCCCAGACAGAGGTGAACGCTGACTCACCCCATTTCTCGACGGCACAGGAGCTCCGGGAGGCGTCGGCGTACGTGATGTGGGTCCATGTGGACGCCGGCATGGGGCCTCAGACCATCGATGGCACGCCGTTCGTCGTGTTGAGTGTCCACATTGTCGCGAGCGTCCCCGATGTCGCCGGGACGACAGTCGGCCCCAGTCGCGCCGGTCCGTTCACACCCGGCGACGTGCTGAGTCAACTTGGGCTGCACGAATGAGGATCGTCGCCTCACGGCTGCAGCCTGGGCTCGCCCTGCGAGACTGACCGCCCGGGCCGCCTCATGTGTTCCAGGCCAGGACCCCCGGCTCATGCTCGTCGTACCCCAGGATCGAGACTCGGCCAGTATGGATGGGCAGGGCGGATCCCAAGCGTATGGGGGCGCCGATCCAGCACAGGGCGATGACGCGCAGGATGTGGCCGTGGCCGAAGCACAGCGCTTGGTCCACGCCCGACGTGCGTACCCTCTCCACGACGCGCGACGCGCGGGCCATGACGTCCTTCGCCTGCTCGCCGCCGGGGGTCGGATGCGTCCACACCTGCCACTCGGGGTCGATCTGGTGGATCTCCTCGATCGTCTTGCCCTCGTAGTCGCCGTAGTTCCATTCGGCCAAGTCCTCGTTCACCTCCACCGTGTCGAAACCGGCCAGGTCGGCGGTGGTACGGGCCCGGTGTCGTGGGGAGGTCATGACCAGGGGGAAGTCGTCATGGCGGAATCGTGACGCCAGGGTGGCCGCCTGCTGGCGACCGATGTCGGTCAACCCGACATCGGTGATGGACGTGTAGCGTCCCAGACGACTCCATTCGGTCTGCCCGTGGCGCACGAGGTACAGCACAGTCATGCCTTCGACCCTATCGCACCCGGCGCGAGGTCGGCCCACTCCTGCGGGGTCAGCTCACCCGGCGTGAGGCGACCACACCTGGCGCGAGGCCACCTCACCCGGACCAGGCCACCTCACCCGGCCCAGACTCAGCTCACCCAGCCGACCGACTCCCACAGGATCGTGCCCAGTTCGGCGGGACCGTAGTTGGCCAGCCCGTCGCGGGCCATGAACACTTCCGGGACTTCGTACAGCGGGATCACGGGGGCGTCCCGCCACACGATCGACGCCAGGGAGTTCAGGGTCACAGCCCGCTGGGCCGGATCCAGGGTGCGTACGGCCTGGCGGGCGAGCGCGTCCACGCCGGCGTCGGAGTACATCCACAGGTTGCCCGTCGCGAAGCGCTCGCCCGACGCCACCGGCGTCCTGTAACGCAGGGTGGACGCGGTCATCTGGTACTGACCCGACGCCATCATCGCGGGGACGTCGCCCGGATCGACGTAGACGAGACTCACCTCGACGCCCAGAAGCCTCAGTTGGGCCCGCACGCCGAACGCCTCATTCTCGGTCAGCGAATCTCCTTGTGGGACCAGGAAATCCCATGCCAGGTCGACACCGTCCTTGGAGCGGATCCCGTCGCCGCCCTCGACCCATCCGGCCGCGTCGAGGCTGGCCCGGGCAGATTTGACGTCCACCACAGGCTTGGCGCCGGCCATGAGATCGTGGTACTCCGGCTGGCCGAGGGCCCAGATCGGGGAATTGAGGACGGGGGCGACCCCCTTCCATCCCGCGAGATCGGAGGAGGCCAGCTTCTCACGATCCAGACTCGCCATGACCGCGCTGCGGACGACCGGGTCGGCCAGCGGGCCCGCCGAGCCGTTCATCACGATGAATCGTTGGTCGGCGCCGAGGCTCCGGCGCGCCCCCAGGGCGGTGATGCCCGAGGCCCGGGAGTACAGGTTCACATCCTGGACCCAGAAGCCGTCGAGGTCCCCACGCAGGTAGCCCAAGACGACCGAGGAGGGATCGACCACCGACTCCGAGATGGAGTCCAGCTTGGGGTACGCGCCCCACCACAGGGGGTTCCTCACCAGGGTCACGACCCCGTCCTCCATCGACGAGACGGTGAACGGACCCGAGAAGGCGCCTGCCCTCTCGGCCGGGGAGTCCCAGGCCTCCGCACGGTTCGCGTCGGTGGACACGAGGTCCGCGCGGAAGGGCCCGCGCGCGAAGGTGTACGGCCACGCCGAGTAGTCGCCGTCGTAGACGACGAGGATCTGCGAGGGATCGGCCCCCTCACGGATGTCCACGACGTGGTCGAAACCGCGGTCCGCGCACGCGGGGCCGGGCGCCGTGAGGCACGCCTGCCAGGTGGCGGAGAAATCGTCCACGGTGATAGGCGCGCCGTCCGACCAGACGGCGCGGGGGTTGAGGGAGTACGCCACCGTCATGTCGCCGTCGGCGGCGTCGGTGCTCTCGTCCTGTCCGGTCGACGCGGTCGACGCGGTCGACGCGGTCGGCACGGTCGAGTCGGGCTGACCGGGGGTCCTGGCGGCCGGGGCGCCCGTCCACACGGTCCCGCCTGTGCCGTCTGGTCGCGTTCCAGTCGTCACGACAGGCGCCCTCAGCAGCCAGGAGGAGTCCCAGTGGAGGGCGCCGTCGGCGGCCGTGGCGAAGAAACGGGCAGTCATGGCGTCGAGGGCGGGGTCGAGGGAGAACGGGGACTGGCTCCACGGATTCCAGGACGCCGGGAAAGCGGTCACGCCGATGGAGAAGGATCCCCCGTTGGCCAGGGAGTCCCGGTCGACCGGGTTGGTCTGCGGCCCCGGCGAGGGGGGCACAGGGGTCTGGGACGGGACGTCGGTCGGCGAGGAGGCGGATGTGCTGGGCGCTTGCGACGGTGCCGGGGTCGGAGTTGGCGTGCCGCCTGACGTCGGCGTGCACCCGACCAGGCCCAGGGCGACGACCATGCTCAACGCGAGCCGGGGCATCAGAGCACGGTGGGCGTGTTCTAGATCCATCCGGGCAACCACATCCGCCACTGCCATTGCCTCAAGGTCATGAGCTCGCCCGTGAGGATCGGATAGATGAACGCGAAATCGAGGACGATCAGGGCGACGATCACCCCGACGACGATCGCGCCGTTCCGTCGCCGTCGTCCCGCTCGGGCCGGACCAAGAACGACACCGAGCGCCATCGCCAGAGCGATCACCATGAAGGGGACCATCGTGATCGCGTAGAAGGAGAACAGGGGTCGTGTCCCGGCGAACATCCACGGGATCCATGTCGAGCAGTAGCCGAGGACGACCACGCCGAAGCGGTGATCCATGCCAGCCAGCCACCACACCAGGGCCGCGATCAGGGCGATCGCCCCCAGCCACCACAGCAGGGGCGTGCCGAGGGCGGTGATGATCCTCATGCAGGAACTGCCGGCGGCGACCACGCATCCCTGGTCACCAGGCTGGATGTCGTTCTGGGCGTAGATGCCCACAGTACGTCCCATGACCGTCCATTGCCAAGGGTTCGAGGAGTAGGGGTGCGTGGTGGAGGCCATGCCCGGACCCGTATGGAAATCGTAGGTCACCTGATGCCACTTCCACAGGGTCCCCCAAGCGGAGCCGAAGTGGCGTGTGACCCACGAATCCGGGTCGGCGGCGCCCCACGACCACTCGTGCGAGGTCGCAGTCCTCAACCACGGGATCCAGGTCGCCAGGTACGTCGCGACGCCGACGACGACCATGGAGACGAAGGCAGGCACGGCGTCGGTGAGCAGGCTGAACCAACTCTTCCTGCCGGCCCCGGCCAGGCGGCGGGCCGTGACGCTCCACACGACGACCACCACACCGAAGACGGCCACGGGGTAGATGGTGTTCCACTTGGTCCCGCAGCCCAGGCCGAACATCACACCGGCGGCGAGCAGCCAGGGACGGAAGATGAAGGGACCGGCTCGGCCAGCCAAGGTCTGACCGGGCAGACCCGCGATGTGGTCGGCCAGTCGGCGACGGAAGTAGTCCCGGTCGGCGACGACGCACGACACGGCCGCGAGGATGAAGAACGCCTGGAAGATGTCGAGCAGGGCGATGCGCGACATCACGAAGCTCAAACCGTCCACGGTCAGCAGCAGCCCGGCGAGACCTCCGATCAGGGTGGAGCGCGACAGGCGGCGGGCCAACCGGATGGTGACGAAGACGAGGAGGGCGCCGAAGATCAGCGCCCCGAAACGCCAGCCGAAGGCGTCGAGCCCGAACATCTTCTCACCGAGGGCGATGAGCCACTTGCCGACTTCGGGGTGGACGGCCCACTCGCCCGTGGGCGTCAGCGCCGAGTCGTCGCCGAGGGCGAATTGAGGATTGACGACTTTCTCCCCGTCGCCGACCCACGTTCCCTCGTACCCGAACCGCAGCAGGCTCCACGCGTCTTTGGCGTAATAGGTCTCGTCGAACATGATCGTGCTGGGCTGTCCCAGGCGGAACCAGCGCAGGAAGAACGCCAACCCGGTGATCACCAGGGTCACCACCCAGCCGATCACCCGGTCTGTGGGCGGACCCTGCCGCAGCAGGTCGACGGCGGCCTGGCCCGTGGACGGCCGCTGGCGCGGCGCGTCGACGAAGCGTGTGAACGTGGTGAGGAGGGTACGCGCGGGAGTGACGGCGCCCTGAGGGGTCCCCGGGGGCATGTCCGTGGTCGACTGGCTCTCATCGGGTATGCCGACATCAGGTATGTCGACATCAGGGTCTCTGAGATCCACCAGAGGGATCGGCTCCGCAGGGGTCGGCTCAGGTGGCGCGGGATCCCATGGTGGAGGCTCATAGGGAGCGGATTCCGACGGGGTGGGCTCGGGTGGAGCAAGGGCCGACGGGGTGGGCTCTTCCCCTGGGGTGTGCTCTGATGCGGGGGTCGGCTCTGGTGGACTCTGCAGATCTGTGGGGGTCGGCACAGGTGCGCCCTGCACATCGGCGACGGTCGGCTCCGGTGGACTCTGCACATCGGCGGCGGTCGGCACAGGCGGAAGCGGCGCAGGCTGCTCGGGGGCCTCCACAGGACTCGGAGGTTCCGGCGGGGTCAGCTCCACGGGAGCAGCGACGGGGTGGGCTGGCATGTGTCCATCGCCGACCTCGGTGCGCACAGGCCCGGCTCCGGGGTGGACCGAATCTGCTGCCCCATCCACAGATGGCCCAGCCTGCCCATTCCCAACCGAGTCGCTCATTCCAACTAGTCTAGTGGTGTGACTCACCTCCTTGATCCCAGCACTGAGGTTTCGGCGACGACGTGTCGTGCCCTGAAACCGTCTCCAGACGACGCCGGTCTCCTCATTTTGGCCGGCACCCCCATCGGGGACGCGCGTTATGTGTGCGAGGCGCTTCGCTCCGCTCTGCTCGCCGCCGACGTCATCGCGGCCGAGGACACGCGCAAGTTCGCCGACCTGTGCCGCCGGGCCGGGGTGGCCCCCACGGCACGGGTGGTCTCCTACTTCGAGGGCAACGAGAAAGAACGTACCCCTGACATGATCGCGCGATTGCACGCGGGCGAGACGGTGGTCCTGGTCACCGACGCTGGCATGCCCTCGGTGTCCGACCCCGGTTTCCGACTGGTCAGCGCGTGCATCGACGCAGGCATCACCGTGTCGGCCGTGCCCGGGCCCTCGGCCGTCCTGACCGCCCTCGCCGTGTCGGGGCTGAGCACGGACAGGTTCTGTTTCGAGGGCTTCCTCCCCCGGAAGTCGGGGCCGCGCCGGTCGCGACTGCAGGGCTTGGCGGCGGAGGAGCGCACGATGGTCTTCTTCGAGGCGCCCCACCGCCTCCACGATTTCCTGTCGGACGCTGTTCCGATCCTCGGCGCCGACCGTCCCGGCGCCATCTGCCGGGAGTTGACGAAGACGTACGAGGAGGTGGTACGCGGCCCCCTGGCCGAGTTGGCCGCGTGGGCCGAGGGGCAGGTACGCGGGGAGATCACCCTCGTGATCGCCGGCGCCACTCCGCGACCGCCGTCCGACACCGACCTCCTCGCCGAGGTCGCCGTGTTGCTCGCCGCAGGAGAGAAGAGCTCCGCCGCCGTCGCGGCGGTCGCGTCTCGGCACGGCGTGGACCGCCGGGAGCTCTATGACGCCGTGCTGGCCGCCAGAGGGAAGTGACGGGTCGCGTCGCGCACAGGCCGTCGGTGGACGGACCGCCGACACGCAGGGACAGGCGGATGAGGTGAGCCGCTGGACGAACTCGGCGCCAGACGACGCCCGGTAAGGGGTCAGTCCTCGACGACGACCGGCTGACGGGTCAGCTCGTACAGGGCGATGGATGTCGCCACAGAAGCGTTGAGGGACTCGACGGCGCCGCCGATGGGGATGCGAACCAGGGCGTCGCAGTGCTCCATGACGAGGCGCGACAGGCCCGACCCCTCCGAGCCGACCACGAGCACGACGGGGGAATCGGGGCGTACTTCGCCGATCAGGGACTCCCCTTCGCCGGCCAGGCCCAGGATCGTGAATCCCGCGTCCTGGAACTGCTCCAGGGCACGGTTGAGGTTGACCACCTGCGAGACCGGGAGGCGAGCCGCGGCCCCGGCGGAGGACTTCCACGCGGCCGCCGTCATCTTGGCGCTGCGCCTGGAGGGGATGACCACCCCGGACGCCCCGAACGCGGCCGCCGAGCGGATGATCGCCCCGAGATTGTGGGGGTCGGTGAGCTGGTCGCACGCGACGACGATCCCGTTGTGGTCCAGCGCGTCCTCGAGGACGTCCGTCACGTCGGCGTACTCGTAACTGGGCAGCGCCAGGGCCACCGACTGATGGATCGCGCCGCCCGTGAGGCGGTCGAGCTCGGTCTTGGTCGCCTGGAGCATGGGCACGGAGTGGACAGCGGCGTACTTCAGGATCTCGCGCAACCTGTCGTCCCGCTCGGCGCCTTCGGCGATGTAGGCGCTCTTCACCGGCAACCCGGCGTGCAGGGCTTCGAGCACGGCATTGCGTCCGACGACCCATTCGCCGGTCACCTTGGTGTGTTTCTTTTGGCTGGCCTGCTTGCGGTCCGCGTACTGTTTCGCCTTGTGAGCCTTGTGGTATTCGCGATCCTCCGCCTTCGGCGTGGGTCCACGACCCGTCAGGCCCCTCCTGATACGTCCGCCCGATCCGGCTGTCTTTCGTCCCTTAGTCACCCGCCAAGTCTACCGGCGTCACACCAGCGTGTCGGGGCTGGTCTCGTGCCGTCCCCCTGGCGCGAGCTGGCGCGTCACGGTCACATGGTCCAGCGGGGGCCTTCGGGGGTGTCCTCGATGGTCAGGCCGAGGGAGGTCAGCTGGTCGCGGATGGCGTCGGCGGCCATGTAGTCCTTACGGGTGCGCGCGGCGCTTCGCTGCTCCAAGAGAGCGCCGACGAGCCCGTCCACGACAGGGGTGAGGTCGGACGTGGCGTGCGAGGCCCACGCGACGTCGTCCGCGCGCAGGCCGAAGATGTCCAGCATCCCTGACACGTCCGCCAGAGCGCTCTGCACATCGGGGAACTCCCCCGCTTCGAGGGCCCTGTTCCCGTCGCGCACGCGCTCGTGCAGGACCGCCAACGCGGCGGGAGTGCTGAGGTCGTCGTCCATGGCCGCCACGAACTTGGGGGGCAGGACGGCGGAGGGCGTGTGGGGCGCCAGCGCCGAGGCCCGGCTGACGAACGTGTCGACACGGGACAGAGCCGCCGCCGCCTCGTCGAGAGCCGCGTCGGAGTACTCGATCGTGGAACGATAATGAGGCGCGATCAGGTAGAGCCGCACGGCCCGTGCCGGCCACCTCTTGACGACCTCGGTGACAGCCAACCCGTTGCCGAGCGACTTGCTCATCTTCTCGCCGGACGCGGTGACCCAGGCGTTGTGCATCCAGTACTGGGCGAACGGCCGTCCCGCGGCCTGGGACTGAGCCATCTCGTTCTCATGGTGGGGGAACTTCAGGTCGATCCCACCCCCGTGGATGTCGAAGGCGTCGCCGAGGTACTTCCCCGCCATCGCCGAGCATTCGAGGTGCCACCCGGGACGACCCCGTCCCCAGGGCGAGGGCCAGGACGCCGTCAACGGCTCGCCCTGCTTGTAGCCCTTCCACAAGGCGAAATCCCGTGGATCGCGCTTGCCGCGCGGATCGGCGTCCTGGGCTGGCTCCATCTCGGCGAGCTTCTGGCCGGACAACTGCCCGTAGGTGGGCCAGGAGCGCACGTCGAAGTACACGTCCCCCGATCCGTCCTCGGCGACATACGCGTGCCCACGGTCGATGAGTTGCTGGACCAGTTCCAGCATCTCCGGGATGTGACCCGTGGCGCGTGGCTCATAGGTGGGCGCCTGCAGCCCGAGCGCCGCGTACGCGTTGTGCAGTTCGCGCTCGAAGGTGTACGCGTGGGCGTACCACGGCACACCGGCCTCGGCCGACTTGGCCAGAATCTTGTCGTCGATGTCAGTGACGTTCGTGATGAGGGTCACCTGGTAGCCAGTCGCCGTCAACCACCGACGAAGGACGTCGAACACAGCTTCTTTCCTGATGTGCCCGAGGTGCGGCGCCGATTGGACGGTCAATCCGCAGCAGTAGATCGAGACCTGACCATCCACCAGTGGTACGAAGGGCACTTTCGCGCCCCGGCCCGTGTCATAAATCGTCAGTGTCATGCGCACATCCTACCTGCTGAGCAGCCCAGGAGAGGGCGGAGGCTGATTGTCAGACCCTGCCGGTAAACTGTGAATCGATGTCCACACAAATCGCCCTTTCCCCTGAACCCGAAGGTGACGACCTTACGAGTGAAGTCCCGCGTCGCGACATAGGGAGCAAAGCCCGGGGCGCCGTGTTCACGAAACCGGCGGTGGTCGACTTCATGCTCGATCTGGCGGGATACACCACAGATAGAGACCTTGTCGCATCACGTCTTCTCGAGCCAGCATGCGGAGCTGGGAGTTTCCTCATGGCCGCCGCACGACGATTGCTGGAATCCTGGCGTCGGACAGGTACGGCTGACACGGTTCTCGATGGGGCCATCCGAGCCGTCGAGGTGGACGCCTCCACGCTTGCCCACACCCGCCAGGCCCTTATCGCTCTGCTCACAGAAGAAGGGCTATCCGAACTATCTGCCGCACGAATCGCAAAGTCATGGCTGATCCGAGGGGACTTCCTCTCCATCGATCTTGATGGCCCCTTTGACATTGTCATCGGAAATCCTCCTTATGTTCGGCAGGAACTCCTGCCCCCACACCTGCTCGCCCAGTACAGACGTGACTATTCGACGATGATCGGTCGTGCAGATATTTATGTCGCTTTCTTCCAGAAAGGACTCACTGCGCTCGGACAAAACGGCCAGCTGTGCTTCATCTGCGCAGACGCGTGGACCCGCAACGATTACGGGCGACATCTGCGTCGCCTGGTGACACGACACTTTGCCCTTCGCGCCTATGTGGACATGTACGGTTCGGACTCGTTCGAGGACAGCGTGGGGGCCTACCCATCGATCACACTGATCGCACGGGGGAAGCCGGGAGTGGTCCGCACTGGAGTGGCGTCCTCCACTGATGAGACGACTCTGGCCCACCTCAGGTCCGTCCTGTCGACCGACACGTCCACCGCATCTCACCGCCCCAGTCCCCCGGTAGGGGATGGGCCTTGGCTCCTACGGGGGCATTCGGCTCACAGCGCGATCCGTGACTTGGAGGACTGCTGCCCGACACTCGAAGACGAGGGATGCAAGGTGGGCATCGGAGTCGCCACGGGAGCGGACAAGATCTTCATCGCGCCCTTGTCGGATCTGCCAGTCGAAGAGGATCGGAAGCTTCCTCTCGCGGTCAACCGAGACATCACACAGGGTTGCTTCGAGTGGCATGGGCTCGGCGTCGTCAACCCATGGACTGCGGCGGGTGACCTCGTCGACTTGGGTGAGTATCCCCTGCTAGCCGCCTATCTCGAACCCCACCGCACCCGTTTGTCGAGACGCCACACAGCGAGAACCAACCCCGAGAAACGCTGGCACAAGACAATCGACAAAATATCCGTCGATCTGACCTGGACGCCGAAGCTGTTCATCCCGGACATCCGCCCCGACGGGGACAGTATCGCGTACGACCCTGGAGGCGCCTACCCGCACCACAACTTGTACCACATCACATCTGACTCCTGGGACTTGAGAGCTCTCCAAACCCTTCTTCGCTCGGGTTTGGCACGATTGTTCGTGGAGGCGTATTCAGTCAGGATCGGGGGAGGCTATCTCCGCTTCCAGGCCCAGTACTTGCGCCGCATCCGGATCCCTGCCTGGAGAAGCCTCAGCGCCGATCAACGGACAACATTGGCAGAAGCAGGAACCGCCGGCGCCAAGGTGTCCCCCAGGATGATCGAAGAGATGTGCAACCTGAGCCAGGGAACCCTCGACATCATCAAGGAGTGGTCATGAGCCTCGCCCTCGAACCCTTCGAGACCGGAGCCCCTGCAGCTGTGCGTCACTTTTGGGAGAGCCGTGCGATCGCCACCTCCCGGCAACAGGCATCCGGACATGCTGACCATGGCGAACGAGCCGGTGTCACAGCAGGGAAGAACATGGATGGCTTCATTGACATGTTCGCCGCGCTGGCTCGCGCCAACGGCATGACACATGCACAGGTGTACACGCAACGCGCTGCCGTGACACTGCCCGGCTACTATCGCGCCACGAAGAACTGGGACCTGCTCATGTTCAATGGACGACGACTACTCGCCGCCATTGAGCTGAAGAGCCAAGTCGGACCATCCTTCGGCAACAATTTCAACAATCGCGCCGAGGAGGCGATCGGCACTGCGCACGACTTCTGGACCGCATTCCGCGAGGGTGCTTACGGCGTCGACCAACCTCGCCCTTTCGTGGGATGGGTGATGTTGGTCGAGGACACATGGGCCTCACGGGAGCCAGTGCAGCGTGTGGACGCTCCTCACTTCGACGTCCGTCCCGAGTTTCGTGGCACATCGTATCTAGAGCGCTATGAGATCTTGTGTCGCAGGCTCATGATGGAGAATCTCTACACCTGCGCGGCTGTGATCACGTCGTCACGCGACGCGGGAGCTGATGGGGGCTACAGTCACGTCAGCCAAGCAACCAGCCTGCGCACATTCGCCACGACATTCGCGAGCTACGCCGCCGCAGAAGCCACTCGACCGACAGAAGAGTGACGACAACCACCTCAGTCGCTCACGGCCTTGGCCCTCAGGGCGGCGATGTCGAGGTAGGTGGAGACTAAGGGGACTTCGTCGATGTCGTCTTCCCAGGGGTCGTGGGGTGGCGCCTCGCCCTCGTCCATGAAGCCCTGGGAGGGGTCGTACGGGTTGACCAACCGCTGTCCTTCGCTCGCGGGCAACAATCCGTCTTGGCTCATGAACTCGTCGGGCAGTCTCTGGAGGACGTCATGGACGTACCCCGTGACCGCCTCGACCAGGGGCACATCGCGGTGCTCGCGCTGGGACATGTACCACCGATAGTCGAGCAACTCGTGGAAGACCTGGGCGGGCTCGCGCTTGTCGCGCAACTCCTCGGGGACCTTCTGCATGACCGGCTCGAAGACTTGTGTCAGCCACTCGTGGGCGACGACCGACTCGTCGCAGTGGCCCCGGCCCGCGCGGAACCGGAAGGCGTCCAGGGCGTTGAGCAGCCGCCGTGCCTGGTTCTCCTCGGTGTCGAGCCCGGTCAGTTTCATCAGGCGGCGCTGGTGGTGGCCGGCGTCGACCACTTTGGGCTGGATCCTGATCACGGATCCGCCCTCGTCCGTCTCGATGTCCATCTCGGCCACGTCGAACCCGAGGGCGTTGAGCCTTCTCACACGTCCTTCGATGCGCTCCATCTCGGATCCGGAGAACTCCTCCACACCCGTCAGCTCCTGCCACAGCTCCTGGTAGCGGAAGATGATGTTCTCGACCAGTTGTATCGGGTCGAAGGGCTCGAGCAGCATCCCGCCGGCTTGGAGGTCGAGGAAGTCCCCGTACAGGTTCGTACGTGCCACGTCCAGGTCCTGCTCGCGCTGACCGTCGCTGAGCCGGGCATGGACCTCGCCAGTCTCGGCGTCGACCAGGTAGGCGGCGAACTCCCCGGCGTCGCGTCGGAAAAGGATGTTCGACAGGGAGACGTCCCCCCACTTGAAGCCCCCCACGTGCAGACGGGCGATCAAGACCACCATCGCGTCGAGGAGGCGCGACACCGTCCCCTGCTTGACCCCGGGCGAGAACAGGGATCGGTACGGGAGGGAGAATTCGAGGTGCCGGGTGAGGAGGATGGGGTCCAGCCGCTCCCCTGACGCGTCCTTGCGGTCGGTGATGATGCCCACCGGCTCGACTGCGGGGATGTTCAGGCGGTTCAGGTCCTGTAGGAGGCGGTACTCGTGATGGGCCAGGTGCTCGACGACCTCCTTGGCCGCGTACACACTGTCCCCCACCTGGATGAACCGGACCACATGACGCGACAAACCACGAGGCAGTGCCACGAGCAGATCGACCGGCCACTCAGCCAAGGGCGTGTCCCACGGCAGCGGCAGCAAGCGCGAGTCCGGGGTGGCTGAGATGAATTTCGGCACGGACCCATTCTTCCATGGATACCCAAATATCCGGGGGCGTCGGTGCGGGCTCCCCTTGCCGAGGGGGCACGAGGGCGACTCGGGCCCGCCGGGGCCGAAGGGCGAGTGGGCTCCCCTTGCCGGGGGGGCACGAACTGTTCGTTTCACCCTGAAAAAGAACAGTTCGCGCCCCCCCGATTTCTGCGGGGGCACGAACTGTTCGTTTGACCCCGAAAAAGCACGATTCGCGCCCCCACGAGAAACCACCGATCGCACCCAACAAGAAACCACAATTCGCGCCCGCCGAAAACCACGATTCGCGCCTCCCGAATTCCGCGGGGGCACGAACCGTGCATTTCACCCTGAAAAAGAACAGTTCGCGCCCCCCCGATTTCTGCGGGGGCACGAACTGTTCGTTTGACCCCGAAAAAGCACGATTCGCGCCCCCACGAGAAACCACGGTCCGCGCCCGCCGAGAAACCACGGATCGCGCCCCCCCGAGAAAGGAGTATCGGGCACACGGGCACATCACCCCGCCCCGCGCGGGTCACGCCCTCACGGGCGCCGTGGATCCTCGGTCGATCAGGTGGACGGGCAGCACGAGGGATGTCTTACGTGGGGGGCGGCCGGCGAGTTCGTCGAGGAGGATGCGTGCGCCCTCCACCCCTTGGTCGAAGGGGCGCTGGGCCAACGTGGTCAGCCCGAAGGGGTCGGCCATGACATGGTTGTCGATGCCGATGACGGAGATGTCGTCGGGGACGCTCAGTCCGTGGTGGTTCAGCGACAGCATGGCCCCGAACGCCATTTCGTCCGACGCGGCGAAGATGGCGGTGGGAAGCGGTGACCCAGACTCCACAAGGTCGTCGACGACGTCGCGGCTGGCCGACATGGAGAACCGGCCCTCCAGCACCCGCCCCGGATCCGGGGGGATCCCCGCGTCGCGAAGCGCCTGCTCGTACCCCGTCAACCGCCCCTGGGGGACGCGCGAACTGAGCCCCTGCTGCTCCTCCGCGCCGCCGGTGAGGTGCAGGATGTCGCGGTGCCCCAGGTCGATCAGGTGCTGGGTCGCCTGGTATCCGGCCGCTACCTCGTCGATGCCGACGAAGCGCAGACCCCGCACGGGAGTGCCGACCACGATGACGGGAAGTCCCAGTTGCCGCAGTTCCTCGCGCTCCTCGTGGGAGAAGTCCACGCACAGCGCGAGGACGGCGTCACCCCGATGCCGCAACAGCGAGCGCTTGAACGCCCGTTCCCGCTCCACGCCGACGCCCCCCAAGTTGACCAGGGCCATGTCGTAGTCGGCCTGGCGCAGGACGGTGTCGACTCCTTCGATCACTTGGGAGTAGAACCAGAGTCCGACAGCGGGGACGACCACGGATATGGCCATGGCACGCCCGGTGACCAGGCCCGACGCGGCGGCGGAACGCACGTACCCGAGACGATCGGCGGCCGCTCGCACAACTTGTTTCGTCTGTTGCGAGACCAATGGCAGGTCGCGCAAGGCCCGTGAGACCGTCGACGCGGACATGCCGACCTCGCGCGCCACGTCTTCGATGCCAACCATGACTCCTCCCTTCCTCCTGGAGCGCTTTATCCCTTCGTCGCCCCCGCGAGCAGCCCGCGAACAAAGAAGCGTTGCAGCGCGAAGAACACGATGAGCGGTACGATGATAGCCAAGAACGTGCCCGCTGTGAGAAGGTACCACTGCTGTCCGTACTTGCCCGACAGGTCGGCGAGGATCTTCGTGATCGGCGCGTTGCTGCCCGAGGTGAAGATGGTGGCGATGAGCAGGTCGTTCCACACCCACAGGAACTGGAAGATGGCGTAACTCGCGATCGTGGGCATGGCCAGGGGGAGGGCCAATCGCAAGAAGATCTGGCCGTGCCCGGCGCCATCGATCTGGGCGGCCTCCATCACCTCACCGGGGATCGTTGCCAGCGCGTTGTGCAGCATGAACGTCGCCAGGGGCAGGGCCGACATGGTGTGGGTGATCCACACCTGGGCGAACCCCGAGCCCAGCGAGTTGGCGGCAAAACCGGGGAAGATCTGGGCCCCGAAAGCCGTGACCCCGCCGGTGTACATCTTGAGCAGGGGCACGAGCAGCATCTGGAGGGGCACGATCTGCAGGGCGAAGATCGCCACGAAGACCACATGGCGGCCACGGAAGTCGATCCACGCCAGGGCGTACGCCACGAGCAGGGCGAGCACGATGGGGAAGACGGCCGCAGGAATGGTGATCGTCAGGGAGTTCCACAGCGTCTGCGTGATCGTGATCCCCGAGGAGACGAAGTCCAGCGTCTGGGAGTAGTTGCTCAGCGTGACTTGGGGGTCGCTGAAGAAGGTCCACCACCCCGTGGTCGTGATCGACGTGGCGGGACGGAAGGACGAGACGAACAGCCCGAAGGTCGGGAGGGTCCAGACGGCGGCGATGATGATCGCGCCGATCGTCGCCCAGGGGCTTGACAAGGTACGATGGGTCTTCTTCACCATGCGGGTGGACGCGGAGATGGCGGTGACGGTCATGAGTGGCTCCTCACCAGGGATCGGGCGTTGTACGCGATGAAGGGGATCACCAAGATGAAGATCAGCATGGCCAACGCCGCCGAGTGTCCCGTCTGCGGGGGGAAGAGCGAGAACTGGCGGACCATCTCGTACCCCAGCACGGACGTGTTGTTATAACCGGCGGTAGTGACGGCGATGATGTCGTACACCTTCAGGGACGTGATCGAGATCGTGATCCAGACCACGACGATGGTCGGGCGGATGGTGGGGATGATCACGTTGACGAACCGGCGCACAGAGGAGGCGCCGTCGATCTGAGCCGCTTCGATCAGCTCGGCCGGCACCGACTTGATGGCGGCGGACAGGATCACCATGGCGAAGCCCGTCTGCGACCAGATGAGGATCGCGATCATAAGGAACATGTTCAGCGGATAGCTCTGGAGCCAGTTGACCGGGGCGCCGCCCAGCGCGATCACGACCTGGTTGAGCAGTCCGATCTGATTGCCCTGCCGGTAGTCGTAGAAGAATTTGAAGATGATCGACGCGCCGACGAAGGAGATCGACATCGGCATGAAGATGAGCACTTTGAGGAGTTTCTCGGCTCGCGAGCGGTCCACCCACAGGGCGTACACCAAGCCGATCCCGGTGGCGAACACCGGAGCGACGAGCACCCAGACGATCGTGTTGAGCAGGCTGGTGAGCCCCCCGGATCCGCCCGAGGAGAAGACCCACACGAAGTTGTCGAGACCGACGAATTTCGTGCCGGTCTTGTCCATGAACGCGGAGACCATGGTACGGATCGTGGGCCAGACCAGTCCGACCACGAGGAGGGCCAGCGCCGGAGAGACGAACAGAGCCAACTGGATCAGCCTGCCCCGTCCCTTGGCGGAGCGGGAGTCGAGCCAGAACAGCCCGCCCCCCAGGACCGCGCCGAGCAGGAAGACCCATGCCACCCCGCGTTCCAGCCCGAGCAGGGCCAAGACGGCGACGGGGACGCCGACGGCGATCCCCAGCCTGACCCAGGTGTACGCCCGCCCGGGACGCGGGGCGATTTCGATGAGGACGATGATCACGCCGACCACGACGAGGAAGGCCGCGAGCACCACAGGTATTTGAAGCAGCTGGGGCAGATGTGCCAGCCAGGAGAAGAATGCCTGCATGCCGCGCCTTCCTCGTCGTTGGTCAGTCGGGTTTAGGCGTCAGCCCAGGACTTCTGGATCTGAGCCAGGACAGTGCCCTGGTCGACTCCATTGATCCAGTCGACGGTGCCCTTCCACCAGGCCTGCTGCACGACGGACGGCATGGAGTCGCCGGCGCCGAAACGGAAGGTCGTGGTGGGATCTTTGAGGGTCGTGATGGCCTGGGCCAGCAGCGGGTCGGTCTCCTTGGTCACATCCACGCCCTTGTTGGCGGTGATGAAGGTGGCGTCAGGGACTGTGATGAGGCTGTTGGCGTAATCGCCGGATGCCAGATAGTTCATGACCTGCTGGACAGCGGGGCTGTTCGTGAAGGCCACGGCGAAGTCGCCGCCGCCGACGACGGACGGGGTGCCCGCCACGGGAGGCATCATGAAGGCCCACACGTCACCGGTCGGGCCCACGGTCGGGGTGGCGCCGGAGGCGGTCTTGGCTGTGGCGAAGGAGGCTTCCAGGAAGGTGGCCTGGTTCGTCATCGCGCAGGTGCCGTCGGCCAGGGCGTTGGCCACGTCGCCGAAGGCGGTGGAGTTGATGGACGCCACGTCGCCGAAACCAGCGTTGACGTACTTCGGATCGAGCAGGATCTTGCCCATCGCCGTGAAGGCGTCGGCGATCGGCTGATCGGTGAACTTCACGTCGCCGGAGACCCACTGGTCGTAGACCTGGCCACCCGAGGCGGACAGGACGTACTCGGCCAGTTGGTCGGTGCCCGGCCACCCGGACGCGTCACCGGAGTTGAAGCCCGCGCACCACACCGGCTGGCCCGTCTTCTGCTGGATGGTGTCGGTCAGCGTCATGAGGTCGGCCCAGGTGGTCGGCACGGTGACGCCCCAGGCCGTGAAGGCCGCAGGCGAGTACCAGATGTAGCCCTTGGCCGACGCGTCCAGGGGCACAGCGTACTGCTGGCCGCTGACCGTCCCATAGGACTGCCAGTCGGTCGAGAAGTTCTGCTTGACCGTGGCCAGCGTCGTGGCGTCCAGTTGTTGCACCTTGCCCGTCTCGATGACGGACTTCATCAGACCCGGTTGCGGGAAGACGGCGATGTCGGGCAAGGCGTTGCCCTGGATCTTCGTCGAGATGTTCGTGGTGAAATTCTGATCCCCGGTGTACTGAATGGTGATGTTGTTGGCGGCCGCCCAGGCCTTCCAACTCGCCTCCCATTGCGTGCCTTCGTTGCCCGTGGGCGTTCCGTAAATGGTGACGATCTGCGGGGCGGAACCGGTTGTGCTCGGCGAGCCCGAGGGCGATTGAGAGCATCCGGCCAAAGCCATCGAGGCGACTGCCACTCCCACAATGCCATAAGTAATAAAGCGTTTTGCCATGAAAACTCCTTTGTCATTTCTGCACCACTGAGGGGTTGGCTCACACGTGGAGCCTCCCGCGAACCATCGTGGCCCACAGCTCGTATTCCCAAGCGTAGGGGCAATCTCTATCCAATTGCAAACGTTGGCGGCAAACGTTACCATTTCTATATAAAAGGAGCTTTCGCAGGTCTGATGATCGGATCGGCCGGACAGATGAGGTGCTCATGGATAGTTTGTGTCCCACTCTCGCCGGCGCCGAAGCATGCCTCTTCGACCTCGACGGAGTCCTGACCCCGACCGCCGACGTGCATAAACGCGCGTGGACTCAGTTGTTCGGCACAGTCTTCGGGCAGTACACGGCCAGCCCGCCCTTCACCGACCACGACTACTTCACGTTGGTGGACGGACGTCCTCGGTACGACGGGGTGCGCGCCGTCCTGCTCTCCCGTGACATCCATCTGCCCGACGGCGACCCGGCGGAGCCTCCCTCCACACGGACGGTGTGCGGGATGGGCAACCTCAAGGACTCCCTCTTCCTGGCCGACCTCGACAAGGACGGCGTCCAGCCCTACCCCGGATCGGTGCGATTCCTCCAGGTCGCCATGGCCGCGGGCCTCAGCGTCGCCGTGGTGTCGGCGTCGAAGAACGCCCGGCACGTCCTGCGGGCGGCGGGTCTCCTGGACTGTTTCGACACCATCGTGGACGGGCGCGTCGCCGCCGACCTGGGCTTGCGCGGCAAGCCCTTCCCCGACACGTACGTGGAGGCCGCCCGACGCCTCGACGTCGCCCCGAACCGAGCCGTCGTGATCGAGGATGCCCTGGGAGGCGTGGAAGCCGGACGAGTCGGCGGGTTCGGCCGCGTGATCGGTGTGAATCGTGGCGCCGGCGCCCAACCCTTGCTGTCACACGGGGCGTCCCTGGTCGTCGACGATCTGGCCGAGTTGCTGGTGGAGGACAGGCCCCGGCGCTGCGCACAGGAGACCACATGACCGCCCGTACCACCGCGTGGAGCCTGGTCGACGACTCCGTCGACTCCGGCGGCCACGCCCAGACCCTCTTCGCCCTCGGCAACGGTTTCCTCGGAGCACGCGGCGCCGTGGAGGAAGATCTGACGAGCACCGGCCAGGTCTTCGCCAACGGGTTCTACGAGACCTGGCCCATCGTGTACCCCGAGGACGCGTACGGCTTGGCCCGCACGGGCCAGACCATCCAAGCCGTGCCCGACCCCACCCATGTCGCCCTGATCGTCGATGGGCATCCGTTCGATCCCGCCACGGCGACGCTGCGGGAGCACCGGCGGTGGCTCGACCTGCGCGCGGGGACCCTGAGACGTCACGCGACCTGGGTTCTGCCCGGCGGCCTGGTGGTCGAGATCGAGTCGACACGTGTGGTGTCGACCACACGACCCGAGTGCCTGGCCATGGAGTACGCCGTCACGACGTCCGCCGACGCCCAGGTCGAGATGACGCACTGGATTCTCGTCCCCGGCCGCGCGGCCGGCCACGCCGGGCTCGACCCACGACGCTCCACCGCGCTCGCCGACGCCACCCGGGTCACCACCGACGAGGGCGACTGGGCGCGTCACCGGCTCGTCATGCGCACGCGATCCTCCGGGATCGGGGTGGCGTGCTCCGTGCGGCGCACCCTGCGAGGCGGGGTCCAGGACAGGCTCGACCCCGTCCGGACCGACGCCGGCGTCGGCGTGACGACATCCGTCCGACTGGCCGCCGGCACGCCGCTGACTCTGCGCGTGAGTGCGGCGTACGCCACGGACGGCCCTTTGCTGACCGACACGCAGGCGCCGACGACAGACCTCGCCCTCGTCGGGAGCGCCGACCGGGTCCTGGACGACTGGTCCGCCGTGGACTGGGACGACCTGCTCGCCGACCAGGCCGACGCCCTCGCGCAGTGGTGGTCCACGACCGACGTGGAAGTCGGCGGGGACGAGGTCGACCAGGGCGCCATCCGCTGGAACCTCTTCCAGACCTTCCAGGCCGTCGCCCACAACCTGGGCCACGGGATCCCGGCCAAAGGGGTCAGCGGCAGCGGGTACGACGGACACGCCTTCTGGGACACCGAGGCCATGGTCATGCCGATCCTGACGTACACCCATCCCCGGATGGCACGTTCCGCCTTGTCGTACCGCCATCGCCTGCTCCCCCGCGCCCGCGAGCGCGCGGCCGAACTGCACCACGCGGGCGCCCTGTTCCCGTGGCGCAGCATCGACGGGCGCGAGGCGTCGGCCTTCTTCGAGGCGGGCACGGCCCAGTACCACATCGACGCGGACATCGCGTACGCCATCAACCGGTACCTCCGCTCGACCCTGGACCTGGCCTATCTCACAGCCGAAGGCGCGGAGATCCTCGTGGAAACGGCCCGTATGTGGGCCAGTCTGGGCTTCTTCGACTCCCGCGGCGGCTTCCACATCCACGGGGTCACCGGCCCGGACGAGTACTCGGCCATGGTCGACGACAACCTGTTCACCAACGTCATGGCGGCGGCCAATTTCGACGCCGCGGCCTTCTGGTTGGAGTGGCTGCGCGGCCAGGACCGGACCGCCTGGGCCGAAGCCCGTCGCCGCTTCCGTCTGGACGACGCTGAGATCGCCTCCTGGCGGGCGGCGTCGGCTGCGATGACCATCCCGTACGACGAGGCTCTGGGGGTCCATGGACAAGACGCCCATTTCCTGGAGCACGAGGTGTGGGACTTCGCCGGGACCCCGCGCGAGATGTACCCGCTCCTGCTGCACTTCCACCCGCTGACCATCTACCGCCATCAGGTCCTCAAGCAGGCGGACGTGGTCTTGGCGCTCATCAACCGCCCGGACCTGTTCACACCCGACCAGATGCGCGCCGACTTCGACTACTACGATCCGCTGACCACGGGGGACTCGACGCTGTCAGCCTCCACGCAGGCCATCATGGCCGCCACGGTCGGGCACCTCGATTTGGCCGAGCACTATTTCCGATCCAGTCTGCGCATCGACTTGGACGACGCCCACGGCAACACCTCGGACGGGGTCCATGTCGCCGCCGTCGCGTCCGTGTGGACCACCCTGGTCATGGGCTTCGGCGGCTTCCGCGACTATGGGGGGTACAGCCTGGACCCCCGCCTCCCCGAGGGATGGACGCGCCTGGCCTTCCACCTGCGCCTGCTGGGCGCCCTGGTGCTCGTGGAGATCGCCGAGCACGGCGTGGGGCTGACGGTGTGCGAGGGCGACGCTGTGGACATGACTGTGTACGGGACGCCCGTGCGCGTCGAGGGGCAGTGCTTCATCCCTCGTCCGTGAATAAACCAACGGGCCATCCCCCGCGATGGGAGGATGGCCCGTGTCAGGTCAGGACTTCTCAGGAGATGCGCAGTTGCGACTCGTTGGAGAAGACGTGGATGGTGCGCGGGTCGGCGTTGAGCCGTACCCGGCCCGCTTCGCGGGCTGTGTGCCGAGCGGAGATGCGGGCGACGATCTGCTGAGCCGTCAGCTTGGCGTCGTCGTCCACACCGGCGAGGGTGCCGTACAGATATGTGTCGGAACCCAACTCCTCGACCACGGAGACGTCCACGGCGATGCCGGCGTCGGCGACCTCGAAGTTCTCCGGACGGATGCCCAGGGTGAGGGTCTGCTCGCCGGGCGCCTTGGCCAGGACCTCGCGCTCGATCGGCACGACGTAGTCTCCGATCTGCACGCCGCCCTCGACGATCTTGCCGCTGAGCAAGTTCATGGCCGGGGACCCGATGAAGCCGGCGACGAAGAGGTTGCCCGGCTTGTCGTACAAGGTCAACGGCGAGTCGACCTGCTGCAGGAGCCCGTCCTTCATCACCGCGACGCGGTGGCCCATGGTCATGGCTTCCACCTGGTCATGGGTGACGTAGACGGTGGTGACGCCCAGGCGCGCCTGGAGGGCGGCGATCTGAGTACGGGTGGACACACGCAGCTTTGCGTCGAGGTTCGACAGCGGCTCGTCCATCAAGAAGACGTGGGGCTGGCGCACGATGGCCCGGCCCATGGCGACGCGCTGGCGCTGGCCGCCCGAGAGGGCTTTGGGCTTGCGGGAGAGGAAATCCTCCAGGCCCAGCAGTTTGGCCGCTTCCATGACCCGCTGCTGGCGCTCCGCCTTGGGCACGTTCTGCATCTTCAGAGCGAACCCCATGTTGTCCGCCACGGTCATGTGGGGGTACAAGGCGTAGTTCTGGAAGACCATGGCAATATCCCGGTCTTTCGGTGGAAGGTCGGTGACGTCGCGGTCACCGATGAAGATGCGCCCCTCGTTGACCTCTTCCAGGCCTGCGAGCATGCGCAATGATGTTGATTTTCCGCAACCAGAGGGCCCGACCAGAACCATGAATTCGCCGTCACCGATCTCGAGTTCGAGTCGGTCGACGGCGGGATGGTCTGAGCCAGGGTAAACACGGGTTGCGCCTTGGAACGAAACTGTTGCCATAGCGGTATAACCTTTCCACGGGCGGTACGTGCCCGACGATCCTTTGTGGAGGGTGTGTCCCTTCCGGTCCAGTCTGTCACGTTTCATGGGCACGTCAAGTTATGGGCAGGCGGATTCGGTGCGCGTCCCCAGGGGGCGGCCCCAGGGCGCGGGCCAGCGCGTGGGCCCATGCGTGGGCCCACGTCCGTCCATGTCCGTCCCAATGCCCGTCCATTCGTGGCGACCCGTCCTAACAAGGTACGATGGCGGGCAGCGGCGATCAACGACGCAGGAGACGACAGGCACGCCATGGCTGAGACCCCGAACCCCGACGAGACCCCGGACGAGACCCCGAACCCCGACGAGACCCCGGACGAGACCCCGGACGAGCGACTCGACGACGAGAAGCCCTGGTGGGACGATCCTTCACTGCCCTGGCGCCACAAGCCGACCCGCGCCGACCTGGCGTGCTGGGCCTGGATCGCGGTGGTCGGCGTCTACGGTCTGGTGATGATCCCCCTGCGTACCGTCCTCATCGGCTGGAGCCCGCCCTTCGCCGCCATGATCAGTGGCGGGCGCACGTCGGTGGTGGCCACCGGCGCCTGGGTACGAGTCGGGGGCGGACCGCTGATCCTGTACTGGCTGGTCGCGGCCCTGTCCCTCGTCAAGTTCTCATGGGTGTACTGGTGGGCCGGAAAACTCTGGGGCACCGGCATCCTCGACATCCTCGCTGGGAGGTCGGAACGCGCCAAGAAGCGCGCCGACCGCGCCGTCCGCCTGACCAACCGCTATTGGCTCGTGGCCATCTTCCTCACCTTCTTGCCCATCCCCTTCCCCATGCCGATCGTGTACGCGGCCATCGGCGCCGCCGGGACCCGGCTCATCCGTTTCCTGGTGCCCGTCGTCGTGTGCTCGGCCCTGTTCCAGGCCGGCTACATGGCCCTGGGGTGGTGGATCGGTGAACCCGCCGTCGCCATCGTCAACCTGTACGCCAAGTACATGTGGTACGTGATGCTGGCCGTCCTCGCCGGCATGGTCATCGCCTGGCTCTGGCGGCGACGCTCCACAGCGCAGTGACGATGTGGGGGATGTGGACGTGGTGACTCCCTAGTGGCGCGTCGGTGGCGCGTCGGTGGCGCGTCGGTGGCGCGTGGGTGGTGCGTGGATGACTCCCGGGTGGTGCGTGGATGACTCCCGGGTGATTCCCGGGTGGCGCGCGGATGGGGCATGGATGGGGCGCGCTGATTCCCGGGTGACTCCCAGGCGGGGCGTGGATGAGGCGTGGATGAGGACACCTGGACGCACAGGTGGGGCGCGGGGGCACGAACTGTCGGCTTAGAGGCGAAAACGGACAGTTCGTGCCCCCGCAATTTTTGTGGGGGCACGAACTGTGGTTTCTACGCGCGTAGACGAACGGTTCGCGCCCCCGCGGGAAGCTCATGCGTACGTCTCCGGTCTGGGGAAAGGGGGGTACGCGTCACGGGGTCCGGGGGCAGGTGTAGTACGCGTCACGGGGTCCGGGGGAATGCACAGGCGATGAGGACACCGTACGACCCATCGTCCACAGGCATTGACGGGGTCCGGACTCATCGGATCGATCGGATCGCTCAGATGGCGATGGCCCGTCCACCCTCTCGTCCCCGGTCACGCCAATCATCGGTGACCGGAACCTTGTTCGCCGGGGTCCCCAGGTCGATGGTGCGTACCGTCCGGGCGGCGGTGGGCGCGGAGATGTAGGTCGCCGGAACCACGGTGATCGGGTCCCACAAGGACATCTGCACGTCGCCGTTCGGCCCGATGATGACGGAGTCCACGGCGGCATCGGTCTTCGGGTCCAACTGTACGGTCATCGTCTTCTCGTCGTCGCCCAACTCGGTGTCCGCGATGATGGCGGCGAGTTGCTTGTGCGCTCGACGGGCTTCGAACTGGGAGAACACCGCCCATCCGACCACGACCCCCGCGCCGACGACGGGCACCCACCAGCGCAGTCCCAGTCCGAGGACTGCGAACGGGACTGTGCCCAAGCAGATCATGACGAGGGCGGCGAACACCGCGCGGCGTCGCTTCTCGGCTTTCCGTGCGAGACGCATCGCCGCACGTCGACCGGCTCGGCGCATGAGCATCGTGGAGACCTCGGGCGCCTTCTCATCCTGACTGGCCACGGGGATCCCCGTGTGGACCGTCTTCATCGTCGAGCGGGACGGCGCCGGTTGGTCGATCTCCTCCTGGGTGGGGATGCGCCAGGTCAAATGCCTCGGCACGAAGTAGAACAGGCATGCCACAACGACCACGGCGAAGATCGGTCCAGAGGCATCCATGCCACTCACCATAGGGTATTCATCCTGATAATCCCCAGCGAACTCGCCGCGACCCCGGCAGTTTGAGTAGGTCGGGAGGTATGTGGATGGTCTGGTGGGTGGCAAGATCGGGGGTCTCCGGTTGTTCGGGTGGGTGGTCGAGAGCAGACACCCATTCGTGAGATTCTCTATGTCGTTAGATCGATATATCGTCATATCGCTCCCGAATGCTCTCCCCGTCATGCGTTGACACAGCCGCCGCGGGGGCACGAACCGTTGCCACCAACCCACATCGTAACCGCATCGTGGACCACAGCCGCCGCGGGGGCGCGAACCGTTGGTATGAAACGTCTCAATGAACGGTTCGTGCCCCCAGGGAAATCGCGGGGGCACGAATCGTGCTTTTCGTGCCGTGGATGGACGGTTCGCGCCCCCGTGGTTGTGGCGGGGGCACGAGTAGTTGTTATCAGGCTCTGGACGGACAGTTCGCGCCCCCGCGCGACTGGCCCACCGTCACGGGGCACGCATGGGCAGACATGAACGGCGCGACTGTCGACGCGACTGGCCCACCGGCGCGGGAGACGCGTAGACATCATGAACATAAACGACCTAAGGTCCGACTGGCCCACCAACGCGGGGGGGCACGCATTGTAGACGTCCACCCAGTCGGCGTCCACGCACGAGTACGCTGGTGGTATGCGCATAGCACGATTCACCCATCACGGCGCACCCACGTACGGCGTGGTCGAACTCGCCTCCGACGGGGGCTCGCATCCCGACACGGTCGCCATCGTCGCGTCCGACCCACTGGCCGGAGCACCCACGTACACCGGGGAGCGTGTCGACTTGGCCGACGTCCAGTTGCTCGCGCCGGTGATCCCGCCCACCAAGGTGGCGTGTATCGGCAAGAACTACGCTGACCACATCTCCGAGCAGGGGGGCACGTCCTTGCCGCCCGAGCCCATCGTGTTCTTCAAGCCCACCACATCAGTCATTGGCACGACTGAAGCCATCGTCCGCCCACACGAGACCGACCTGTTGCACTATGAGGGGGAACTGGTCGTGGTGTTCAACCAGACCTGCCGCAGGGTCCCGGAAGAACGGGCCGAGGACGTCATCTTCGGATACACCATCGCCAACGACGTCACCTGCCGAGACCTCCAGGCCAAAGATGGTCAGTGGTCGAGGGCCAAGGGGTTCGACACGTTCTGCCCCCTCGGCCCGTGGATCGAGACCGATCTGACCCTGCATGAGGCCGGGAACCTGCACCTGCGCACACGGGTCAACGGCGAGGTGCGCCAGGACGCCGACACGAGCCTCATGCTGCACCCCATCGCCCGGTTGATCGCCCATGTGAGCGCATTCACCACCCTGAAACGCGGTGACATCCTGCTCACCGGCACACCTGCCGGGGTCGGTGAGATCCTCCCCGGCGACACCGTCAGTATCGAGATCGACCGTATCGGCACCCTCACCAACCCCGTCATCCCGGAGCTCATGTCCTGAGAGCCCGTCGGCGCCTTCTCGTCTCATACCGCCCCTTGACCGTACCCCCTCGCATGACCACGGGGGCACGAGCTGTCTGTTTCCACCATCAAACACGACAGTTCACGCCCCCACGACCAGGCCCACCGACCAGACCCACGCCCACCCCATCACCACGGGGGCACGAACCGTGCGTTTCCACCGTTAAAACCACGGTTCGCGCCCCCACGGCGGTAGGGCTGGCTTGGGGGGGCACGAACCCTCGATCCGCAAACAAAAAACGCCCGGTTCACGCCCCCACGTGGGGGATCATGAACCGGGCGTTCGACGATTCGTCAGTGCTGGAGTCCGCCGTGCTCGGGCTCGGGGCCGTCATCGTAGACCGCGTACTCGTCCTCCTCGTACTTGCCCGAGGCCGAGGTCGGTGAGGCCGGCTCGTCATGGTCCGTGCCCCGCCACTTGGCGATCACGTGCATGAGGTGGTAGATCACGATGGCGCCGATCGCGCCAATGGCGATCCCCTCGAAGCTGGCGGTGCCGATGGTGAAGGAGTAGTTGGCGATGCCGGCGACCAGCGCGACGGCGGCGGTCAGCAGGTTCACCGGGGAGGAGAAGTTCACGTGGTTCTCCACCCAGATGCGCGCGCCCAGCAGGCCGATCATGCCGTACAGCACCGTGCCCGCCCCACCGAGGACGCCCACGGGGATCGTGTTGATCAGCGCGCCGAACTTGGGGATGAGCGACAGCGCCAGAGCGAAGAACGCCGCGACCCAGTACACGGCGGTCGAGTAGATCTTGGTCGCCGCCATGACGCCGATGTTCTCGGCGTACGTGGTCGTGCCGGACCCGCCGCCGAAACCGGCGAAGATCGTCGACAAGCCGTCGGCGAACAGCGCACGACCCATGAGCGGGTTCATGTCGCCACCCGTCATCAGGGCGACCGACTTCACGTGGCCGACGTTCTCGGCGATGAGGACGAGGACGACCGGCAGGAACAGGCCGAGGATCGACCAGTCGACATGGGGGCCCTGGAAGTGGGGGAGCCCGATCCACGCGGCGTCGCCGACCGGCCCGAAGTCGATCTGCCCTTGGATGAGCGCGGCGATGTACCCGATGATGACGCCGATCAGGATGCTCAGCCTCCCGATCAGGCCTCGGAAGAGGACGGTGACCAGCAGGATCGCCGCGATGGTGATCACAGCCGTCCACTTAGCTTGTGCAACATTGTTCCATGCCGCTGGCGCCAGGTTGAAGCCGATGAGCATGACGATGGTGCCGACCACCACCGAGGGCATGAGCTTCTCGATCCAGCCCGCGCCGACGAAGTGGACGAGCAAACCGACCAGGGCGAGCAGGACACCGGCGACGAGCACGCCGAACAGGGCGGTGCCCATCGAGCCGCCGTCCGAAGCCTTGGCGGCCGCGATCGGAGCGATGAACGCGAAGGACGACCCCAGGTAGCTCGGCAGCCGGTTGCCGGTGACCAACAGGAAGGTGATGGTGCCGATCGCCGAGAAGAACAGAGTCGTCGCCGGGGGGAACCCCGTCAGCAAGGGCACGAGGAAGGTCGCCCCGAACATGGCGACCACGTGCTGCATGCCCAGCCCGACGGTCTTGCCCCATCCCAGTCGTTCATTCGGTTTGACGACTTCGCCGGGGGCGAGAGATCCGTCTCCGTGCAATGTCCACAGGGCCATGGCAGCTCCTTCGTTTCAGCAGGTGTGCAGGTGGTCCAGGTGAGAGCGCGTCCACAGGACGAGCAGTGTGACCCCCAGGAGGCACCTCGTATGTCGAGATGACTCTAACCCAAAGCCCGGACAGAATCGACTCGATACGGCACGACACGTCGGCCCCGCGTGGGGCAGGGGTACGCGACCAGCGACGCGCCATCATCGCCGACACTGCCGAGTCGACGACCCACACCCGCCTGACAAGCGAGTACAGTGGTAGTTCAGATTCGTTCGACCACACGACGATCCCCGATGGGCGGCCACGCGCGAACACGCCCGTCCCCCACCTGGTGGGAATCGTCGAGTCGGACACATGACCGAAGAAGCTGGATGACGAGCACTATGACGTACGATTTCGACACGCTGATCGATCGGCGAGGGACAAACTCGCTGAAGTGGGCCATCGCCGAGGGCGAGCTGCCCATGTGGGTGGCCGACATGGACTTCCCCACCGCCCCCGCCATCACCCGAGCCGTCCAGGACAAAGCCGCCTCGGGGGTCTTCGGGTACGGGATCGTCCCCGACTCCTTCGCCGACTCCATCGCCACCTGGTGGCAGACCCGCCACGGCTTCCGGTTCGATCCTGAATGGATCAGCTTCTGCGACGGCATCGTGCCCGCCATCTCCTCCCTGGTGCGCACCCTGGCCGAGCCCGGCCAAGGGATCATCGTCCAGCCCCCTGTCTACCACTGCTTCTACCACTCGATCGAGAACTCCTCCCGCCGCGTGGTGCGCTCCGACCTCGTGTACGACCAGGGCCGGTACGACATCGACTGGGCGGGGGTGGAAACCGCCATGGGCGACCCCGCGGCGACGGTCTTCCTCCTGTGCAACCCCCAGAACCCGACCGGCCAGATCTGGAGCCGTGAGGACTTGGCCCGCCTGGGCGGGATGGCCGCCGCCCATGGGCTGGTCGTGATCTCGGACGAGATCCACTGCGATATCACCGCCCCGGGAACCTCGTACACCCCCTTCGCGGCGGTGGACGAGACCTGCGCGCGCGTCTCGATCACGCTGGTGTCCCCCACGAAGTCCTTCAACATCCCTGGGCTGCAGACCGCCGCCATGATCATCCCCGACCCGGACCTGCGCAGCCGGGCACGACTCGGCCTCGATCGCGACGAGATCACCGGCCCCAACTCCTTCGCCGTCGAAGCGGCCATCGCCGCGTACACACATGGCGCGGAGTGGCTCGACGAGCTGAGGGTCCACGTGTGGAAGAACAAGGAGCGCCTGGCGTCATACCTGGCCGAGCGCCTGCCAAAGCTGACCGTCGTCCCCAGCCAGGCCACGTACCTGTCCTGGATCGACTGCACGGCTGTCGTGGACGACGACGCCCAGTTCTGTGACTTCCTGCGCGAGACGACCGGTTTGGTCCTGAACACCGGGTCGATCTACGGGGACAACGCCAGAGGTTTCGTACGCATGAACCTGGCGTGCCCCACGGCACGGCTCGACGACGGCCTGGAACGACTGGCGGCTGGCGTGGCCGCGTGGCAGAGCCGCTGAGCCCCGCGAGGAACCTGCCCTTCGAGCCCTGTCGCCGCCTCAGGACAACGTGGCGACCATGATCGCCTTGATGGAGTGCATCCGGTTCTCGGCCTGGTCGAAGACGATGGACGCGCTCGACTCGAAGACCTCGTCGGTGACCTCCAGCCCGTCCTCGATCCCCGCGGTGCGCAGGATCTCCCCTCCCATGGTCGTCTCAAGGTCATGGAAGGCCGGGAGGCAGTGCATGAACTTCACGTCGGGGTTGCCCGTCTTCTCCAGCAGTTCGCTCGTCACGCGGTACGGCATGAGCATGGGGATGCGCTCCAGCCACACCTCCTTGGGCTCGCCCATGGAGACCCACACGTCGGTGTAGACGAAGTCCACCCCGCGCACCCCGGCGTCCACGTCGTCGGTGATCGTGATCCTCGCACCCGTCTGCTCGGCGATCTCGCGCGCCTGCTCCTGGATGTGCGGCCAGTTCTGGAGCCCCTGCGGGGCGACGACGCGTACGTCCATGCCCATGATCGCCCCCGTGACGAGCAGGGAATTGCCGATGTTGTACCGGGAGTCGCCGATGTACGCCAAGGACATCTGGTTGTAGGGCTTGTCACAGTGCTCGCGCATGGTCAGGACGTCGCACAGGCTCTGTGTGGGGTGCCACTCGTTGGTCAGGCCGTTCCAGACCGGCACCCCGGCGTACTTCGCCAGTTCCTCGACGATCCGTTGGCCGTAGCCGCGGTACTCGATCCCATCGTAGAACCGACCCAGGACACGCGCGGTGTCGGCGATCGACTCCTTGTGCCCGATCTGGCTGGACACGGGGTCGAGGTACGTGACGTGGGCGCCCTGGTCGTACGCCGCCACCTCGAAGGAGCACCGGGTCCGAGTCGAGGTCTTCTCGAAGATCAAGGCGATGTTCTTGCCTGTCAGATGCTGTTTCTCCGTACCGGCCCTCTTCTGGGCCTTCAGGTCGGCGGCGAGGTCGATCAGCGCCACCCACTCGTCGGCGGTGAAGTCGAGTTCTTTGAGGAAATGGCGGCCAGTGAAATTCATGATGGTCCTCTCTGGAAGGCACCGAGTCTACTCTGCCATCACCCACGGACACCACACATTCGTTGGCGCGGCCCCTGGTCGGGGTTGCGGGTCCGTGTCAGACTTGAGTCCTATGAACGCCCAGCACGAGACGACCCGGCGGGACTCCTCCCCCGGCGCGACAGACCGCCCCCTCCACGTGATCTTCGTGTGCCTGGGCAACATCTGCCGGTCGCCCATGGCGGAGAGGATCGCCGAGAAGATGGCTGGGGACGCGGGTCTTCGCGGGGTACGGTTCACCTCGGCGGGGACATCGTCGGAGGAGGCCGGCAACCCCATCGACCCACGCGCCGCCCAGGTGCTGAGCGAGGACGGCTGCCGGGCCGCACACCACCGGGCCCACCAGATCACCGCCGCCGAGATCCGCGACGCCGACCTCGTCGTCGCCATGGAACCGCGGCACGTGCAGGCCATGCGCCGGCTCGTCCCCGACGCCGAGAACCTGGCCCTCATGACTGATTTCGATCCTGCCGCCACCCCGGGCAGCGGGATCGACGACCCGTGGTACGGCCCGGCGTCCGGCTTCCGTGCCACCCATCGCCGCCTGGCCGACGCCATGCCCGGAGTCTTGGCATGGGTACGGGATCACCTGGGCGAGTGAGCGCTCCCGAACCCTGATGCGAGACGTGCTGTGGCGTGCCCGTGACCTGTCGCGGACCACAAGTGCGATCGCTCAGCCGTCGACCTGGTCGACGGTGACCCCGAAGGTTCCGTTGGGGTCGGCCAAGCACACCTTCCCCTGTGCTGTGCTCGGGACGTACTCGGGCGAATCGAGCATCTGGGCGAACTCGGCGTCGCTCAATTGGGCCCCGTCCGGCACGTCATGCTCGATGAAGCACGCGCGGATCTGCATCTGCCGTGACAACCCCGCCGGATTGTCCCGGATGCCCAGGTAAATCGGCTCGATGCGCGCGAGCGTATGCGCCCGAGGGCGCCTATGCCCCGACAGTACAATGATGTGCATGGTTGACTGTGAGGCCCTGGGACTGCCGGGACTGCCCGAGCCGCTGCCCGTGGCGACGGTGGACGCCCACACCCACCTCGATTCCGTACGGGAGCGCACGGGGTTGTCGGTCGAGGACTCCCTCGACCTGGCGGCGCGGGTGGGCATCGGATGGGTGATCCAGGCCGGGGACACCGCCGAGGATTCGACGTGGGGGGAGGAGGTGGCCCGTACCCACCCACAGGTGGTGGCGTGCGTGGCCCTGCACCCCAACGAGGTCGCCCGCCATCCCGAGCGCATGGACGAAGGACTCGCCACCATCACACGACTCGCCCAGGCCGGACCCCACGTGCGCGCCATTGGCGAGACGGGGTTGGACTACTACCGGACCCTGGACCCCGCCGACCAGGCCCGCCAGCGCGAGGCCTTCGCCCGCCACATCCGGCTGGCATGCGAGACGGGCCTGACCCTCATGATCCACGACCGCGACGCCCACGACGACGTGCTGGCCGTCCTGGACGAGTCGCCGAAGCCCGAGCGGGTCGTGATGCACGCCTTCTCCGGGGACGCCGACCTGGCGAGCGCCTGCGCCGAGCGCGGGTACTGGATGAGCTTCCCCGGCGTGACGACGTACAACGCCAACCACCACCTGCGCCGGGCCCTGGCCGTCGCGCCGGACGACAAGATCCTGGTCGAGACAGACGCCCCGTACCTGACGCCGATGCCCCATCGCGGGCGCCCGAACGGGCCGTACCTGACCCCCCACACCGTCCGCTTCATCGCCGAGCAACGCGGGTGGCGTCTGGAGGACGCCTGCGCCCGGCTGCGGGACAACGCTTTCGCGGCGTACGGCGGACCATGGGGGCGTGATGGCTGACTACCTCGACGCCACTCGTATCCGTGGCTTGGCCAAGCGCCTGGACCTGCGCCCCTCCAAGGGGCGTGGCCAGAACTTCCTGTTCGACGCCAACACCGTGCGCCGCATCGTCGGGTTGGCCGGGATCGGCGATGACGACGTCGTGCTGGAGATCGGTCCCGGGCTCGGCTCGCTCACCGTGGGCCTGCTCCACACACCGGCCCGCGTCGTGGCCGTCGAGATCGAGTCGGCGCTGGCTGAGCAGCTTCCGCTGACCATGGCCGACCTGGTCCCCGGCGCGGTCGACCGCTTGACGGTCGTCGAGGCCGACGCCCTGCGCGTGAGCGCCGACGACCTGCCCGTGGCACCGACGATGCTGGTCGCCAACCTGCCGTACAACATCTCCGTCCCGGTGATCCTGCACATCCTGGCCACCTTCCCCAGCATCACCCGGGGGTTGGTCATGGTGCAATTGGAGGTGGCCGATCGTCTGGCCGCGCCCCCCGGGTCGAAGGTGTACGGGGTCCCCTCCGCGAAGCTGGCCTGGTACGCCTCGGCCTCCCGCGTCGGGATCGTCCCCGCGTCGGTGTTCTGGCCAGCCCCCAATGTGGAGTCGGGCCTGGTGGGGTTCACCTGCCGGGAGGCGCCGACCGGTGTGGACCGCGAGTCCACCTTCGCCCTGATCGACGCGGCGTTCTCCCAACGCCGGAAGATGTTGCGCTCAGTGCTGACGGGGAAGTACGGAAAGGGGGTACGCGCCGGACTCGACGAGGCCGGGATCAACCCCGAAGCCCGTGGCGAGACCCTGTCCATCGAGGACTTCGCCCGGCTCGCGAGGTGTCTCGCGGACTGATCCCGCACGCATCCAGCCGAGGGCGAGTGACTGTGACCGTGAACATACAGTGATTAACTTGATCCATGAGTTCAATGGGTATGGGGGGCGGCCGTGGCAGGGCCGCCCGGATCTCGTCGGGGGACGTCGAGGCGCAGCGAGCCATCAACGCGGCTGCGCCGAAAGTCCATGACTTGGGCAGACGCATCCTCGCCTTGTTCCGGCCCTACCGGTCGGCGATCATCCTCATGATCGTCCTCGTCATCATCACGGCGGCGATCTCCGTCTTCCCCCCGCTCATCACGCAACGGATCTTCGACGACGGGCTCTTCGCGCCCGGCGGGGTCGACATGCCGCTCCTGCTGTTCCTGCTCGCGCTCACCGTCGTCCTGCTCGTCTCGTCCAACCTGATCGGGATCTGGCAGACCTGGCTCACGTCGAAGACGGGGAACCGCGTCATGGGCGACCTCCGTGTGAAACTCTTCGACCACCTCCAAGAGATGGAACTGGCCTTCTTCACCAAGACGAAGACCGGCGTCATCCAATCGCGCTTGGCCAATGACGTGGGCGGTGTCGCCACCGTCCTGACCAACACGGTCACCTCCGTCGTGGGCAACACGGTCACGGTGATCGCCTCCGCCGTCACTATGTTCATCCTCAGCTGGCAGCTGACCCTGATCGCGTTCTGCCTGATGCCGATCCTCGTCGTGGTCCAGCGACGGGTGGGCACGATACGGGCGCGCATCGCCGGACAGACCCAAGAGTCGCTCTCCGCCATGACCGCCATCACCCAGGAGTCGCTGTCCGTCTCGGGGATCCTCCTGGCCAAGTCCTTCGGGCGGGCCCAGGACGAGTCGGCCCGTTACTCTGACGAGAACGACAACCAGATCGCGCTGCAAGTCAAGCAGATGATGACGGGCCAGTGGTTCTTCGCGCTGGTCCAGGTGTTCGTATCCCTGCTCCCGGCCCTGATCTACCTCCTGTCGGGGATCCTGATCACGCGCGGCCACGCCGGCATCACAGCCGGGACCCTGGTGGCGTTCACCGCCGTCCAGTCCCGCCTGCTCATGCCCATGATGGGACTCCTGCGCGTGACCCTCGACCTCCAGACCTCGTCGGCCCTGTTCGCCCGGATCTTCGACTACTTGGACATGACCCCGGCCATCCGCGACGCCCCCGACGCCCGTCCGGTCGACGAGGCACGGGTGGGCGAGATCGAGTTCCGGGACGTCGGATTCCACTACCCCGACGCCACCGACCTGGAGCAGCCCATCCTCGACCACGTCAGCTTCCTGATCGCCCCGGGCGAGTTCGTCGCCTTCGTCGGCCCCTCGGGCGCCGGCAAGACCACCATCGGCTACCTGGTCGCCCGCCTCCACGAGGCCACGTCGGGACAGGTCCTCTTCGCCGGGGACGATGTGCGGGACCTTCTCCTGGACAGTCTCGTCGACCACATCGGCATCGTCTCCCAGCAGTCGTACCTCTTCCACGACTCGATCGCCGCCAATCTGAGGTACGCCAAGCCCGACGCGACCGACCAGGAACTGCGCGACGCCTGCGCGAAGGCCAACATCCTCGACGCCATCGACGCCATGCCCTCCGGGATGGGCACCGTGGTCGGCGAGCAGGGCTACCGCCTCTCGGGCGGCGAACGGCAACGCATCGCCATCGCACGGGTGATCCTCAAGGACTCCCCCGTCCTCATCCTGGACGAGGCGACCTCCGCCCTCGACACGGTCTCCGAACGTATCGCCCAAGAGGCCCTCGACGAGGCCAGCAAGAACCGCACCACCCTCGCCATCGCCCACCGGTTGTCCACCATCCAGAACGCCGACCGCATCATCGTCCTGCGGGACGGACGGATCGCGGAATCCGGCGCCCACGACGAGCTGATCGCCCAAGGCGGGGTGTACGCCCAGTTGTACACCGAACAGGACTCCTACGAAACCAACCCTGCCTCCACCGACTGACAAACCAACGCTGCGGGCCATGAAAGGTCCTAGACTGAAAACTATGGTCGCCAAGAATATGAATGCAGCAATCAATCTTCGCCTGGAACTGTTGAACTTGCCGCGCGTCCACGACGAGGAGGTGGACGACACGGCCGAACTCGTCCATCCCATGCTCGCCAGACAACGCGAACTGTCCCGCCGCCTGGCCGAGCGCCTCTCCCCTGTCGACTCGCGCATCGAGAACTTCCTGATCAGCTACCTCGACCTGCCCGCCGGCACGGCGATCCTGCCCCGCCGCACCTTCGTCCTCGACCAGCCAGGACTGGCCCGGGCCATGAGCCTGCCGGCCCACGCGGACCGCTTCGCCTCGCCGACGCTGACCAGTTACCGCCTCCACAACGGCGTCCTCCACAACCCGGCGAGCGACAAACGCACCACCGCCGGCGTCTTCCACATCGCCGAGGGCGGCCTGCCCATCCCGGACGACAAGTACGCAGTGCCCCGCGAGGTGTTCGCCACGATGCTCTCCGCGGCCTTCCAGGCCGACGAGGCCATGACGACTTTGCCGTACACAGCCGACGAGAACCCGCCCGCCCACTGCTGGGTGTCCATCCTCCTGCGTCCCCTGGTCTGCCCGGCCGTCCAGGGATTCACCAACGAGAAGTCCCTGGAGGTACGGTTCTTCGCCCCCGCCTCCCTGGTCTCCAACCTCGATTTCGTGGAGAGCGTCTTCGGCAACGGCGGGGACCCGTACCTCCCGGAGAACGACGCCTCGCTCGACCCAGTGCACTGGACGGGCCACTCCGGCGCGGTGATCCTGGCGCCCCATCTGACCAAGCTGACCAAGAAACAGGTCGGCCTGCCCCACATCTCGGCGGCCACCGAGCGCCAGATTCGCGACGGCATGTGCTGGAGCGACCCGCAGGAACGCTACAACGGCGGCCGGGCCTTCAAGCTCACCGCCCGCGACGAGCACGGGGTGATCGTCACCATCATCGCCGACAACTACTACGGGTACTGCAAGAAAGAGGTCAAGACCTTCATCTCGTACTCGGCCAACCTCCTCGGCTCGGCCGAGGAAGAGCACTCCGGCGGCGCGTTGACCTTTCCCAGCTTCCGGCTCTCCCCGGTGCACACCGACACCTCGGCGGACTCGACGTACACCCTGGCCGACGCCCTGGCGCGCGACCCCGACCGGTTCTCACTGCGTCCCGAGGGGTACGCCGTCGACACGCGGTTCGACCACATCGTCCTGCTCCCCTCCCACCCGACGTACAACCTGCGCACCCAACGGGTGACCTGGACCAACCCCAACGGGACCGTCGGAGAGATCAAGCTCAAAGCCGGTCAGACCTATATCGGCCCGAACGGGTACCGCGTGGAGCTCAAGCCCCTGGAAGCCGACCCGAAGCAGTGGAACCTCATCGGCACCGACCCGCGCGCGACGATGTGCCACAAGCCGGCCACCGTCTCCGGCGGCGGGAAGTCCGAGATCTCGAAGGACATCACGGCGGCGTTCATCTACGGCAACGTCTACGTCTCCGATTTCGAGGAGGACATGGACGCCGTCGCGACCGTTCTGAACCGTGACTACTCGGACCGTTTCCGCGACCCGGCGCACAGGAGCGCGGACAGCCGCTCGATCCTGTCGGCCAACCGGTCGGACGGGTCGGTCATCAAACTGCTCACCGCGTCCCCGGAATTCACCGACGAGCACAACACGTGGGTCGGCTCCCTGCCCACCCACGTCAAGCAACTGGTCTATGTCGTCAAGCGCTTCTACGAGCCCTCCTGGGGCGAGGACTGGCTGTCCCATTTCTCGGTGGGCATCATCAACGGCCGCCCCGGCAACGCGCTACGCCTGGACGGGGTCACCATCGTCACCAACACCGTGCGCGTGGGCTTCGAGCCCGACGGATCGTGGCGCATCTTCTCGTTGAGGTACGACTACTCGCCGGCGGTCAAGGTCCAGACCGAGGACGACATCACCGCGTCCGTGGTCGCCCCGGGCCACCTGCTGGAAGGGTACGAGGGTCGATCGCGCAAGTTCGTCCAGAACTGCGAGTTGCTGCTGTTCCAGCGTCCGGACGACGCTGTGATCCCCGGGTACGACAAGCAGGCGGAGGCCGACATCGCCACGGCGAACACGTTCTTGTCGAACTTCGAGCCGCTGACAAGCGCCGACGCCCAGGAGATGGTGGACGACGCGATCAGGTTCAACCAGTTCACAGCCCCCATGAGGGACGTGATCCGCGACGCCGCGACCTGCGACGACCCGGCGTACTTCGTCTGCTCGGCCAGTTCCCGCCTCGTCGACGGCGCTCCCTCCAAGAACCCGCGCTACCTCCAGCCACGTCCCGACCTGGCCAACCCGCGCGCCACCGCGTCCGCCGACGTGGCCTCCCGGCTCTTCCACCGCGTGTCCATGTCCGAGCCCTTCGCCCTGCCCGTGGACATCGTCGCCGCCGGGCGGAGGAACAACGTCCGTGACGCCGACATGCCGAGCCTGTGCTGCTACAACCCTCTGCACTTCATGGAGCTGCCGGAATTGTTCATGGAGTTCATCGCCTCCATGACCGGCAAGTCGCCGTCCACGACAGGCGCGGGCTCGGAGGGCGCGATGACCAAGGGGCCGTTCAACGCCCTTCCGGCGATCTTCGATCTGAACGCCGCCTTCGTCGGCTTCGCCCTGTGCGGGTACGACGGGTGGCTGTCCTCGGCCGGCGTGATCGGACCGACGGTACGTGTCGACCACGACATCTCCCTCCTCATCCCCGAAGTCTTCTCGCGGATGAGCGAGACCGAGAGGGACGCCCGCCACCTGATCGAGGAGGGCTGCCTGGAGGCCGTCGCCGACCTCGACTACCAGGGCGAGAGGATTCTGGCGTCCCGGCTGGGGTACCGCATGACCGACCAGTTCGCCTCCCAGTACTTCGGGCGCATCTTCATGCACCCCGAGGTCGTCTTCACGCAGGGGATGCTGCGTCCCGAGACCCAGGACCTGGAGCAGTTCGTGGACTCGGTGCGTACGATCGTCGCCACCCACGCCCGCGTGGCGCAGGCGTACATCGACGACGACACGATCCGGTACGCGTGCCCGCCGCTCAGGGCACTGTTGCAGATCATGGCCGACGGCGCCTCCGAGGAGGGGTGGACCCTGTCCAGCCCCGAGTTCCGTGGCTTGTTCACGGCCGACTCGGTCCTGGCGTCCCCGTGGTACGCCGCCCGCCTGAACGCCAAGCAGAACCTCGACGTGCGTCGGGCCCAATTCGCCCTGGCCTCCCTCGACCACTTCATGTCCCAGCCCAACAACGCGGAGGTGGTCGCCCGTCTCGACATGGTCCACCGCCGTATCGAAGCCCAGGGCTGGCACGACCGTTGGGCCTCACAAACCTATCGCGACTACCTCGTCGGCACCCTCGGCGTGCAGCCCCTGTGAGGCGGGGCACGTACGCCAGATGTATACCCGAGTTTCGTAAGTGGCGTCGCTTCCCGCTAAAGTTGTCCCGTGAATGGAGGCGTCGCCTAGTTAGGTCTATGGCGCCCGCCTGCTAAGCGGGTTGAGGGCTTCAACCCTCTCGTGGGTTCAAATCCCACCGCCTCCGCCAAGCACCTCGAGAGCCGACGAAAGTCGGCTCTCGCCATGTGGGCGGGCATGCCCCAGACGAGCGAGCTCGGCTGGGGCATGTCCGCCCACATGGTCACGGACCTCCCAAGGAGGTTCGTGAATGGTGCGCGAAGGAGTCAGCGGTAGCAGGGAGCGAAGCGACCGAATACCGCCTCCGCCCCGGCGCATCGACCTCAGTCATCCTCCCCGAGTAGGGGCACATCGGCCAGCGCCGTGTACAACGGATGTCCTCCGACGCCCTCGCCTAGGTCGGAGCGGAACAGCCCGATGCTGTCCACCGTCCACATCGGCCCGCGATAGACGGCCAGGGCGGCCATGACATCAGCCAGACCCGCCTGACGCCCGGCACGTGACACGGTGAGATGGAAACGGTGGTGGGAGTGTTGGTCGCGGATGGCGTACCCCTGACGCACCCTGTCAGCCAGGGGTTCGAGGGATCCGCTGGGGTCGTCCACGCCCACCCAGCACACGTCGTGGCGGAAGATCCCAGCGCCAGCCAGGCCGATGTCGAACGCCGAGGTCCGGCGGGCGACGCCCCGCACGTGCTCGACCATGGCGTCCACGGACCCTTCCGGCTTCTCTCCGAAGAAACCCAGCGTGACATGCCAGTTCATCGTCGGCGACCATGGGTTGCGCGTGGCGTGCTGAGGCGGGGACACCATCGCCAACGCACTGGCGAGATGATCGCGAATGTGGACGGGAAGCGGGATCGCGACGAATACTCTCATACGCCCATCATGCCCTGTCACAGCGACCACGCGCCAGAGCTCACCGTACAAAGTTATACACAATTCACAACAGACACGTCTCACATGCGGCGCCAGGGGCGGGCTTTCCTGAATGCCCGCTTCCTTGAGGAGGAAACATGTCCGCCACCATCGCCGCCCCGCTCACTCGCGTCCGTGCCGCACGAACGACGCCATCAGCCTCGACCTCGACCGTCCGCTCGGCGCAGCCCGTCCACCAGGACGGCCGCTGGGTGCTGGCGGCTCCTTTCCGGGCGCATGTCGTCCACCTGATGAACAACGCCCAGGTGCCGTGGCCGGCGATCGCTTACCAGTCGGGAGTCCCCCAGGCGACCCTGCGCACCCTGCTGTTCGGGCGCAACGGGAAGGCGCGGACGAAGATCGCCCACCACGCCGCATCACAACTGATCGCGTTGCGGCCAGAAGATCTGCGGTGGATGCGCGTGTCCCAGGTGAGCGCCGGACGTGCCGCCGCACGCATCCGCATCCTGCGCGGCCGAGGAATCCCGTGGGAGCAGATCTCCGCCTACCTACACCTAGACGTCGAGACCTGTGGCGCCATGGCCCGCGGAGAACGCACGTCCTGCTCCGCGATGGTGGACATCCTCGCCCAAGCGGCATGCGAGTCCATCGGCATCCATTCGTGGGAGACCGGAACGGGCGCCGCGTCCCTGGCCACGCCACAGGCCTGAGCGGCTAGAGCACAAGGTGGACGACCTTCGTTGCGCTCGCCTCAATCCCTGAGTTCGTGTCTCGTACGCTCAGGCGGCTTCGTCCTCGTCGACGAAGACAAGGTCTTCGACCTGCTTCGGCAGGGTCATCGGGTCGATCGGGTACGGGTGGACGGCGTCGGCGCGCGACCAAGCGGCCAGCCACGAGTCGGCGGCACGCGCCACGAGGAGCAGCACAGGGGGGCACGTTTGGTACTCGTCGCGAATCTGCTTGGCCAGGCCCATGCCGCCCGACGGGGTCGCCTCGGCGTCGAACACGCAGCAATCAATATCGCCCTTGTCCAGTTCCGTGATCACGGCGGCCTGCGTGGCCGCCTCGCGAATCTCCAAGGTGAGCCCGCCGAGGGTCACGCCGAGGGCGTCGCGCACGTCCGCGCGCACATTGCGATCATCCGAGTACACGAGTACGACAACCTGCATAGCAACTCCTAGTCCATCCGACTCCGCCCCTGGCGCCTGAGAGCAACGTGCGTTGACCAGGAATCTCGCTCGGGTGCGACCAGTGTCGGGGTACCTCCCCATCATAGCGAAGCACGGGGTACGGGCGTATACTGGCGATCAACACGGGAGCCCGCATGGGGCTGAGAGGAAGGCGAAGCCTTCGACCGCATGAACCTGATCTGGGTAATTCCAGCGAGAGGGATGTTCTCTGGTGATCACCACCCGTGCCCCACACTCAGGAAGGGCACACATGACACAACACACCATCACCCGCCGCTGGCGGGTCGTCGACATCGTCGTCGGCGCGGTCCTCGGGATCGCGATCGGATTCGTCTTCTTCGGCTGGAACTTCGCCGGTGACGCCCTCGGCGGACTCCTCCAACTGATCTATCCGCCCCTGCGGGGACTCCTCGGCGGGCTCTGGCTGCTCGGCGGGGTCCTCGGCGGCTTGATCATCCGCAAACCCGGCGCCGCCATCTTCGTCGAACTCGTCGCGGCCCTCGTGCCCGCCCTGATCGGCAACCAATGGGGGCTGTCCGTCCTCCTCAGCGGCCTCCTCCAGGGACTCGGGGCCGAAGTCGTCTTCCTGCTCTTCTTCTACCGAGTTTGGAAACTGCCGGTCGCCATGCTGGCAGGCGCCGTGGCAGGCGCCTTCGAGTGGGTCCTGGAGATTTTCTGGTGGTACGCGGGGTGGAGACCCGTCTACAAACTCGCCTACCTGCCCTTCCTCGCGATCTCGGGAGCGGTCCTGGCCGGCGTCCTCGGCTGGCTCGTCCAGCGCGGACTCGGGCGCACCGGCGCCCTCGACCGTTTCGAGTCCGGACGGGAGACAGGCCGCCTCGTATGAGCGTCGTGGAAGCCGAGGACTGGGGATTCCGACACGCGAGCCGCCGGGCCTGGGCGGTACGTGGGCTCAGCTTCCGCATGGACCCCGGCGAGCGTGTGCTGCTCCTCGGCCCCTCCGGGGCTGGGAAGTCGACGCTGCTCGCCGCCGTGGCCGGTGTCCTGGGCGACGCCGACGCGGGCCACGAGGAGGGACGGCTCACCATCGACGGGCGCCATCCGTCCGCACAATCCGGGCACGCGGCCCTCATGATGCAGGACCCCCAATCCCAGATCGTGTCAGCGCGGGTGGGAGACGATGTGGCTTTCGGGTGCGAGAACATGTGCGTGCCATCCGACCAGATCTGGGGCAGGGTACGAAACAGCTTGTCAGCCGTGGGTCTTCGCCTCCCGCTCGACCACCCGACACAGCATTTGTCCGGCGGGGAACAGCAGCGCCTCGTCCTCGCTGGGGCCCTCGCCATGGGCGCCGACCTGTTGGTGCTGGACGAGCCGACCGCCAACCTGGACCCCGCAGGGGTGGTGTTGGTACGAGACGGTGTCGAACAGGTCCTCGACGATCGCACGCGCTCCCTGATCGTGGTGGAGCACCACTGCGAGGTCTGGGCGCCGCTGGTCGACCGGGTCCTCGTCCTGACCCACGAGGGCATCGTCGCCGACGGCGCCCCCAACGAGGTCTTCACCGCGATGGGCGATCATCTGGCCGAGATGGGCGTCTGGGTCCCCGCGAGGTCGGGAGCCGGGAGGACGGGGGGCTCGTCGAGCACCGCGTCCTCGACGGTGGGCGCTGTGGCTCATACCCGGACGACGGGGGTCTCGGCCCACCGCACCCCGCTCGGCCCGCCCCGGCTCGCCGGAGACAGCACCACCGTACCCCCCGTGCTTCCCGCACCGCCCACACATCCCACACCCCCCCTGCTCACCACTCATGACCTGGTGATCGGGTACGGGAACACGCCCGTGAACACCGTCGACGATCTGGCCATCCCCACCGGCTGCTCCACGGTCATCACGGGACCCAACGGCGCGGGGAAGACGACGTTGGCGTTGACGCTGGCGGGCCTGTTGCCGCCGCTGTCCGGCACAGTCGACGCCGCCGTGTCGCTCGCCCCCGCGGGCCGGCCCCATCCCCACACGTGGAAGTCGCGGGAGTTGCTGACCCGGATCGGGACGGTCTTCCAATCCCCCGACCATCAATTCGTGGCCCGGAGCGTCTTCGACGAGGTCGCCGTGGGCCTGCACGCCGCCAAGACCGACCCCGCCGTGATCCATGCCGACGTGACCCGCCTGTTGACCCTGCTGCGCTTGGACCACCTCGCCCGGGCGAATCCTTTCACCTTGTCGGGGGGCGAGAAGCGTCGGCTTTCCGTGGCGACGGTGCTGGTGTGCAACCCGGTGGTCATTGTCCTGGACGAGCCCACCTTCGGCCAGGACCGGCTCACGTGGACGGCCCTGGTGGACCTGGTCCGCACCCTGTGCGAGGAGGGGACCACCATCATCTCCGTCACGCACGATCCCGCGTACGTCGAGGCACTCGGCGATCACCACATCCGGATGGAGGCGTCATGAGCCGCGACACCCTGCGTACTGACGACGTCGGCACGCGACCCCGATCCACGGACACGGCGCCGACCTGGACCGACCGGGTCAACCCGGTCACGCGCCTCGCCGGCGCCATGGTCCTCACCTTCCCGCTGCTGATCACGCTGGACTGGGTGAGCGCCGTCGCAGCGATCTGCGTGGAGGTCGCGGTGTGGTACGCCCTGGGCCCGTGGGACGCCAGGCGCCTGCGTGTCTTGGCGCTGCGCGCCCTCCCCTTCATGGTCGCCGCGCCGGTGGCGGGGGTCAGCCTGGCGTTGTACGGGTCCCCTGGCGGAACCACCTTCTTCTCGTGGGGACTGATCCACGTCTCGGGGCAGTCGGTCAGCTACGGTGCGGCCGTCGCCGCTCGTGTGGTGGCCTTGGGCGTGGCCTGCCTCGTCACCCTGAGCGGCATCGACCCCACCGACATGGCCGACGGCCTGGCCCAGGTCTGGCGACTGCCGGCCAGGTTCGTCCTGGGCACTGTGGCGGGGATCCGCCTGATCGCGAGCCTGGCCGAGGACCAGAGGTCCATGCGGATGGCTCGTCGCGCGCGCGGGCTGGGCGATCATCGGGCGGTCCGGCGCTTCGTCACCGTGGCTTTCGCCCTCCTGGTCTCCGCCATCCGGCGCGGGTCCACCCTGGCCACCGCCATGGAGGCGCGAGGATTCGGGCGCGGCGCCCGGACCTGGGCGCGACCCTCCCGAGTAGGGGCGCCCGACCTGGTCTACCTTCTGGGAACCGCCGCCATCGTCGTGGCCGCGCTCGTCATCTCCCTGGTCACCGGGCACTTCCGATGGATCGGGTCGGTCATGTGACCAAGCCGACGAGCTGCCGCAGTGGCGCCCGCCGACCTCGTCGAAGCGTCACTGTTGGACCAAGGTGGCGGCTGTGATCAGCCCGATGACCACGACGAGGATGATCACCACGACGCTCACGATGAGCAGGATGGTGCCGATGATGCCGAGGATGCGACCGGCCGTCAACGGGCCCGTCCGAGTGTACGTCCCCGCTTCGCACTCCTTGATGGCCTTGTTGCCCATGAACCACGCCACCGGACCCAGGACCCCGGCCACCACGAGACCCAGGATCCCCAGGATCAGGACCGTTGTCGCCTGAGGGTGCTCAGGGCGGGCCATCATGGGCTGTGGGTACGACATGTTCGGGTACGACATGGGCGGGTACGGCTGGCCCGCGACGGGCACGGGCTGCGTCCCGTATCCGGGCTGCGCCCCGTACGTGGGCTCCGGCTGGGACCCGTTCGGATCCGTCGGCTGATACGGCTGATAGGCATTACTCATGCTGATTCCCTTCCTGTTTCATGGTAGCGGATCGGGACGACACGAGCGTGCACCCACGTCCAGTCCGCCCCGACCGCCACCGGGGGGGAGCTCAGTGGATGCCGAGCTCCTCGAATGCGGAGTCGGGGATGGTGGCCTTCGGGGTGCCCGCGAAGGTGAACGGCGATTCCGCACCATCCTCGGCGACGTCGACCAGGACGAGTTGCCCCGACTGGAGCTCCCCGAAGAGGATCTTCTCCGCCAACGGGTCCTCGATGTCGCGCTGGAGGGCGCGGCGCAAGGGACGGGCGCCGAGTGTGGGGTCGTACCCACGCTCCGCGATACGCCTCTTGGCGGCCTGGGTCAGCTCGATGCCCATGTCGCGGTCGGCCAGTCGGGATTCGATCTGCGCGACCAACAGGTCCACGATCTTCTCGATCTCCTCGTGGCTGAGCTGGTGGAAGACGACGATCTCATCCACACGGTTCAAGAACTCGGGGCGGAAATGCTGCTTGAGCTCATCGGTGACCTTGGCCTTCATCGTCTCGTACGACGCGGCGCCGTCCCCGGCCTGCGAGAAGCCCAGTCCGACCGCCTTGGAGATGTCACGGGTGCCCAGGTTGGTGGTCATGACGATGACGGTGTTCTTGAAGTCGACCACGCGGCCCTGGGCGTCGGTGAGACGGCCTTCGTCGAGGATCTGCAGCAAGGAGTTGAAGATGTCCGGATGCGCTTTCTCGACCTCGTCGAAGAGCACCACGGAGAACGGGCGCCGACGTACCTTCTCGGTGAGCTGCCCGCCCTCTTCGTACCCGACATAGCCGGGAGGCGAGCCGAACAGGCGCGAGGCGGTGTGCTTCTCGGAGTACTCGGACATATCCAGGGTGATCAGGGCGTCCTCGTCGCCGAACAGGAACTCGGTGAGCGCCTTGGTCAGCTCGGTCTTGCCCACGCCGGAAGGCCCGGCGAAGATGAAGGAGCCCGAGGGACGCTTGGGGTCCTTGAGCCCGGCGCGGGTACGGCGGATGGAGCGAGCCAGCGCGTGGACCGCGTCGTTCTGGCCGATGATCCGCTTGCCGATCTCGGCTTCCATCTGCAGCAGACGGGTGCTCTCCTCCTCGGTCAGCTTGAACACGGGAATCCCGGTGGACGAGCTGAGGACCTCGGCGATCTGCTCCTCGTCGACGACGGAGGGCACGGCTTCGCCGGACGCCTTCCAGTCGGCCTCCAGGCGCTCCCGCTCGTGCAGCAAGGTGACTTCCTGGCTGCGCATGTTCGCCGCGATCTCATAGTCCATGGACTCGGCGGCCGACTCGCGCTCACGACGGATCTGTGCGATCTTCTCGTCGATCTCGCGCAAGTTCATCGGGGCCGTCATCAGCTTGATGCGCAACCGGGCGCCCGCCTCGTCGATCAGGTCGATGGCCTTGTCAGGCAGGAAACGGTCGGCCACGTACCGGTCGGCCAGCTGGGCGGCGGCGGTCAGCGCCGCGTCGGTGATCGTGACCCGGTGATGGGTCTCGTACCTGTCCCGCAGCCCCTTGAGGATGTCGATCGTCAGCGCGATGGAGGGCTCGTCCACCTGGATCGGCTGGAAGCGGCGCTCCAGAGCGGCGTCCTTCTCGATGTACTTGCGGTACTCGTCCAGGGTGGTCGCGCCGATGGTCTGCAACTCCCCGCGAGCCAGCATGGGCTTGAGGATCGAGGACGCGTCGATGGCACCTTCGGCCGCTCCCGCGCCCACCAGCGTGTGGATCTCGTCGATGAAGATCATGATGTCGCCGCGTTGTTTGATCTCGGCCAACACCTTCTTCAGTCGCTCCTCGAAGTCGCCGCGATACCGCGACCCGGCGACCAAGGATCCCATGTCCAGGGTGTAAATCTGCTTGTTGCGCAAGGTTTCGGGGACGTCGCCGCGGATGATGGCCTCGGCCAGGCCCTCGACGACGGCGGTCTTGCCGACACCCGGCTCGCCGACCAACACAGGGTTGTTCTTGGTACGCCGGGACAGGACGGTCATGACCCGCTCGATCTCTTTGAGGCGTCCCACGACCGGATCCAGCTTGCCCTCGCGGGCGGCCTGGGTGAGGTTGCGGCCGAACTGGTCGAGGATCTTCGATCCCGTGGTGTTGGCCGACCTTTCGGGGGCGCCGGCCATCGCCGCCTGCTTCGTCTGTTGGAAACCGCTCAAGAGCGACAGCACGGTTTCGCGCACCTGGCCCAGATCCGCCCCCATCTTGATCAGGACCTGCGATGCCACGCCTTCACCTTCCCGCAGCAAGCCGAGCAAGATATGTTCCGTTCCGATGTACGGGTGGTTGAGCTGCAACGCCTCGCGCAGGGACAGCTCCAGCACCCTCTTGGCGCGAGCTGTGAACGGGATGTGGCCGGCTGGCGCCTGGGGCCCCTTGCCGATGATCTCCTCCACCTCGACGCGCGCCTTCTCCAGCGTGATCCCGAGTTGGCCGAGCGCCTTGGCGGCCACTCCTTCACCCTCGTGGATCAGGCCCAGCAGAATATGCTCCGTGCCGACGTAGTTGTGGTTCATCGCCCTGGCCTCGTCCTGTGCCAAAATGACGACCCTACGTGCGCGGTCTGTGAATCTCTCGAACATTCCATCTCCTCATCGGCGGGGGATCCCCGCCTCGTGCGGTATACCATTCTACCAATGACAAGTGAGGCTCACGCCTCCTCGCCGCTCGTGGACGCCGACACCGGGGTCCAGCGCCCCCGACCATCGGGCGGGCGACCACGTCATGCGGCGTTCCGTTCGTACAGGGACGACGCTCGTACCACCAGGTGCGGCGTGAACCTGACATGAGCGGGAGCCTCCCCCGGATGGAGGAGCATGTCCACCGCCGTCCACCCGAGGTCGTGCATGGGTTGGCGCACCGAACTGAGGGGGACCGTCATCTCCCCGGCGAAGGTGATGTCGTCGTACCCCACCACCGCGACGTCCGTCGGGACCGTGAGCCCGCGGTCGCGCAGGGCCCGCAACGCCCCCATGGCCACGAAGTCGTTGACGCAGAAGACGGCGGTCACTGGCGCCTGATCCAAGAGCCGGCCCATGCCCTCGCAGCCGGAGTCGGCGTTGAGCACGCTCACGGTCGTGGACACGAGGACCTCGTCCACGTCGAGCCCACACCCGGCGATCGCACGAGCCGTGCCCTCGGCACGCTCGCGGCAGGGGAGCAACTCCTGAGGACCGTTGATGAAGCCGATACGCCGATGCCCCTGGTCCAGCAGGTGACGTACGGCCTGTTCCGCCCCGGCCACGTGGTCCACCCCCACCGAGGACGTCCCCCCGGAGGAGGAATCCATGAGGACCGTGGGGATGTGGAGAGCCTCCAGCATGGCGATCTGGTCGACGGTGTCGCGGAAGGGGGTGATGAGCATGCCGCGTACGCCTTGCTCGGCGAAGAGCCGTACGAAACGGGCTTCCCTGCTGGGATCCTCGTCGGAGCTGCACACCATCATCAGGCAGTCGTCCTGGGCGAGCCGGTCCTCGATGCCCCGGGCCAGTTCGGTGTAGAAAGGATTGGACAGGTCGCGCAGGATCACGCCCACCGTCTGGGACTCGCCCACGCGGAGGTGGCGCGCGGACGCGTCGCGCACGAAGTTCATCTGCGCTATCACGGCCAAGACATGGTCCCGGGTCGCCTGTGAGACGACCTCGGGATGGTTGAGGACGTTGGACACCGTCCCAGTGGACATCCCACTGCGCTCGGCCACCTCCCGGATGCGCACACGTTTGCCGCTCACACCTGCCCCCATTCCTCTCATCGTCGCCCGCCCCGCCGGCCGATCACCTGTCACAGGCCCAGATCCCTCAGACCCACGGCGTAACGATACGGCAACCCCAGTTCTTCGATCTTCTCTTTCGCGCCGGTCGCGCGGTCGACCACCACGGCGACGCCCACGGGGACGCCCCCGGCGCGGCGCACGGCCTCGACGGCTTGGATGACCGACCCGCCGGTCGTCGAGGTGTCCTCGACGACGAGGACCGGCCTGCCCTGGATGTCGGGCCCCTCGATCTGTCGCTGCATCCCGTGGGCTTTGGCCTCTTTGCGGACCACGAAAGCGTCCAGGCGGTCGCCCCGGGCCGCCGCGCAATGCAGCATCGCCGTCGCCACGGGATCGGCCCCCAAGGTCAGCCCTCCGACGCACTCGTAGTCCCAGTCGCTCGTTAGATCGCGCATCACCCGTCCGACGAGGGGCGAGGCCTGACCGTCCAGGGTCACCCGCCGCATGTCGACGTAGTACTCCGCCTCGCGTCCCGACGCGAGCGTCACCTTGCCCCAGACGACGCCCTGGGTGACGATAGTTTGAATGAGCTCTTCCCGATCGGACATAGTTACAGTGTAGCCGGGCGCTGTGCGGCCGGGCGCTGGGGCTTCACCCCTGGGTCGCGGTGAGCTCGCCGACCACGACCAGGCGGTCGGGGGACGGCAGGAGGCTGGCCGCCGTGGTCAGGGTGATCATGGCCTTGGTGGGGACGCGGCCGACACCCCCGGGCACAGCCGCCAGGACGTCTGTCTCGCGCGCCGACACGACAGTGGGGCCGGTGACGACAGTGTAGGTGTACGTGGTCGCGCCGTGGGTCACCTCGATCTGGTCCCCGACCCGCATGGCGCCCAACTCGGCGAAGGGCTGCCCCCATCCGAGACGATGCCCGGCCAGGGCGAAGTTCCCGACCTGTCCAGGGGACGCGGTCGACGCGTACCATCCCACGCCGTGGCGCAGATCGCTCAGGCTCGTGCCCGTGACGACCGGCACCTTCTCCCCTCCCAGTCGTTCGACCGAGATCCAGGTGGCGTCGCTCGACGAGACCTCGTCCGCGTACCGGGACGCGGCCACGGCGTTGGAGACCAGCAAGGCGCCGACGACCCCGCCGACGAGGAGGATGACGACGATCACCATGACCAGCCACCCCCACGCCTTGCGCGGACGCCTGGGCGTCGCCTTACGCGGGGCGACAGGGATCGGTGAACTCGTCATGCGTCCATTCTCGCGCATCGGCGCGCCCCTGGCCGACTCGTCCCGAAGTCACCGGAACACAGTGGGGCCGCCGGGGGGAGGCGGGGAGCCTCGCGTGTCGGCGTCGGTGAAGGGCTGGGCCGGCCCGACCCAGCGGTCGAGTTCCGTCCCGTGGAGGAGGCGGTACGGGAAGGGGGCGCCGGCGCCGGCGCGCTCCAGAAGGTACGGGTCCACCCTCGGGCCCGTGGCGATGACGAAGTTGCCGAAGCGGCGTCCCTTCCACGTCGAGGGCTCCGCACCGATCACGACGGGACCGAAGGAGGCGGATATGGCGGCGATCAGGCGACGGGCGTAGTCGAAGGGGGCGTGCCCGGTGAAGTTCATCACCATGACACCGCTGGGGCGCACCACGCGACGCACCTCGGCGAACCACTCCCGGGTGGCCAGGTCGGCGGGCACTTGGGCGTTGGCGAACGCGTCCACGATCACGAGGTCGGCGTAGTCGTCCGCCAGGTCGAGGATGCCCGCGCGCCCGTCCACGGGTCGTACTTTGATCCCGGAACAGGGCGGCAACGGGATGGTGTCGCGCACCGCCTGCGTGAGGCTCGTGTCGGGCTCCAAGACGATCTGCCCGGAGGTGGGACGGGTGTGAGCGATGTACCGTGGCAGCGTCATCCCCGCGCCGCCGACGTGGACCGCCGTGATCCGCTCACCGGGCTCGAAGCAGGTGTCGACCACGTGGACGATGCGTTGGACGTAATCGAACTCCAGGTACATCGGGTCCTCGACGTCGACGTACGAGTAGTCGGTCCCATCGATGCGCACGATCCATCCGCCTGGCCTGGTCCGATCCGGCACTAAGCGAGGGTCGCGGGGCTGCCTGCGATGCATGACGCGATTGTACGCCCGCGTGCCCGGAGGTGGCGGGGTATTCTTGTCTGGTGAACGAATCCCTTGACATCGACGTGTTCGAGCCCAATGACCTGAACGAGCAGATGCGTGTGCGCATGGACAAGCGCGCCCGCCTGCTGGACCAAGGGACGGCGCCCTATCCCGTCAGCGTGCCCCGTACGATGTCCTTAGTCGACGTCAGGTCCCGATGGGGGCACCTCGAAGCCGGGGAGGAGACGGACGAGGTCGTCGGCGTCGCCGGTCGTGTCATCTTCCTGCGCAACACAGGCAAACTTTGTTTCGCCACCCTCCAGGGGGGCTTCACCGCCCATACGGCGGGCGAACGGCTGCAGGTCATGCTCTCCCTGGGCGAGGTCGGCGAGGACCGCCTGGACGCCTGGAAGTCCGACGTGGACCTAGGAGACTTCATCGAGGTCACGGGGCGAGTGATCGCCTCCAAGCGCGGGGAGCTGTCCGTGTTGGCCGGCTCCTGGCAGATGGCGTCCAAGGCCCTGCGTCCCCTGCCCGTGCTGCATAAGGACTTGTCAGAGGAGACACGGGTGCGTCAACGGTACGCCGACCTGGTGGTACGCCCCCAGGCGCGCGACATGGTCCGCACCCGGTCGACGGTGATGAAGTCCATCCGTCGCACCCTCGACGAGCAGGGTTTCCTGGAGATCGAGACCCCCGTCCTCCAGCTCATCCATGGCGGCGCGGCGGCCCGCCCCTTCCATACCCATCTGAACGCCTTCGACATCAACATGACGTTGCGCATCGCCCTGGAGCTCTACCTGAAGCGCGCCATGGTCGGTGGCGCCGACCGGGTGTACGAGATCGGGCGCATCTTCCGCAACGAGGGCATCGACTCCTCGCACTCGGCCGAGTTCTCCATGCTGGAGTTCTACGCCGCGTGGCAGGACCAATTCACCGTCGCCGAGATCACGCGGGAGATCATCCAGCGGGCCGCCGACGACGCGCTGGGGCGACGGGTCATCACCCTGCACGGTACGGAGATCGACCTGGACGGACAGTGGAGATGGGCGAAATTCTTCGACCTGCTCTCCGAGGTGATCGGCGAGGAGGTGAGCATCGACACGCCGCTGGAGCGGTTGCGCGCGTACGCCGACAAGCGCGGGGTCACGTACGACCCCAAGCTCGACCAGGGCAAGATGGCCATGGAACTGTTCGGCGAGTTGGTCGAGCACGACCTGATGCAGCCCGTGTTCGTGTACGACTTCCCCGCCATCGCCCAACCCCTGGCCCGCCTGCATCGCGACGACCCGCGCCTGGTCGAGGCATGGGACCTCATCATCGGCGGCGTCGAGCGCGGCACGGGGTTCTCCGAACTGATCGATCCCGTGATCCAGCGCGAGCGCCTCACCGAGCAGTCCCTACGCGCCGCCGGGGGCGACCCGGAGGCCATGCGCCTGGACGACGACTTCCTGCGCGCCCTGGAGTACGGGGCCCCGCCCATGGGCGGCGTCGGAGTGGGCATCGACAGGCTGATGATGCTCTTCACCGACACCGGCATCCGCGAGACCATCCTGTTCCCCCTGCTGCGCCCGAGCTCCTGAGTTCGGGCGGCATACGCTAGCATCGTTCACTCGCGTGGTCGAGTGACATGTTTTTGCGGCGATTCTCGCGTGATCACGCCTGCATGGGCTCAAAAGGGTGTCACTCGATGGAGATCGGAGCTCTCGGTCGACGATGAGACCTAGACTGGTCGCATCGGCGAAGCGAGGTTCCCATGGCACGGTCAGCACCTCAGACCGTCATCCTGACGGTCGATGGGACTGGCACGCGTGCGGGCACACCGAGCAGGTCCGGCGCTGGCCATGAGCCCCATCCACGTTGGTCCGGCGCGGCCCTTGTCACCCTTGTCGCACTCGTGATCATGGGGATCACCACTGTCAGCCCTCCGGCGGGCAGCTCGCACGAGCGACCCTCGTACCTGGAACTCGTGGCTCAGGCGTACTACACCTGCATGACGGATGCCGGGCTGCCCATGACGATCCGTCCCGACTACCAAGGGAAGCCCACGATTGTCGACTTCGTCCTGACGGGCTCATACGCTTGGCGAGACCCCTACGGAGGCGGAGGCAGTGGGATCATGCCAGGCGACGAGGGCAACCCCGCTCTCACGACGGCGATCAACGATCTGATGGACTTCACGTCCACACGAGTGGGCCTGATCATCGGCGGCGAGGATCGCACGAGCGACTACGCCGCCTGCCTGAAGAAGACCTCGTACTCCGAACAAGCCACCGTCGACCCGGTCCTGACCACCCCGAACCCGGAATGGCTGGCACGCATGGAGCAATCCACGAGACGTTGGGCCGCTTGCGCCGAGGACCACGGGTGGCCACAGGTGCGTCTCCAGCGCACCTTCTCGCCTCCCTACACCACCTACACCGCCGCCATCGTCCCCTACACCATCACCCCGGATCAGGTGCGACAACTGCTCGACCCATGCCCCGTCTTCGACCCCGTGATGGACGAGATGGTGCGAGGCGTCCCCTACTGGCAGGCAGACACCGCCTTGCCCGACGGGTGGCTCCCCGACCCCGTGGTCGACTTCGGCCCCGTCGGGCTGGAAGCCGCGTACGCCCCCGGATGGATGCCTGCGGACCAACAAGACATGATCACCACCGCGAATCGAGAGCTGACCCCGGTGCTCTGGGAAGCCCAGCAGGCCTACCAGAACCAGACCGGCGTCATCATGGACTAGACGTCAGTCGCAGCCCCACCACACCGACCCGGCCCGCGACCACCGCGCACACCCCCTGACATCACACACGCCTTTCATGTCTTTGCCAATTCACATGGACGGGTGGACACTAGTGGAATCGACTCGAACGGACGACGATGGCAGTTCAGCAGACAGTGACATTGACGCTCAGCGATGCCCCGACTGGCGAGGAGTCGGCACACACCATGCCCGTGCCCGCCTGGGTGGTCCGCTTCCGCAGTGTCGGCTTCGTCGTCCTCGCCGTGCTCGTGCTCCTGGGCCTGGTCGTGACCGGCGCCCCGCACATGTCACCGACGCCGATCAAGCCGAGCCAGCTCTCCTCCGGAGGACCGGGGTGGGTCGAGCCGACGGGCCTCTCGACGAATCCCGAATGGCAGTTGGCCTCTCTCACCTTCTTCCACTGCATGAGCGACGCTGGCTTCAATGCGTTCATGCAGTCCAATGGCCAAGGGCTCATCACGGAGGTGGGCTATGTCTCCGTCACGTCAGTCCAGGGGTACGACGGGCAGGGGATCGCTTTCAACTCCCTCTCCTCTCCCGACACAACCTCCTCTCCCGAGATGGCCTCCTCTCCCGATACGACCTACTCTTTCGAGATGACGACCGACGCCACCCGGGTGGCCAGCGTCTCAGCGAGCATCTTGCACTCGACCCCCACACTCGTGATCGACGGGGCGGACCGCAGCGACGACTACGCCGCGTGCCTACGCGAGTCCGCGTACACCGAACAGCCCATCTTCGCCATAGACCAGGAACAGGTGGACGCGGCCATGGTCGACGCGGTCACCCGGGCCAACACGGACTGGGCGCAGTGCGCCCTCGCCCATGGGTGGGCGACGAGCCGCAGCGTCGAGAAACCCTCACAACCCGCCGACCACCTGCCCACCATTTACCTGCCGAACTCCATCACGTACCCTCAACTGCGCGCCCTGCTGGCCGTCTGCCCGAACTTCGATCCGGCACAGGAAGCGTCGTTCACGGCTTGGGAGATGAGCCGCCCCACGAGCTACCCCGCCACGTACACCCCACCGCCGAATATCGACTTCGCCCCATCCAAACTCCAGGGACACTATCCTCCCGGATGGATGCCGCCCCTGGTGGACCAGGGTCTGTCAGCACGCCTGAGCACGCTGTACGAGATCCTCTCCCAAGCCCGCGCCGCCTACCACGCCTCTATGGGTGACTGACCCCCACGCACTCGCCGCTACTCCCCCTCTTCGGGCTCGACCTCAGGCAGGCGCACAGTGAACTGGGCGCCGCCGGACGCGGCGCGGGAGACCTCGACCGTGCCGCCGTGGGCGGTGACCGTGTGGTCGACGATGGACAGCCCGAGGCCCGTGCCGGGGGTGTTGCGCGAGGAGTCCGAACGATAGAAGCGCTCGAAGACGTGGGGGACGTCGGCGTCGGAGATGCCGGGGCCCTCGTCGCTGATCACCAAGCCGTCGGCAGTGAGCCGTACGGTGATCGTCCCACCGGCGGGGGAGAACTTGACCGCGTTGTCGAGCAGGTTGGTGATCGCGCGCTCCAAGGTGGTCGTGTCGCCCATGACGTAGATGGGCTCCAGCCCGACGTCGAAGACCAGGGACGGCCCACGGCGCTGGGCACGGGCGACCGCCCGGCGCACCACATCGGAGAAGTCGATGACCATCGGGTTGGAGGGGGCGGCGTCCCCGCGGGAGAGCACCACCAAGTCGTTGATCAGCGACGTGAACTCGCCGAGCTGCGCGGCCACGTCGGAGAGGATCGCCGACCGGGCGCCCTCGGGTAGCATCTCCGCCGACTCGTCGGCGATCAACAACTCGATGTTGGTCCGCAGGCTCGTCAGGGGGGTACGGAGCTCGTGCCCGGCATCAGCAATAAGCCGATTCTGTTGTTTTCGAGAGGCGGCGAGGGTCTCCATCATCATGTTGAAGGACCGTTCCAGATCGGCCACCTCCGAGGCCCCGCGCACCTCGATCGTCGTCAACTCGTCGGTGGAGGTGATCCCCGAGACCACCGAGGTGAGCTCCCGGATCGGGTTGAGGGTCGCCCCCGCGACGAAGATCGCGGCGATGATGCACACCAGGACGGCGGCCACGCCGATCCCCCACTGGAGAGTGGAGAGGTTGGACAGCCCCATCGCCGTGGGGCTGAGATCCCTGGCGATGACAAGGGCGTACGCGTCCTGGCTGGTCGCGTCCACGAAGGGGACGGCGACGATCCTGTACTCCACCCCAGTGGTCGTCTGGCCATCACGTGCGCTGGACCCGGTCTGGATGCGGGCCACGGCCACCTCGGCGGCGGTGATCACCAGGGGCGCGTCCCGGTCGCCGAGGAGGGTCTGCTCGTTCTTGTTGGCGCCGACCACCATGACCACGACGTTCTCCGCGTCCAAGGAGGTGGCGGAGGAGACGGTGTTCTCCTCGAAGTCCACGGCGATCTGGCCCGCCAGGGACTCGGCGATCGACAGCAGTTCGACGTCGAGTTGGCTGTACAGGGAGACCCGGGCCGCCTGGTACGTGCCCGCCCCGGCGATCATGACGCCCAGAACGATGGTGGCCGCCGTCAGGAGGACCAGGCGGTACCGCAGCGACGTGCGCACAGAATGGGCGAAGGAGGAGAAGGCGCCCGCGAAGAATCGCATCTTATGTGGATTCCTTCAGGACGTACCCGACCCCCCGCACGGTGTGGATCAGCCGAGGCTGGGAATCCGCCTCCATCTTGCGGCGCAGATACCCGATGTAGACCTCCAGGGAGTTGGCCGTGGTGGGGAAGTCGAATCCCCACACCTCGTTGAGCAGCCAGCCGCGCTCCAAGACGCGACGCGGGTTCTCCATGAACGCCAGCAGCAGGGCGAACTCCGTGCGGGTGAGCGCGATGTGGCGTCCCGCCCGGGTGACCTCCCTCGTCGCAGGGTCGAGCACCAGATCAGAGAAGGTCAGCGACTGGCTGGGCTCCCCCTCCTCGACGGGATGGACCCGCCGGGTGAGGGCCCGCAACCGGGCCAAGAGCTCGTCGAGGGCGAAGGGCTTCATCATGTAGTCGTCCGCCCCGGCGTCCAAGCCGTCGACACGGTCCTCGATCGCGTCGCGAGCCGTCAAGATCAGGATCGGCACGTCGTTGCCCGACGCCCGCAGCATCCGCGTGGCCTCTAGGCCGTCGAGCCTGGGCATCATCACGTCCATGACCACGGCGTCGATCGAGCCGGACGCCAGCTTCGCCAGCGCCTCGATCCCGTCCTGGGCCGTCGTGACCTGATAACCGGTGTACTGCAACGAGCGTGCGAGAGAATCTCGTACGGCTTGGTCATCGTCCACGACAAGGATATGCATGATCCGATTGTGCCATGTTTACGTGAGTCGCGGGTAGCCAACGCGCGGACCCTGACGGTCGCGACGGGCCCGGGCCTACCTCTCGGCGTCTCCAGTGATGAAGCGCTCCACCCACTCGCGGCCCTCGCGGTCCTCGCGCTGGACGGGCGGGGACTTGAACAGGTACGCGCTGGGGGACGTGATGGGCCCGCCGATGCCACGATCCTGGGCGATCTTGACCGCGCGCACGGCGTCGATGATGATGCCGGCCGAGTTGGGCGAGTCCCACACTTCGAGCTTGTACTCCAGAGTCAGGGGCACCTCGCCGAAGGCCCGACCCTCCAGGCGAACGAACGCCCACTTGCGGTCGTCGAGCCACTGGACGTAGTCGGACGGGCCGATGTGGATGTCCCGCGCCGGCAGTTCGTGGTCGATATTGGAGGTCACGGCCTGGGTCTTGGAGATCTTCTTGGACTCCAGCCGGTCCCTCTCCAGCATGTTCTTGAAATCCATGTTGCCGCCGACGTTGAGCTGGTAGGTCCGGTCCACGACCACCCCGCGCTCCTCGAAGAGGTGGGCGAGCACCCGGTGGGTGATGGTCGAGCCGACCTGGCTCTTGATGTCGTCGCCGACGATGGGCACACCGGCGTCCTCGAATTTCTTCGCCCACACAGGGTCGGACGCGATGAAGACCGGCAGAGCATTGACGAACGCCACCTTCGCGTCGATGGCGCATTGCGCGTAGAACTTGTCAGCTTCCTCGGATCCCACGGGCAGGTACGAGACCAGCACGTCCACCTTGGCGTCCTTCAACATCTGGACCACGTCGACGGGGGCGGCGTCAGACTCGGTGATGGTCTCGCGATAGTACTTGCCCAGCCCGTCGAGGGTCGGCCCGCGCTGGACGGTCACGCCCGTATGGGGGACGTCGGAGATCTTGATGGTGTTGTTCTCGGAGGCGAAGATGGCCTCGGACAGATCGAGTCCCACTTTGGCCTGGTCGACGTCGAAGGCGAGGACGAAGTCGAGGTCCCGCACGTGGTAGGGGCCGAATTGGACGTGCATCAGGCCGGGGACTGTCGTACCTGGGTCTGCGTCTGAATAGAAATGGACGCCCTGTACTAATGATGAAGCGCAGTTGCCCACGCCCGCGATCGCTACCCGGATTGATGCCATGATGTTCTCCTCGTCTGCTGCACTCGACGCTGTTTGCGTCAACCAGCTACCTCAGTGCAGTTTACACTCGCTGAAAACCATGTTCAGCTATCATCGAGAACTAGACGACTTGCCCGTCCCACTGAATGGGACGGGCGTCGCCGCAAGCGGGAAGGTCCTCAGCCGATGGCGTCGAGCTCGGCCATGTCGTCGGCGCTCAACTCGAAATCGATCTGGGTGTTGGACACGATGTACTCGGGATGGACGGCCTTGGGCAGGGGCAGGCAGCCCTTCTGCAGGGCGTACCGGATGCACAGCTGGGCCACCGACACGCCGTTGCGTGTGGCCACGGCGGCGACCTGTGGGTCGTCGAGCAGTTTCCCCGTCGCGATCGGCGAGTACGCCTCGACCAGGATGGCATGTTGCTGGCAGTACGCCACGAGGTCGGCCTGCGTGTGGCCGACGTGGAGGCGGATCTGGTTCGCCATGGGGGCGGTGGCCGCGTGAACAGTGATGTTCTCGATGTCGGCGATCGAGAAGTTGGACACGCCGATGGCCCGTACGTCCCCTCGCTGGTAGGCCTCCTCCATGGCCGTCCACACGGCGAGGTTCTCCTCGAAGTACGTCGTGTCGATGCCTTTGAACATCTCCGGCCACGGCTTGGGCGCGTGGATCAGCAGCAGGTCGATGTACCCCAGGTCCAACTGGGCGAGCGAGGTCTCGATCGAGGTCTTCGCCTGCTCATAGCTCTTGAACTCCGCCTTGACCTTGGTGGTGATGAACAGGTCCTCCCGGAGCAAGCCGCTGGCCCGCACCCCCTGGCCCACCCCTTCTTCGTTCTGATAAGCCCGAGCCGTGTCGATGTGGGTGTACCCCGAACGCAGAGCGCCCTGCACCACCTCGGAAGCGACCTCGTTCGGCGTCTGCCAGGTGCCGAATCCCAGCTTGGGGATCGACACGCCATTGGACAATGTGAAATGCTCTGATAATACGCCCATGATTCCTCCATCGATGTCAGGCCATCTCCACCCTAGAACGCCCAACGGAGATAGTCAATGGTCACGCCGCAGGGGCGCGAACTGCTGGTCCACGGGTGCGAAATCGACAGTTCGCGCCCCCGCGGCGCATCATCTCAGAGGTACATCCCCGTGCCCATGGACGTGGTCGGCGTGTCCTCGGGGCTGGCCTGGGGGATCGCCGCACGCGTGCCCTCGTTGATGCGGGCTGTGAGGTGCTGGGCGACCAGCGCGGTCTGCAACCCCTGGAACAGCCCCTCCAACCAGCCCACCAACTGAGCCTGCGCGATGCGGAGCTCGGCGTCCGAGGGGGTCGAGTCGGCGGCGAAGGGGGAGGTGATCCGGCGCAGTTCCTTGGCGAGGTCTTCGTCCAGGCCCCCGGCCAACTCGTCGATGGACTGCGCGTAGATCTGGCTCAGCCTGGCCCGGGACGCGTCGTCGAGGGGAGCGTCTTTCACCTCGTCCAGCAGCCGAGAGATCATCCGCCCGATCCGCATCACCTTGGCCGGCTCGGTGATCGACTCGTCAGCCTCGTCGGTGGCGCCGTCCGGCGTGGACAGGACGTACACCTCCCCGTCCGGCCCTTGTCCCAAGACAACGGCGGACTGGGGTGTGCTCTCGGCGGCGGGCTGGTTCTCTGCAGTCATGAATCCCATTCTACTTTCGGTCAACGACATTTCCCCTCCCAGCCATGATCCCACACTCCCCGGGCCGCTGGACGGCCCACTCACGCCAGGCCCCGTCGGCCGCCGAGACCCGTCCCGATCGCGCGACTCACATGAGACACGAGGCCATCTGCCCAGCCCTGCGGTAAGATCACTGGCGATAGGAGATGGCCGCTCGGATTTTCTCAGTGGGGGCCGACCAAGTCTGGCCGCGCGGTCCTAGAAAGAGGCTTGCAGAACAACATCATGGGTATTTCGATCATGCCAGACCCGGCATTCCTCATGACAATGGGGGACGGGACAATCAAGCAAATCAATCCTTCCACGGGGACACGTGTGTGGACGGTGCCGGGTCGCGGGGCTCGTGTGCCCATCCAGCCAGACCTCGACCTGCGACCCGTCTCAGACACGGACTGGACCCACGCCTGCGCGTTCTGCTCGGCGCGGTACATGGAGACACCCCCCGAGAAGGCACGCGTCGTCCACGACGACGAGTGGCGCATGATCGAGCGAGTCCCGGCGGAGAACCTGTTCGACACCGTCGCCGAGTTCCGCGTCGTCCCCAACCTGTTCGAGATCGTCAGCTACGACTATTGGCACCAGAACTATGGGTACGTCCTCCCCCCCCATGTGACAGCCCACAAGCACGAATACCTCTCCACCGACCAGGGCCGCCGCCACGTCTTCGCCGTCCAAGCCGCCAAGATGCGTCTGGCTGGCAGGACCGTGGAGGAGATCGCCGCCATGGACCAGCGGGAGATCGCCTGTCAGGCCGACGCTTTCTTCGGCGGCGGGCATGACGTCGTCATCGCCCGTCGGCACTGGGTCGACGGCGCCCAGACCACGGCCGAGCTCGCGTCCTCGGGGACATTGACCCCGGACGAGCACGAGCAGTACATCCGGCTGACGATCCACGCGATGAAGATGCAGTACGACGCCAACCGGTACACCCGCTATGTCGCTGTCTTCCAGAACTGGCTCAAGCCCGCCGGCGCGACCTTCGACCACCTCCACAAGCAACTGGTGTCCATCGACGAGCACGGCGCCAACGCCGACCAGGTCCTGTCCCGGGTACGCGAGAACGTGAACTTCTTCAACGAATGCGGGGTCAACTACGCGAATTACCACAACCTGGTGATCGCGGAGAACGACTCGTCCATCGCGTTCGCCGGGTTCGGACACCGCTACCCCACCATCGAGATCTACTCCAAGTCGGCGAAAGTGCACCCCTGGGAGCACTCCGACGCGGAGGTGCGCGACATGTCCGATCTGATCCACGCCCTGCACGTGGCCAGCGGCCCGGACGTGCCGTCCAACGAGGAATGGCACCACGTCCCGCTCGACGTCGACGTGCCCATGCCCTGGAGGATCAACATCAAGTGGCGCATCTCCACCGTCGCCGGTTTCGAGGGCGACACCAAGATCTACATCAACACGATCTCCCCGCACGAGTTGCACGACTCCGTCACATCGCGCCTGCGGGACCTTCGTTCCGCCGGGACCATCGCGGATCTGCGTATCGGCGACGAGTGCTCCGGCGCCCCCAACCCCCTGATGTACAACCCGTCGCTGTGGTGACGGGGAGGGGGTGGATCCAAACGGAGCCGCCTTGCGGAATCGAACCGCAGACCTGCTCATTACGAGTGAGCCGCTCTACCGACTGAGCTAAGGCGGCGTACTTCGAAGAAGTAACCGGGACAACTATAGCGGGTGATCAGCCCAGTCGCCTAGTCGGGCTTCACACCAGGGGGTCGGACGGGCTCAGCGCCGCGTCAGCGCCCGGGTGTGCGGAACTCGTGGACGGTCACAGCCACGGTCACATCCCTCACCGGCGCGAGGTCGAGGTCCGGCCCCACGTGATAGGCGCTGGGTCCCATGTGGACGATGCCAGCCACCTGGCGAGCGGTCATGGCGGTCTGGTACTCGACGACCCGGGTCGGCCCCGGTTCGAATGCGGCGAACTGATCGAGAAGGCGTTGATCCTTGTCAGCTTCGATATCGAGCATCGGAAGCGTGGCCCGCAGCTCCCGCAGGTGATTGGCACGAGGGGTGACCACCAGGCATGCGCCGCCCGGGACGAGGATCCGGGCGATCTCGCCGGGGTTGCGCGGCGCGAAGACCACCACGGCGAGGTCGACACTGGCGGTCCTCAGCGGGATCGACTTCCACAGGTCGGTGGTCGCCACGCTCAGCCGGGGATGGGCCCGTACGGCTGCCTTGGCCGCTTGCGCCGAAGCGTCCAGGAGGACCCCGTCCAGATCGGGGAATCGGTCGAGGAGCCGGGCGGCGTACCATCCCGTGCCTCCGCCGAGGTCGGCCATGAGCCCTGGCGAGCCCGTGGGCGTCCAGCAGGTCCCCACGGCGTCCGCCAGCCCGTCGGCGATGGGCTCGTACACCCCGGACGCGAGCAGGTCGGCGCGCGCCTGGACCATCGCCGCGGTGTCCCCTCGTACCCCGGAACCCGTGACCAGCGAGACGTACCCCTGCCGGGCGACGTCGAAGCTGTGGCCCCGGTCGCATCGCAGGCACCGCCCGTCTGGCTCCGAGACGAGATCGCCGGCGCAGACGGGGCAGATGAACAGATCGACACGCACCCGTCCAGGCTACCAAGACCGCCTGATGTCGGCGTCGGATGCAAACCCGTCCACGTTCTATTCACTTGTCGCACCACCGTGCATATGAGCGCTCGGTGACAGTCCCGGCGGGACAGGGTAGAGTAAGCAGAGGATATAAATGATGTCGGAAACGCTCCTTCGGCATCACGGGGTCTGACTACGGGATTGTCACCTTGTGGTTACGACCATGTTCTGGAGCACGGACTCAAGGAGATCGACAGCCACGATGACTGACAAGAAATACGTCTACGACTTCGCAGAGGGCGACGCCTCGATGCGCAACCTGCTCGGTGGCAAGGGCGCCAACGTCGCCGAGATGACAAAACTTGGAATGCCAGTTCCCCAAGGTTTCACCATCACGACCGAAGCCTGCACACAGTACTACACCGACGACGAGACGATCTCCGACGCGATCCGCGCCGAGATCATGGCCCATGTCGCCACCCTCGAAGCCCAGCAGGGCAAGAAGTTCGGCGACCCCGAGAACCCCCTCCTCGTCTCTGTGCGTTCCGGCGCGCGCGCCTCGATGCCCGGCATGATGGACACCATCCTCAACCTCGGCATCAACGAGACCGTGGTCCAGACCCTGATCGCCAAGTCCGGCAACCCCCGTTGGGCGTGGGACTCCTACCGCCGCTTCATCCAGATGTACTCCGACGTCGTCATGGAGGTCGGCAAAGCGTACTTCGAGAAGCTCATCGACCAGATGAAGGAAGAGCGCGGAGTCACCCAGGACGTCGATCTGACCGCCGCCGACCTCGAAGAGCTCGCCGGCCAGTTCAAGGAGGCGTACAAGTCCCGCATCGGGTCGGAGTTCCCCTCCGATCCCATCGAGCAACTCTTCGGCGCGATCAAGGCGGTGTTCCGCTCGTGGAACAACCCGCGCGCCATCTACTACCGTCGCATGAACGACATCCCCGGCGACTGGGGCACGGCCGTCAACGTGCAGTCCATGGTCTTCGGCAACCTCGGCAACACCTCCGGCACAGGCGTGGCCTTCTCCCGCAACCCCTCCACGGGCGAGAAGGGCCTGTTCGGCGAGTTCCTGATGAACGCCCAGGGCGAGGACGTCGTCGCCGGCATCCGCACCCCCGAGACCATCGACCAGTTGCGTGACGAGAACCCGGCCGTGTACGACCAGTTCGTCGAGATCGTCCACAACCTGGAGGCCCATTACCGCGACATGCAGGACATGGAGTTCACCATCGAGGACGGCACGCTGTACATGCTGCAGACCCGCAACGGCAAGCGCACCGCCGCCGCCGCCTTCCGCATCGCGTCCGACCTGGTCGACGAGGGCATGATCGACGAGAAGAAGGCCGTCTTGATGATCGACCCCAAGCAGATCGACGCCTTGCTGCACCCACAGTTCGACGACGCCGAGCTGAAGGCCGCCACCCCGATCGGCAAGGGCCTGCCGGCCTCCCCGGGCGCCGCGACCGGACAGGTCGTGTTCACCGCCGAGGTGGCGACCGAATGGACGGTCAAGAAGGGCCTGCCCGTCATCCTCGTGCGCCTGGAGACCTCCCCGGAGGACATCGAGGGCATGCACCACGCCAAGGGCATCCTCACCGCGCGCGGCGGCATGACCTCCCACGCGGCCGTGGTCGCGCGCGGCATGGGCACCTGCTGCGTGGCCGGGCTGGGCGAGATCCGCTTCGGCGCGGACGAGAAGTCCTTCACCCTGGGCGGACACACCTTCCATGAAGGCGACTGGATCTCCCTCGACGGCTCCACGGGCAACGTGTACGGCCAGGAGATCAAGACCGTCCCCGCCGAGATCGGCGGCGACTTCGGTCGCATCATGGCCTGGGCCGACCAGTACCGCACCATGAAGGTACGCACCAACGGCGACACCCCCACCGACGCCCGCCAGGCGCGTGAGTTCGGGGCCGAGGGCATCGGACTGTGCCGCACAGAGCACATGTTCTTCGAGCCCGACCGCATCGCGGCCATCCGCGAGATGATCGTCTCCGACACCGTCGAGCAGCGCGAAGCCGCCCTGGCCAAGCTCCTGCCGATGCAACGCGGCGACTTCGAGGGCATCTACGAGGCGATGGAGGGCTTCCCCGTCACCGTGCGCCTGCTCGACCCGCCGCTGCACGAGTTCCTGCCGACCGACGAGGCCGACATCGAGGCGCTCGCCGCCGACATGGGCATCCAGGTCGACGACCTCAAAGCCAAGATCGCGTCCCTGCACGAGTTCAACCCCATGATGGGCCACCGCGGCTGCCGCCTGGACGTCACGTACCCCGAGATCGGGCGCATGCAGACCCAGGCCATCATCGAGGCCGCGATCAACGTCCAGAAGCGCCACCCCGAGTGGACGATGGTCCCCGAGATCATGGTGCCCCTGGTCGGCGAGGTCAAGGAACTGGCGTTCGTCAAGGCCATCATCACCTCCACGGCCGACGCGATCATCGCCGAGTCCGGGGTGAAGCTGGAGTACAAGGTCGGCACGATGATCGAGATCCCCCGCGCGGCCCTGACCGCCGACGAGATCGCCACCGAGGCGGAGTTCTTCTCCTTCGGCACCAACGACCTCACGCAGATGACCTTCGGGTTCTCCCGTGACGACGCCGGAAAGTTCTTGGACGCCTACTACGCCACCAAGATCTACGAGACAGACCCCTTCGCCCGCCTCGACCAGGTCGGCGTCGGCAAACTCGTGAAGATGTCCGCCGAACTGGGACGCTCGACCCGCCCCGACCTCAAACTCGGCATCTGCGGCGAACACGGCGGCGACCCGTCGTCCGTCGAATTCTGCCACAAGGTCGGACTCGACTACGTGTCCTGCTCCCCCTTCCGCGTGCCCATCGCACGCCTCGCCGCCGCCCAAGCGGCACTGCGATGAGCTAGCCCACACTCACAGCGTCGGCCCGGGGGAACCCCCGGGCCTTCGTTGCTCTTGGGGCGGTGTCTGCCCGAGGTGAATGTCTTTCCTACCGAAAACGCTGTGCTCTGCCGCGTTTTTCCTATGAGAAACGCAGTGAATCGCTGCGTTTTCCATAGGAATGGCTACACTGGCATAGAGAGGACAGGGAGTGGCCATGGAACGTGATCTGATGGGACAGTTGCTCGCATGGAAGGCCAAGCGAGGACGCAAACCGCTCATCCTCCGCGGTGTGAGGCAATGCGGGAAAACATGGCTCTTACGAGAGTTCGCACGCACTGAATTCGACAACCATGTCTACGTCAACTTCGAGAGGAACCAGGCATTGGCTGGCCTCTTTCAGCCTGACCTCGACCCGCACAGGATCGTCCGCGACTTGTCTATCTTCTTCGGCACGTCCATCGATCCGGCCACGACGTTGATCATCCTGGATGAGGTCCAGCAGTGCCCACAAGCTCTGACGTCCCTGAAATACTTCGCCGAGGACGCTCCCGAGTACGCGATCGCCTCGGCTGGCTCCATGTTGGGCCTGGCCATCCACGGACAGTCCACTTTCCCCGTCGGGAAAGTGGACTTCCTCGACCTCAAACCGGTCTCCTTTCCCGAGTTCCTCGATGCCACAGGCAACGCGCCCCTGCGCCAGTACATCGACACCCTGCGCCCGGGGATGGCAGTCTCGGAACCACTCAGCGTGAAAGCAGAGACCCTCCTCCAGGAGTACCTTCTCACGGGGGGCATGCCCGAAGCGGTCGTCGCGTGGCTCTCCACTCGGGATATCGCGGACGTGGAAGCCATCCAGCAGGCCATCCTCGACTCCTACACTCTCGACATGGCCAAGCACGCTCCCGCGTCGGTGTTCCCCAAGATTTCCGCGATCTGGCGGTCGATTCCCCAGCAACTCGCGAAAGAGAACGCCAAATTCATCTTCAGCCAGGTCTCCGAGGGCGCCCGCGCTAAAGATCTGGAGGATGCTCTGGAGTGGCTTCTCGCGGTGGGAATCGCCGTCAAGCTCACCCGTGTGGTTCGACCATCCATCCCTCTGTCGTCGTACGCCGACGACCGCCACTTCAAGATCTACCTGGCAGACATCGGCTTGCTGCGCAAGCTCGCGCAGGTCCCCGCATCGGTGGTCCTCGATCCGCCACCTCAGCACAGTCATTTCCGAGGGGCGCTGATCGAGAACTACGTGCTCACGTCGATTCTGGCCACCGCAGACACCCAGCCCTACTTCTGGCGCTCAGAGAACACGGCTGAGATCGACTTCCTCCTCCAGGTCGGGTCCGAGATCATCCCCATCGACGCCAAGTCCGGGACGAACACCCGCTCCAAGTCGATGAGCGTGTACGCGAACCGGTACTCCCCCGCCCATACGCTCAAACTGAGCATGAAACCAACCCTCAACGGCAACCTACCCCTGTACGCCGCGTGCAGCATCGGACAGTATCTATCGGACGCCCGGAGCTAGACGTCAAGAGTCCACCTCACGTGAGCGCCGGGGCCGCCTAACCCGTCAGGAAGGGGAGCACCACCATAACGAGCTGCCCGGAAAGGCTCCGCCAACCATCACCCCCGAGCAGAAATGCCACTCATGAAGTCGGAGTTGCACTTTGCGTAGAGGAGGAGTAATGTCCCATTTGCGCGCAACGAGCGCGCCCAGATGACGCCAAACCCCAAATCGCAGGGCTTCCCTTTCCACGGTGAGCTAGCAATCAAGAAGCTGCAACGGTGTCGCTTCGCACTATAACAGGACCCTCACTTTCACCGTGACCGAGTGCAAGACATTGTGTGATCCATTCCTATGGCGCCAGGAGAGCAATGGCTGCCTAGCCCACCAGGAGTAGCTCCCTGCCCGGCTTCGACCATCCGAGCCCGTTTAGCAGGAAATTTCCACATTGCCATCTAGTAAGGCACCACAAGACACACAACCCTTCGGCCCATGCATGGAGAAGCCAGTCAAGCACATGCGCTCCTCTGAACCGTGACCATCCACGAAAGCTCCCCCAGATACTCCTCGCTCACCCGAGTGGGGTATGTCCATAGATGAAAGGAAAATGACATGGACTTCATGGTGAAACAGACACAGCAATGGTTGAACGCAACCTATGCCACTGCACAAGGTTGGATACCGCTCGTCGAAGACGGCGAGACCGGCTGGAACACGATCTACGGCTTGCGAATGGGCTTGCAGCACGAACTCGGCATCTCCCCCGTGGCCACCGGATTCGGTCCAGCAACGACCAGCAGCTTCCAGACCAGAATCGGTCGCATCGATGCGGCAACGACATCACAGAACATCTTGCGCCTGCTCTCAGGAAGCCTGTGGTGCAAGGGCTACTACGGCGCTTGGAACTTCACCAGCCCTCTAACATTCGCAGGCGACCTCTCACCCGAGGTCCAACACATCCGATCCGACCTCGGCTTCAGCTCCAATCAGGCCTATGTCGATGTCAAACTCATGGCTTCTCTGCTCTCCATGGACCAATACACGACCGTCAGCGGGGGGAAGAACGACATCCGTGAAGTGCAACAGTGGCTCAACGCGACATACTCGCCCCGGAGAGAGTTCGCCCTCGTACCCTGCGACGGGCTGTTCACCCGGCAAATCCAGACAGCGATGCTATACGCCTTGCAGTACGAGTTCGGAATGGACGACGACACGGCCAACGGGAACTTCGGTCCCGGTACACGAGCCGGCCTCCAGACCCAAGCCATCGTCAAACAAGGCGATTCTGACGCGAGCCACCACTTCGTTCGCCTCCTCCAAGCCGCCCTACGCCTGAATGGATATGGCTCTGCCTTCGACGGAGGCTTCAATGCGGGAGTCGCGGCCCAGGCCCTGGCCTTTCAAGCCGACATGGAACTGCCAGCCACAGGCCAAGGAGATTATGGCACGTGGTGCGCCCTGCTCGTCTCCACCGGGGACCCCACACGCCCCGTGACTGGGTTCGACACCGCCACTCAACTGACCTCCGCCCAAGCTACAGCCGCTAGGACCATGGGATACTCCCACATTGGCCGCTACACAGTTGGAGTCGGTAAGTTCATCACAGCCCAAGAACTGACAGGCTTGAAAGCCGCTGGCCTGGCGCTGTTCCCCATCCATCAACGCTTCAACAACAGTGACGCCGTTATGACGGAGAGCCAGGGAAAGACCCAAGGCACAGAAGCCCTGGAACGGTGCCGTGTGCTGGGTATTCCCGCAGGGTCAGTCATCTTCTTCGCGGTCGACTACGATCCCTCCGATGACTCCATCGCAGGTCCGGTGACCGACTTCTTCAGAGGAGTCAACACGGCCCTCGACTCCCAACTATTGGGCACCTACAAAGTCGGTGTCTACGGGACGCGCAACGTATGCACCCACATGTGTCAGGCCAACTTGGCCTCCGCAGCATTCGTAGCCGGGATGTCCACAGGGTGGTCGGGAAACATGGGGTTCGCCATGCCGAAACCATGGGCCTACAACCAAATCCTCGAAACCACCAAGACCTTGGCAGGCACACCCATCGACATCGACCACACCGTCGTCGCTAAGAACGCCCCCGCCATCAACCTGGCCACCATCACGCCACCACCCACAGAAAAGGACGGATCCACCACCGATACAGGATTCGACATCCTCTTCGACTGGACCGTCAGAGCCGAAGCGGCGTGCGAACGAGCACTCAAACAAAAGTCGCAAGATACCCAAATTTACGCGTACGATATACCGGAAAACATTCTCGGATGGCTCCGGAAACCAACCTATTGGAGCGAAGGCTTGTCAGCCGCCTTGTGGCACGCATACACACCAGAACTACCCCTGTCCATGGGAGAGTTGTCAGCCAAGACCACATGCGAAGCATCTCTTGACGAACGAGACGACATTAGGAAGAGCAAGGCCGTCAAAGCACAGTACCGAGACATCGCCCACATGGCCGCAACAGCCCTCGGCTATAGAATCTGGGGCTGGGATTCAGCACCGAACCAGTCAACCATCGGTGATCTCGGAGGATGGCTTCTTGATCTACTCCAACTTTGGGGGCAATATGCACGGGACTTCCCCTCAGAAAACCTGGCACCTTGGCTTCAGTCAATGGTTGGCAAGCAAGATGGCTATTCACCGGAGGAAGGTGGCTATTATGGTAATCCCGCCTCTACTTTTAGCTATGCCGACGTTCTCGCTGATGCCGACGCTTGGCTGCTCGCCAAGACAATGGATTCCCAGGCCCATGGCCTCGCCTTATCGAAGGCCATGAGAACCATCTTCCAAGAGGATGGAAATGCAAGAATTCGGCGTTTCTACACCGAGCGTTTCGGCGGCAACAAACTGAACGTAGTCTCCGTGTTCCAAGAAGTTGCCACCGGATTCTTGGTCGGTCATATTGACAACCTCCCGATTCCCCTCGATATGCTCAGGGTTGCAGCCAATGCACCCAGCACGCCATCGGTCTCCCAGGCCCAGGTGTGCGCGGGCGTCTATGCCAATTTCTTGGCGAATCCGCTCCGCTGATCTTACTGGCTAGGACAGGAGATTGTGGTGTCTTGTGCGGAGCCGTGCAAGACACCACTTTCCCCATCCCACGACACCGACCACTGAATAGTGCTTGCGGACTCCAATGACTCGACATACTGACTCCCCACCCACCGCAACTCATGCGATTTGGGGTATACGACTGAGATGTCAGCAACCGTGTCGCCCGTGTATGTCTTTGCCACACCCACGACGACTCGACAGCCATCAGGAGAGATGGGTTGCACAATGCGATACTCTGTGGCGAAGGTCCCCAGACTCGCGAACCAGGTTGCACCCACAGATGCCGGCAAGACGAGAACGGCTACGAACCCGGCCATGGCCCGCAGCACGCCAGCGCGGATTCGTACCCTCGATGACCCATCCGATGCCCCCCCACGCCGCCCGATAGCAAGGATGAAACTCACAATCCAAGCAACCACCCCAAGGGGGCAGAGCACTAACGGGATCACACCTTGGGGAATGATCAGGCTGTTGAGGGCAAAGATAGCATGGAACGGATCAAGCAGTATTAGCAGTGCATAGCTTCCAACCTGCCCCATTGCCCCCAGTATCCACCAGCAGACAGGGCTGCGAACCAACCCTTGCGACTGAAGGAGCCCAGCCCGCATTGGGGGTAGCTGATCACGCCCACAGGAAAGCCGCTCCCTTGCCATATAGAAATCTTATCATTTGCCCGTCACCTCACCTGAGCTCCCGAGTTCAAAACAGAAGTGCAACACCTGATTAGGATGTGACGTAGTTACTGTTCACTCTAGTGGAGGGTTGCACTTCTGCCAGTCAAGGATGCTGTCATCTGAGTTTGGATGAGCGCGTCCAGGTGGAGAAGGGATTGGACCGTGGTGATTCGGTCCACTCGATCGCACAGCGATTACGCCGCAGCCCGTCCACGATCTATCGTGAGATCCAACGGACCCGGTGGAGGCCGTCGAACACCTCGGCCGCGTACCGGCCCGTGAAAGTGTTGTGGCGCCGCACGGGACACCTGACCGACCTGGAGCACCGGGCGTCGGTCGCGCAGGCCACACCAACTCGCCAGGCGGTCAACAGCCACCAGCCCACAGCCCTAGCCTGCGATGAGCGGGTCGACTTCGTCATCGACCACCTGCGACAGGGATGGACCCCGCAGATGATCGCCGAACGCTGCCGCGCGGACCTGCCCGGCACCCCGACCCGAATGGCCTGTCACGAGACGATCTACCAGTTCATCTACTCTCGTCAAGGCCGGTCGCGCCACCTGTCCGACTACCTGCCCCTCTGCCACAAAACTAGACGCCACAGGCACGGACGCCGCGTCAACTCCAGCCACATCCCCTACCGGGTCTCCATCGGCCGTCGCCCGCCCGAGGTGGACGACCGCACCCAGTTCGGTCACGGCGAAGGCGACACCGTCGAGGGCAGGGCCCACACCACCGGGATCCACACCGACGTCGAACGGACGACACAGTTCCTCGCCACACACATCGTCGACACGGTCACCTCCCAGGCCACCCTCGACGCCCAACGCTCCATCTTCGCCCCCCTGCCCCCGAAGCGGCACACTCCATCACCCTCGACAACGGGCACGAGAACCACCGCCCACACCTGCTCGACGCGTACGCCATACCCGTCTACCACTGCCACCCCCACTGCTCCTACGAACGCGGCACCAACGAACACGTCAACGGGCTCATCCGACGCCACCTGCCCCAAGGCACCGACCTGGCCGACCTCACCCAACACGACCTCGACGACATCGCCGACGACATCAACAACCACCCCCTCCAATGCCTCGGCCGGCCCACCCCCAACGAAGCCTTCCACCGACATCTAGAATAAATACCAAGCGTCACCGGTGTACGTCAACCTTGAATACGGGGCCGAATCTGAGCACCGTCGAGGGCCCTCCCGGCTAAATGCCAACCAGATTGCCCATACCCCGGACCCCCGGCAGATCTCCTCGACGATCCGTAAGATTTCCGGATATAACACCACATCTCGGCCTTGTCGCCCAGCGCGGCCCTTTTTACGGCAAATACCACACATCGCATGTGGATGGGGCAATCCAGAAACGTCGCCCAGTCGACATCGCGCAGATCGACTCAACCCCCGCCACAGCCCATGGGGTTCCTGATGGTCGCTACGCACCGAAGGAAGCCCACCACCACAGACTTGGCCAGTCTAACCAGACCGCAACATACAAGCCGAGACCGCTTCCAGCATCGCGTTGGCTACCTTCACCTCGACGACCTCCGCGGGCAAAGTATGGGAGTCATGGGGCCCACGTCCGGGACATGCAAATCTGAGTAACATGACAGACTTGAAATTGAGAGTCGCGAGGAGTAATGTCCCATTTAGGCGCAATGAGTGTGCCCATTTACCGATTGCCACACATCCAAATCAAACAGATCGCAGTACGCATGTGCGGCGCGCATAACCCTAGTCGCTTTCCCACGGTGAGGAACCTGTGGCAAAGAGGTCAAGCCACTCCCAATGGCGAGAGCGTGGCAATGCCCCATGTGTCTTGACGCTCACTGTCAGCGCCAGATCAATCCAGCCTCATTGCGAGCCCTGTTTCATTCCCATCGAACTAACGCAGCCCAGTTGATGGCAAGCATGCCTGCCACTACCTGCGAGTGTCACCCCAACCGGCGCTAATCCGACCCACCCTGCTGGGAGGTGTCCCACGGCAGGATGCACCTCGAAAAGGTCAACAAGGTCCCGGGAAACATGCCACCAACTAGACGATTCGCCGAGCCACAAACCACGCCCCTGCGCTCCCAACCTTCCCCAAGATGGATTGAAGTAGCAATTAATTAGCCCGACCACATGCAAAAGTCCGTTCACAGGGTAGCACTCCCCCACCCACAAAGACAGGACTACAGTCTGGGGTGACATGCTTTCTGTGGACACCGTTCAGTTAGGGAATACAGGTAATGTCTACGAAGAATTCTCCGAGGAAGTTCTCCCCACAGTTTCGTGCTGAGGCGGTGCAGATGGTGATCGCGTCGGGGCGCCCGATCGCGCATGTGGCGAAGGAGTTGGAGCTCAGCCCCCAATTGTTGGGCCGCTGGGTCCATGACTATCGGGTCGAGCACCCGGATCCGGGTGGCCCGTCGCCGGCGGAGTCGGCGCGGATCCGGGAGTTGGAGGAGAAGAACCGTGTGTTGCAGATGGAGAACGAGTCCCTGAAAACAGGACCCGCGGCCTTCTTCGCCAAGACGCTCCAACCATAGCGACATACACGCTGATGGATGCGGAGAAGGCCACCTACCCGGTGGTGATGATGGCCCGGTGGTTGGGAGTGGCCCGACAGGGCTACTACGCGTGGCGGCGTCAGGGGCATGGTTCGCGTCGGTCGTGGCGTGACCAGGTCACGGAGTGGATCCAGGTGTTGTGGGACACGTCGAACCACCGCCACGGGGCTAGACGGATCCGCGCCGACCTGGCGAAGAAACACCACGCCCAGCTGTCAGTGTGGCTGGTGGCGACACTCATGCGGGAGCTCGGTCTCCAGGGGATACAGCCGAGGACATCCACGAAGACCACGATTCCTGACCCGGACGCGGCGACCCGTCCGGATGTGATGCGCCGCCAGTGGGACGCCCCGGTCGCGACGACCTGCCTGGTGGGTGACATCACGTATCTGACGACGGGTGAGGGATGGTTGTGTCTGGCGACGGTGATCGACGTGACGACACGGATGGTCGTGGGGTGGCAGATGGCCGACCATCTGCGCGCCTGCTTGGTCGTCGACGCGGTGGAGATGGCCCACCGGGCCGGACATGTCGCAGGCAACGCCATTTTTCATTCCGACAGGGGCGCCCAGTACACGTCAGCGGAACTGGCCCGCACCGCGACGCGACTGGACGTGCGCCTGTCGTGCGGGCGTGCCGGGGTGTGCTGGAACAACTCTGTGGCCGAGTCGTTCTTCTCCATGCTGAAGAACGAGATGTACCACCGCGAGTCCTTCCCGACCCGGGGCAAGGCCCGGCTCAAGGTCGCGACCCACATCGAAACCTACCACAACCGGCAACGCCCACACTCCACACTGGAGTACAGGACACCAGCCGAAGCTAAGGCCGATCACACCTGGCTGGCCACCCATGACCTCGACGAGCTACCACTCGCCGCGTAACAAAGTTCCATTCACTGTCTACAGAACTTGACACAGCCCAGTCTTCCCGCCGATATGACGGGAGTCGGCGCATGCCGAAAACAACAAAAAGAAAGGAGCCGAAATGGCATCCGTCGATCCCGACAAAGCAGGTCTCTCTGCAGGAGCACGAACTATTCTTGACTTCACAGTGACCGAATGCAAGACACGATGCGAGCTGCGCGTCAATGGGAATTATGCGTGGCTCAGATTCACCTATATCCCCGCAGGCGTTAACGGCAATGGATTCAATGGACCCATCGCATTCACCCTGATTGATGGCCGAGGCAATTCTTACGGCAGCAAGGGAGCAACCAACCCGACGGAGTGGACGACCACGTGGAACCCGATCCTGATCGGAGAGGCGTACAAAGTGCGATACACGTATGCTGGGGCAACATATACGACGCCCTTGAGCACCCTGGCGGCCTAGTCACTCAGGCAGGAGAGCGCCTTCGCCTCGGCTTCCTGCCCTGCAGCCAGGCGCTCTCCCGACCAGGCCACGTTGGACCAATACCCTCTAAAGTACGACAAGACTGGATTGTCGTCCAAATCTACTAGCCCCACTTCGACCCAATGCTCTCCGGTCGGCTTGCTCGGACTGGGCACGTTCGTAAGATAAACCTGCCGATAAGTTCCAGACGGGACCACCTGGTCGGAATACCTTTCCCATACCACGACCCACCAGAATTCCCCGGGCGTAACTCCTTGCCCAGCTTCAACCATCCAAGCACGACTGGCCGGAAAGTCGGCGCCGCCATTGAGATTCTCAGTGATCCACGCCGCCATATCTCGTGTTGGCGCCTCACAGCCCCCTACAGGGCCCACCGAGGTTGTCGAACTGGGAACCGAAGTCGAGACCCCACCACTGGGACTTGTGGACATCGCCCCCGAGGGCTGCGAGCTCTGCGTCGTCGGCGCCCCCGAAGGCGTCACGGGCAAATCCCCCCCGCCGCCTACGGCAGTGCATCCTGAAAGAACGAATAGGCAAAGGAGCGTCAGCACGAACCTCATCATGAAGCAAGTTTCCCACACTGCATCGTGGCCACAGAGACCGGCTCACACTCCAGATGTCTTGCATGCAAAGAAGGAGGAGATACATGTTTGCAGTGTTGCCATGTGAGCCTTCCTGACACAAGGGGCACAATGATACACAGGTCAAAGTCGTTCAGCCATCTGATGCATGCGCACACCAGGCATCACCCATAGCCAGACTGGGAATACAAGGCCGAGACGACAGTCGACCCGACTGTCTCAGTCGGAGCACATCCCGGCCCACGGCATCAATGGATAGATCTCGGCCATGGTCTCTCCATGACATCAAGTATGCGCCGGTCAGGGCAGCAGGAGCCCCGTCCCATACACGCTCAACGCCAATGACAGATTAGTTGCAGTCCTCATCTTGCGACTATCCACCGTGAGCGAAATCAGAGCTTCAACCCCTCACCCACCGAGACGGCGACTATGTAGCCACCCACCGACACACGTGAATCACAGTTCCCAGCAGCCCAGCAGCCATGCCGTTCAGGTACGGAAGCAACCTCCACATTTCAATCCGAGGATCAATCATGCTCAATTCCACCAGTATTGCAGTTCCAGCAATTGTCGGAACGATAACAACTTTTATCATTCCTATAATACTCAATCAAGCATGGCCGCAATGGCTACGATTCTTGACTGCGTTATTGATGACATCGTCTATTGCCACAGCCATCGTCTTCTCATATCTCCGACCAGAATCATGGGAAAGCATAGCCACAGTGCTCGCCATCGCGTTCGCGGTTGGCCAAGTAACCTATGGCCTCCTCAAGCCTACGGGGATTTACGACTGGATTCACCAAGTCACGAGGCCAGCTCCACCCGCTGAAGGCAGGAAGGAAGCAGATTCATGCCCAGATTAGATGCCATCGACTACTCATGGGGGCGCCCCGCATTGCGTGCCCTCATGACCAACAAGATCGTCGCCGTCATCCGGTACCTGACAGGCGCTGGAAAGGCTATCACACCGGCTGAGCTCCGTCAGCTCCACGAGGCCGGGATTGCCGTGGTTTTCTGCTATGAGACCACAGCCAGTCGAGCTCTTGGCGGACAGTCGGCTGGCGCCTCAGACCGGGATTCCGCAAACACGGCGTTGGAGATGCTCAATGCTCCACGGGGAACACCGATTTATTTCGCCATCGATTTTGACGTAAGGCCTAGTGACATGAAAACCGTATTAAATTACCTCGATGCCTGCAATGACCTGACGTATCCCGCTCGACCATACGGGAGCGCCGACGTCATGAATGCCGCTCAGATGCCAGGTTGGCAAACCTATGCATGGTCACATGGTGTAGTAAGCGACTACGCAGTTCTCTATCAGTGGAAGAACGGGCAAATGATGGGAGGAGCTCCAGTGGACTACAACGAGATACGGGACCATTCGCTCCTCGGGGCTTGGTGGCCCTCATCCATGACGCCTCAGGTATGTACAGATTATGGGGCTGCCACTTATGTCGTCCAACCAGGCGACACCTTATCCCACATTGGAACTCAGGCCGGTGTCGCATGGCAAGACATCTACGAGATCAATCGCCTCATTATCGGCCCTGACCCAAACCATATTGAGCCGGGGCAACGCCTCGTCATGCCGCCTAGTCGTCCGCAAATGCCACCGGGGATAGATTGGCAGGCCATCTACACCGTGCAATCTGGCGACACCCTCTCAGACATTGCAGTCATGACCGAAAGCACTGTCGCACAGTTAGTCGCCTGGAATCAAGGGGCCTATCCCACGTTGATCACCAATCCCAATCTCATCCAACCAGGTTGGCTCCTCAAGATCAACTAAGAAGAGGCCCGCAATGATTCCTATTTTCCTTCCAGTATTCAACATTAGCGACGAAATTGAAGCCACTCTCATCGCCACCGTAGGCAGTGTGATCGGGGCGGTGGTCACCGCGATATTCTCCTACCTGGCCAATCGTCGCGCCAAGGAGGCCCGAGACCAAATTACCAATGGTCATCCTAGAAATGTTCGCGACGACCTCGACCAGCAATTCTCGTTCATGAACCAACACATGGATGAGCAGAGAGACCTCCTCACGACTGTGCTCCACCGCCTTGACGGCATCGACGTCGACATGCGCATCATCAGACATGACACCGCCATCACCACAGAAGACCTCCACGAACGCATAAAGCGACTCGAACACACCCGCGTAACTAGGCAGTCCAAACACAGGTCTCCGATCCCATGAGAAAACGCACATTCATCGCCGGATCAACTGCCAATAGAGCCTCTCGGGCTACCGCCAGACCCCTCAAAACGGCGCCCGCCTGAGTGCACCTTGCGCCCGATGAATATCCAATGAATACTCAATCAGCTCCACAGGATCTCATTTGAGGCCTGCTTTGCCGGCAATTCGGATATATCTCTTGCCTTACTCACACTCGTGAGATTGTATTCCCCATTGCACTCATCCCCACCCAAGAGCGTCGCCATGGCGACGCCCTTTTTTTATACGCACAGCGAATGGAGGCCTCGCCATGCCCAAGGACGTTATTGCCGACCTGAAGGAGTTGGCGCAGTTGTGGCCCTTACTCGGAGACGCAAAGACGAGCAATACAATTGACTCCTCTAGCCATTCATGCCTTGCACACGAAACGGCACCGCTCCGCATCAGTGTCTTGGACCTGACACGTGAAGTGCAATCCGCAGTCACCGAACTCGCAGCAATTCTAGGTCTCCGTAACCCACAACAGCCCGGAGGCATTCACGAAGCGCAGATTCCAAGTACGATACAACTAATCATGCACGACATTCGCGAGCGGCTTGGCAGCAGTAGTTGGAATGACCTAGAACCAGTTGTTAGCGCCATCGTCGACGCGGTGCTCGCACGGACTCGTCACGTGCTAGGCGAGGAGGACACTGCCACCCACTGCCCCCTCTGCCAAGGCCCCCTTCTCACAAGCATAGACCGCGTCTCATGTCAAGTATGCGGAGACCTCACCCCTCCAAAGTACATGACCATCCGAGAGGCCGCCGAGGCTTTCGGAGCCAATTGGGAAGCCCTTCGAAAAGCATGCCACCGACACAAGCTGACCCCAGTTCTGCAGGTGTGGCCACCCCAATATCCAGTCGACCAACTGAGACTGCGGGTGCGTCCCATAGAGTGGTGGAAATTGTGGTGACGGTCTGAGCGTCGTTGATGGCGTTTGGGGCGAGTCACCGGAGTACCCGCTTAGTTGTTCGAAGACCTTGAAAGGACCACCGATGAC
>WQZD01000006.1 GCA_009780915.1 Propionibacteriaceae bacterium
CAACGACTTGCCGAGGTCGCTGACGGTGGACGCGGCGCTCGGGTGACGGTGGTCACCCGGCTTGGGAGACGCGGCGCAGGAAGTCTTGGGTACGGGGTTCGCGGGGGTTGGAGAAGACCTCGGTGGGGTGGCCCTGTTCGACGATGACGCCGTCGGCCATGAAGATGACGCGATCGGCGACTTCGCGGGCGAAGCCCATCTCGTGGGTGACGACGAGCATGGTCATGCCGTCGGCGGCGAGTTGTTGCATGACGGCGAGGACTTCGCCGACCATCTCGGGGTCGAGGGCGGAGGTCGGCTCGTCGAAGAGCATGACGTCGGGTTGCATGGCCAGTGCGCGGGCGATGGCGACGCGTTGTTTCTGTCCGCCGGAGAGTTGGCGGGGGTAGGCGTCGATCTTGTCGAGCAGGCCGACGCGGGTGAGGAGGTCTTCGGCGAGGGCGTCGGCTTCGGCTTGGGGCATCTTCTTGAGGTCCATGGGCGCGAGGGTGATGTTGCGGCGCACGCTCATGTGGGAGAAGAGGTTGAAGCTCTGGAAGACCATGCCGATGTTGCGGCGCGCGGTGTTGAGGTCGCACTTCGGGTGCGACATCTCGATGTCGTCCACGATCACACGACCCGACGTGATGGTCTCCAGGGCGTTGACACAGCGCAACAGGGTCGACTTCCCCGACCCTGAGGGCCCGATGATGCAGACCACTTCGCCGGTGACGACCTCCAGATCGATGCCACGTAGGACTTCGAGGTCGCCGAACTTCTTATGAACGGACTCAATGAGAACTTTGGTCACGGTTGAGCCTCCTCTCGATGTGGCGCGAGACCACCATCAGCACAGAAATGAACGCCAGGTAGAACAGGGCCACCAGGACGTACGTGGAGAAGAATTGGTAGGTGCCGCCCACGTACACCTTGGCCCGGTTGACCAGGTCGGGCAGGCCGATCACCGACAGGATCGAGGAGTCCTTGACTGTGATGATGAACTGGTTGACCAGGGACGGGATGGTGATGCGGACCGCCTGCGGCAAGATGATGCGGCGCATGGTGCGCACGTGCGACATGCCCAAACTGCGCGAGGCCTCCACCTGGCCGGGGTCCACGGCGTTGATCCCGCTGCGGAAGATCTCCGAGAGGTACGCTCCGGCGTTGATGCTCAACGTGATCGAGCCAGCCGTCAGGGCGGAGATGGTGAAGCCGGGGATGAAGAGTTGGACCAGTTGGGGGACGCCGAAGTAGACGATGAAGGCCTGGACGATCATGGGGGTTCCCCGGACCACCCAGACGTACACCTTGGACAGCGCTCGCAGGGGCCAGATGCGTGACATGCCCATCAGACAGGAGATGAAGCCGATGACGATGCCTGTGGCGATGCCGATCAGGGAGACGATGACTGTCGTGCCCAGACCGTTCAACAGCAGTTGCCACGAGCCTTGGAGGGTCGCTGCGAAATCCATACTGTCTTCTTTCTCGTGGGCCTTGGGGTGCCGATGTAGCGTACCCCACACCCGCGCCGATATCCTAATCAGCACGCGCGAACAGGCGGATGACGAGCGTCAATCCGCCTGTTCGCGCGCAGTGATATTGCTGTGGCTCAGTAGCCGTACTTGGCCAGGATCGTGGCGTACGTCCCGTCGGCCTTGATCGCGGCCAGCCCCTTGTTGAACTTGTCCAGCAGGTCGGCGTTGGTGCCCTTCTTGACGGCGAAGCCGTAGGAGCCGGGGTTGATGACGTCACCCACGGTCTTGAGCGCCAGCCCGGAGTCCTGGATGGCCCAGCCCACGACGGAACGGTCCTCGAAGCAAGCGGCGTTGGAACCGTTGATCACGGCCGTGTACATCGTCGGGGAGTCTTCGTAGAACTGCACCGTGAATCCGTACTGCCCGGCGATCGACTGGGCGTACGTGGCGCCCTGCGTGGAGGTCTTGACCGCGACCACCTTGCCCTGGAGGTCATCCAAGGAGGCGATCGAGGAGTCGGCGGGGACGGCGAGGATCTGGCCGTCGTCGAAGTACCCGTCAGAGAAGTCGAAGGTCGCCTTGCGCGCGTCGTTGATGGTCATCCCGGCGATCATGCCGTCCGCCTGGCCGGTCTGGACCTGGCCCATGGCGGCCTCGAAGCCGACGTTGCGGACCTCGTACTTGAACCCCTGGTTGGTGGCGATCGCGTCCAGGATGTCCATGTCGACGCCGATGTACGTGTTGGTCTGGGTGTCGAGGAACTCGAACGGCGCGAACGAGTTGTCCGAGGCGATGATGTAGGTCTTCTCAGACGAGGCGCCGCCGCCATTGGTGGCGCCGGAGCAGGCGCTCAGACCGAGAGCCGAGCCAACGGCCACGACCAGGGCCAAGGCCCGACGAATGCGTGGTGTCATAGTGTTTCCTCCTTCAGGGGGAACGTGATGTGAAAGTCTGACCGTACTGGATTTGGCCCTCGAGCGAAAGTCGGTCTCGTGAAGTGGGGTCGTGGTGAGGGTCTCCTCATGTGTGGGGTCACTCCCCGCCGCACTCGATCCATCGGCGCTCGGTGACCAGTGCTGTGACGGGTTGGTCCCAGGGGTCGTGGGGGAGTGCGGCGACCACCTCGGCGTCGTTGAGGAGCAGCCACCGAGGGGTGTCGGGGCGCGCATGGGCCAGCGCTTGGTCGTACCACCCGCCGCCCTGGCCGAGGCGTACTCCTTCCCGGGTGCCGGCCAAGCCCGGGAGGACGATCAGGTCGGCGCGGCTCAGGGCTGTGGCGTCGAGGCGGGGGGAGGTCGGCATGGGGATCCCCGCGAAGCCGCTCGTCATGGGCTCCCCGGCCCATTCGGCCCAGGAGGGCTTGTGGGATCCGCGTCCGAGCCAGGGCAGGAGGATGCCGACGCCCCAGTCCGCCAACTCGGCGAGCAGGTCGGAGGTGGACGGTTCCGGGTCGACGGACACATAGCAGGCGATCCAGCCCGGGTTCAGTCTCCGGCACGCGGCCAGCACGCGGGACGTACGCGCCTCGTCGCGACGGGCTGCCGTGGCAGGGTCCTGGTCGGCACGCGCCAGGCGTACGCGCGAACGGATCTCCGCCTTTCCTGCGGACGATTCCGGAGTCTCTGAAGTAACGCATGATCGTAGATTCACTGACTTCACCTCCACTGGTATCGTAAGCTCATGGCGTTCTTTAGGCATACCGCGTCCAAGCCCGTTGAGGTGCTTCCCTCGCCCGAGCAAGAAGAAGCAACATTGCCGTCATCTCCTCCGGCGACGAGGGATGGGGTGCGAGATTTCTGGCAGCATTGGGACTACGTGCTGTCGATGGTCCCCGAGTTGTCCGAGTTCGGCGTGCCGGTGCTGGACGCCGTGGGGCTGACCCTCGATGAGTCCATCCTGGCCGAGAAGGACATGGGTTCTTTCCGCGCGTCGGACGTGATCATCGAGAAGGGCACCAAGGTCATCCCCCGCATGCTGTCCCTGTTGGCGGGGATGGGCATCACGAAAGTCATGGCCCGTCCGAGCCCCCGTGTGATCGTCATGGCGCTGTCTCAGGATGCGATCCCCGCTTCGTTCCTGGCGGCCGCCCAGGCCCAGGAGGTGGGCGCCAAGACCTTGCGCATGGAGTTCGTCTATCCCACGAGCGAGCAGGTGGTGACGGCGATCACGGAACAACTCGTCCGTGCCGACCTCGTCGTCACCGTCGGAGGTCTGGGGGAGGGGCCTGTGGACATACGGAAGGTGGCGGACCAGATCGGGCCGAGCGACTTCACCCCCGTGGCCATCAGTCCGGGGCGCGACCACGGTTTCCTGCTCGCGGAGGAGAGGGTGCCGATCCTCGCCCTGCCCGCTGATTTCTATTCCAGCTTCGTGCTGACGAAACTCGTGTTGGAGCCGATGATCGCCAAGCTCATGGGCGCCAACACGGACCCCATCATGTCGGTGGCGTACTTGGCCCAGCCGCTGAGGGTCGCCCCGCGCATCGTGACCTGCGTCCCGGCCACCGTCCACGAGGCGCGGATGCGGATCTCCGGGCGTCCGGTCGGGTTGGACGGGATGAACGCGATCTACCGGGCCAACGCGCTCGCGGTCCTGGCGTCGGAGGACGGCCTCGTGGATTGCGACACTGAGGCTTTCTACTTGCCGCTGGCGTGACCGGGCAGATGTGACCTATGGCCCGAGTCATCGATGTGCCGGCATACCCCACCGCCCATGAGTGGCCGGTGACGCTGAGGTACGGGCGGCTGCTGCTGACCCCCTTCCGTCGGCGTGACGTGGACGAGGTCTCGGCGGTGCGCACGCGCAACATCTCATGGCTGAGCCCCTGGGACGCGACGTCGCCGAAGCCGAGCGGGGTCGCCCTCTCCTCGGACAAGAGGGCCCGCTTCATGTGGGACCAGGCTGTACGGGGGGTCAGCGTGCCCTGGCTGATCCGGTGGGCGCACTTGAGCGAGCGCCCTGTCATCGGTCAGTGCACGATCAGCAACATCATCTACGGCTCGGCGCAGTGCGCCTCCATCGGCTACTGGATCGACCAGAGGTACGCGGGGCGGTCCATCACCCCGGCCGCCGTGGCGATGGCCACCGACTACGCCTTCTCCGCGGTGGGCCTGCACCGCATCGAGATCTGCATCCGCCCCGAGAACACACCCAGCCTGCGGGTCGTCGAGAAGCTGGGGTTCCGGTACGAAGGACTGCGCCCGAGGTACATCCACATCGCCGGGGACTGGCGAGACCACGAAGTCTTCGCCCTCACCCCCGACGAGGTCCCCGAAGGGGTGCTGGCCAGGGCGCCGGAGGTCGTGGGCAATCAGGTCCGGGGGTAGTGACGAGGTGATACGGCGTCAGCCGTGTGGAAGCTGCGGATTGTGTCTGCCCATCCACCTGCATCGGTGCGGGGATCCGATGTGTGGGGGGCTTGTTTTCAAGCACTGGAGCGGCAGGGGTCTGGTGCTCCGTAGTGTTCAAAAACCGCAAATAATGGTGTTGACAGCAGGGAAATCGGGGTAATAGTGTGTAGCCACGTGGGGAGTGAGTCAGAGGGGTCTTCGGCGAAGGCATTACTCTCTCTCTCTCTTCCTCCCGGAAGTGAAGGCGATGCTTTCATGAAATCCTGCACCAGCATGGCGCTGATGCTGAAGACAAGGAGGAATATTATGTCCATCAAGAAGCGAGTGGCCACCATCATGGCTGCTCTTGTTATGGCCACTGGAGTCGTTGGTCTCGGGGTATCGGATGCTCAAGCGATCGGTCGGGGTACGTGCTCATCGGCGAATTATGGGCTGCTATGGATCTATTCTGATGCCACAACTTGTTGGGGTGGTGTTGGGCAAACCAGTGTGACTCTGTATAACGTGAACTTCCTGAATGGTGGTTCCAATACTGGGTGGGTGTCCCTCAGCTCGGGGAAGATCATCTACTATTATAACGATCGGCAGTCTAGTGGAACTACAGTTTCTCCGAGAGCGACTGTCACGGTCGTCGATATCACATCGTCGTACTGAGCGATGACGTCATGAACACGCTTGAACAAGATGCCCATAGGGGGAAGAAGTGACTTATCGGAAGCGTCTCACTGGAGCACTTTTCGCAGCGTGCTGTCTGATGGTGGGGGTGCTCCTCAGCGGGTGCACCCCCACTGCGGACAACCCCTCCACGGCATCATCGGAGCCACCGATCGGACCGGTCTCCACCATCACGAGTCCCGATCAGATCGTCCGTCCTATCGACGCGTACCTCCCCGGGGAGCAGCAGATCATCGGTCTCACCCTGGCTTACTATGGCTTGGCGAACGATTGCCTGCGCGCTCATGGCGCGGAGGGGGTTGCCGTCCCCTTCGTGAATCCCGCGGACATGACGGGCAATGTCCATGTTCATGTCCTCCAGAGGGCGATCGAGTCGACACTGTATGGGATATTCGATCCTGATGAGGTGGCCCTGTCGGGGTATGACTGGAAAGAAAGTGTTGGTCTTCCCGCAGGATCCACTGGGCTGCTCGGCCCTCCAGATCATATGGACATAGCCAACGCCTGCTGGCAGGCGATATGGTCGGTGGACCCTTCAGCCGGTGCTTTGGTCATGGGGACCTTGAACGAGCACCAGATGCCCGATGGGGGGCCAGTGATCAATCCCCAGGACTCCCGTATGTTAGCCGCCTACGAGCAGTGGTCGGCGTGTATGAAGGAGAAAGGGTTCGTCTACTCCGATCCGCGCTCGGCGCCACTGGATCCTCAGTGGAAGAATCCGGGGACGGAAGCTGCGTTGGCGGCGACCGCCGTGGCCGATATGGACTGCAAAGTGTCGACCAATCTGGTGGGCGTGGCAGTGGCGGTGCAGTCGGCCTACGACCAGGTGTACATCGACACTCATCGCGACGCCCTGGCCGCGTGGCAGGGGCAACTCGACTCCATCATGAACGGGACCTCGGCCGTGCCGGACATCGGATCATTCCTGGCCCAGGCCACGCAGGCGCCGAGTCCGAGCGATTCCCCGAGCTGAGCCTGACAGTGATCGAGTTCCTCGGGTCATGGTCCCAGGTCTTCTGTCACCGCGACCCCCGATCCACGACCAGAAAAGAGAGACCATGTCGCAGATGACACCACAACGGGCGCACACCGTGATACGGCGACAGCGGATCCTGTTGATCATCACTGCCGTGGCCCTGGTGGCCTGCGTGGTTGGAGGAGTGGCGGCCCGATATGTGAAGTCCCCCGCTGAGCAGGCGGCGGAACAGTCGCCACCACCCGAGTCCGTGATCACGGCCACGGTCACATCCCAAGTCCTCACCCAGCACATCACGGTCCGTGGGACGGTGAGCGTGTCGCAGGCGACGGAGGTCGCAAGCTTGGTGCAGGCGTCCCCGGCCATCGTCACGCGGCTGTCGGTCCGTGCTGGCGATCCGGTGGCCGAGGGACAGATCCTCGCCGAGGTGTCGGGTCGTCCTTTGTTCGCGATGGCGGGAGCAGTCCCTGCGTACCGGTCCCTCATGCCCGGTGACAAGGGGGCCGACGTCGAGCAACTGCAGCGTGCCATGCAGCGTTTAGGGTTCCTCTCGGCAGCCACATGGGGGACCTACGACCAGGCCACCAAGACAGCGGTGAGCTCCCTGTTCAAGCAGGCGGGATATCCCGCTCCCGATGGGATGGAACTGGGCACGGTCGTCTTCGTTCCGACTCTTCCCGCTCGCGTGGGCGCCGTCGCCGTCCATGTGGGGGACCATGTGGACTCGACGCCCTTGATGACGGTGCTCTCGGGGCCTCCCCTGGTCACGGCCACCATCCCGGCTGGCCAACTGTCGGGGATCGAGGCCGGACAGGCGGTGGCCATCAGCGATGAGGCCAATCGTCGCACCGGTGCTGGGACGGTCGATTCCGTCGGGGAGTTCACAGCTCAGCAGGTGGATGCCAACGGCGTGCCGGTCAGCGGATCAGTGCCAGGGTACCCCGTGGTGGTCAGCGTGCTCGATGGGGTCGACGCGACCTGGGTGGGGGCTTCGGTGGCGCTGACGATCACCATGGCGTGCACCACCGACGCCGTTCTGACGGTTCCCCTCGCAGCGGTCCAATCTGACGAGGATGGTGGGTGGTACGTGGCGGTGCTCGACTCGGCGGGCCGACGTACGGTCCCGCTGACGACAGGACTGGTCGCCGACGGGTACGTGGAGGTGCGACCTGTCACGGTGGCTTCTCTTCAGGCTGGGGACGAGGTCGTCGTCAGTGGATGAGGTCGTGGCGGCACATGAGGTGGGGCTGGAGTCGATGTCGGCTTCCGCCCAACCTGTCGTGGTCCGCATGACTGGTGTGCGACGACGGTTCCCGGGCCCGCCCGAAGTCATCGCCGTCACGGATGCGACCTTGACTATTCGGGCGGGTGAACATGTGGCGATCATGGGCCCCTCGGGGTCCGGGAAATCCACCCTGCTCAACATCATGGGCCTCCTTGACCAGCCCAGCGAAGGAACGTACCTGCTCGGCGGGCGGGACACCACCGCCTTGACAGACTCCGCACGCACCCGCCTGCGGCAAGAAACCATCGGGTTCGTCTTTCAAGATTTCTATCTCATGTCCGGGAGAACCGCGCAGGAGAATGTCGCCCTGGGCCTGGTGTACACGGGGTTGGACGCTCGACAACGCCACGCCATCGCTCGACAGGCATTGGAAACCGTCGGGCTGGGGCATCGGGTGCATGCCATGCCCTCGACCATGTCCGGAGGCGAGCGGCAGCGAGTGGCCATCGCACGCGCGCTCGTGAACCGGCCGTCACTCCTCCTGTGCGATGAGCCGACGGGCAATCTTGACTCGGCGACTTCGGCTCACATCCTTGAGATCCTCGCGGGGTTGCGTGGATCTGGGGTGGCCGTGGTCACCATCACCCACGACCCGATGGTGGGGGCCGGCGCTGATCGGCTCATCCAGATCACAGACGGGCGGACCTTTGACCCGGAGCCAGAACACGTGGGCCGCTCCCGCCAGGCGGTGGCGGTGGGATCGGACGATGGTGCGCCTGCGCGTCTCCCCAGCGTCGTGGGCGTACGTCCCCCCGCTGACGTGGGCCAACCAGTCCCACGTCCGTCAGACGGCGGCACTCCCGTCATCCCCCGGTCCACGCATTCCGCCTGGCATGTATGGTCCGCGGTGGCAGGCGAAGCGATCGCCGGGTTAGGGCAAAAGGTGTCCCGTACGATCCTGACCTTGATCGGCACGGTCGTCGGAGTGGGCGCCATGGTGGCGATCATGGGGCTCACATCCACGGCCGCCGGTCAGATCGACGCGTCGTTCACTGCGCTAGAGGCGACCCAGGTGGTCGTCAACGACGCGGGCACGCCGTCTCCCGGAGGCTTTGTGAACTCCTTTCCCGTGGACGCGGTCGACAGGGCGGGGGCTCTGAATGGGGTCCAGGCCTGTGGAGTGATCCAGCCTGTGCCCAACGCCACCGGAGTGGTGGCGACGGACATGACACCGACGTCTCTGGGCGTCAACGCCCCCGTGTACGGCGCGACTCGGGGCTACTTCGAGACCATTGACGCGACATGGTCCGACGGGGGGCCGTACACCCTCTTCGAGGAAGATGAGAACCTTCCTGTGGCAGTCATCGGCGCCTCCCTCGCCCGTCAACTCGGAGTCGATCGGGCGGGAGGCACGATGTTCGTCGACGGCTTCGTCTATCGGGTCGTCGGCGTCGTGTCGGGGGTGTCCAGCCGTACCGAAGCGCTGATGTCTGTTTTCATTCCGTTGGAGGGCATGCAGGAAAGGTACGGGCAACCCACACAGTTCCAACGCGCCACCATGGTGATCCACACCCGAGTCGGAGCGGCGCGCCTGGTCGCGTCTGAAGTGGCTCGGGCCCTTCGTCCGGACGCAGTGGACGCCTTCGCCGTCGTGCCTCCGGCCGATCCCCCTCGGATGAAGTCTGTCATCTCGGCGTCGATGAGCGCTCTGTTGATCGCCCTGGCGGGTGTGACGCTGCTCATCGGACTGGCGGCCATCGCGGACACGACTCTGGTCGCCGTCATGGAGCGTGTCGGCGAGATCGGACTTCGGCGCGCCATCGGAGCGTTCCCTCGGCACATCATGTCCCAATTCCTGCTGGAGACGCTCGCCATCGGCTTCCTGGCCGGCCTGATCGGCACCTCGATCGCTGTCATCGGCGTCCTGGCCACGGCGATCTCCCTGAGGTGGACGGCGATCATCGATCCGTGGATCATCCTCGCCGGGCCGTTCTTGGGCGCCGTGGCGGGCTTGGTGGCCGGCGCCTTCCCCGCCTGGAAGGCCGGGCGAATCTCTCCTATCGCCGCTCTTCGGCGGTGACGGCGCCCTTGGATCGGCGGTCGTGGGGGCATGACCCCCGCGCTAGAGTGGTCCTGTGCGTATCATCTTCATTCGGCATGGGAGGACGCGGTCCAATGTCGACCACTTGCTCGACACCGCATTTCCTGGGGCGCCCCTCGACGACGTGGGGCTGGAGCAGGCGGCAGGGCTGTCGGATCGGCTCGCGGGGGAGGAGATCGAGGTGGTCATGACCTCGGACATCCTGCGTGCGCGTCAGACGGGCGAGCCTCTGGCTCGGGCGCTCGGCGTCCCGGTGATCACACATCCGGGGGTACGCGAGATCCAGGCGGGGGACTGGGAACTGGATGACGAGTGGGGACCGTACATCGACGTCCTCGTCTCCTGGCGGACGGACCCGACCCGGTCCATGCCCCACGGGGATTCGGGGGTGTCCTTCATGGCTCGCTTCGACGCGGCCATCGACGAGCTGAGCGACTACGGATGCGCCGCAGTGGTCAGTCATGGCGCGGCGTTGCGGACCTGGCTGAGCGTGCGAGGAGATGTGACCGTGCACGACGACTGGGTGCTGGGAAACACCGACACCGTCGTCGTGGAAGGGGCACGCCAGACGTGGAAGATCCTGTCGTGGGCCGGCCGACAGATCACCCGGTGACTGCCACCACGTGCAGCCTCGATGAGGCGTTGGACGCGCTCTTCTCCTTCGCGGGAGAACGAGAGGCCGGCCACTCCTCTCTGGAGGCGATGGCACGGGCCATGCCGCTGCTCGGGGATCCTCATGAGCGATTGCGCGTGATCCACATCACGGGCACCTCGGGGAAGACCTCCACAAGCTACTACGTGCAAGCGTTGCTGCACGCGGCCGGGAAGCGGACGGGGATGACGGTCTCCCCGCACATCCAGGCCCTCAACGAGCGGGTCCAGATCGGGGGCGTCCCTCTGGAGGAGGGGAGGTTCTGCGCCTACACGGCGGAGATGCTCGACCGGTTGGGGGGCCTGCGAGGGCGCCTGACCTTCTTCGAGTTGATGGTGTGCCTGGCGCTGTGGACCTTCCAGAGCGAGGGGGTGGAGTACGCCATCCTCGAAGTCGGCATCGGCGGCGAGCGCGACGCGACCAACATCGTGACACGCCGTGACAAGGTGGGGCTCATCGGGCCCGTCGGGCTGGACCACACCGAGAAGCTGGGCGACACCGTCGGTCAGATCGCCGCCCAGAAAGCCGGGATCCTCGCGTCGGGCGGGGTGGGATTCGTCATCGACCAGGGCGACGAGGCTCTCGACCCGATCCGTGCGCACGCCGATCGGATCGGCGCCGTGCTCACGGTCGTGGACGCGCAGGGCGTCTCCTGGGACTCCTCCCTGCCCGCCTTCCAACGCGGGAACTGGGCGTTGGCCTCGCGGGCGGCGTCCTATCTCGCCGAGCGTGACGGCTTCCCCCTGCCGAGCCAGCCCGTCATGGACGCCCTGCGGTCGACCAGCCCCCCGGCGAGGTACGAGTGGTTCGAGACGGGTGGCCACCGCGTCCTGCTCGACGGCGCCCACAACCCGCAGAAGATGGCCGGGTTGGTCGAGGCCATCCGCCAGGACGGGTTGGGGCCCTTCCCCGCGTTGGCGACCCTGTCGTCCGCGCCCGAGGGCAAGGTCGAGCAGACTCTCGACCACCTCGCTCCCGTGGTGTCTCGCCTTGTCATCCCCGAGTTCGTCCTGGGCCATGACGGCAAGGTGAAGGAGTCCATGCCTGCGAGTCTCGTCGCCGAGGCGGCCCGGCGTCTGGGGATCCCCGTACGGGTCGTGCCCGACTGCCGCGCGGGCCTCGACGACCTCCTGGCCGACCCCGCCCGTGACCTGTTGGTGACGGGGTCGCTCTACCTCGCCGCCCTCGTGCGTCCCTACCTGCTGTGACGCGCGGGAGGCCCGCCGCGTGGCCCACCCTCGGCTCGCGGTCGTCCCTCGGGCCGTGAGCGGGCGACCGACATGATTGGGTGGCCTGATTCTTGGTACGTTAGTGTGGTGCCACCACGGAAGAAAGGGTCGACATGATCAAAGTAAAAGGAACAATTGTAGAACTAGACGGCGATGAGATGACACGGGTCATCTGGGAGAGCATCAAGGAGAAGCTGATTCGGCCGTACCTCGATCTCGACCTGGATTATTACGACCTGTCCGTCACCCATCGCGACGAGACGGATGACCAGGTGACCATCGACGCCGCCCATGCCATCCAGCGCCACGGCGTCGGCGTGAAGTGCGCCACCATCACCCCAGACGAGGCCCGCGTGGAAGAGTTCGGCCTCAAGCAGATGTGGAAGTCCCCGAACGGCACGATCCGCAACATCCTCGGCGGCGTGGTCTTCCGCGAGCCGATCGTCATCTCCTCCATCCCCCGGTTGGTTCCGGGCTGGACCAAGCCCATCGTCATCGCCCGTCACGCGCACGCCGATCAGTACAAGGCCCAGGACTTCGTCGTACCTGGCGCCGGAACCGTGACCATCACGTACACCCCCTCGGACGGGGGCGAGCCCATCAGCCGCACGGTCGCGGACTATGACGCCAAGGGTGGCGTGGCCATGGGCATGTACAACACCACTCGCTCTATCGAGGACTTCGCCCGCGCGTGCTTCGCGTACGCCCTGGACCGCAAGGTGCCGGTGTACTTGTCCACGAAGAACACCATCCTCAAGGCCTATGACGGCGCTTTCAAGGACATCTTCGCGCGCATCTTCGCCGACGAGTTCCAGGCGCAGTTCGAAGCCGAGGGCCTGACATACGAGCACCGCCTCATCGACGACATGGTGGCGGCCGCTCTGAAGTGGTCCGGCGGGTACCTGTGGGCGTGCAAGAACTACGACGGCGACGTGCAGTCCGATGTCGTGGCTCAGGGCTTCGGCTCGCTGGGTCTGATGACCTCCGTCCTGCTCACGCCGGACGGAAGTACCGCTCTCGCGGAAGCCGCCCACGGCACGGTGACCCGTCACTGGCGCATGCACCAGCAGGGCCAGCCGACCTCCACCAACCCCGTGGCGTCCATCTTCGCGTGGACCGGCGGCCTGAAGCACCGCGGCAAGCTCGACGGCACCCCCGAGGTGATCGAGTTCGCCGAGACCCTGGAGAAGGTGTGCGTGGACACGGTGGATCAGGGCAAGATGACCAAGGATCTCGCCCTGCTCATCGGCCCCGACCAGCCCTGGTTGACCACCGACCAGTTCATGGACGCCCTCGCTGAGAACCTGGCGGTCGCGCTCGCGTGACCAGTGACTGTGGCTCCCTCGGGCAGACGGAAGAGAAAGTGTGTCGACTGTGTGGGTGAACATCGCCCTGATCGCACTTTTCATCCTCGTCGGCGGACTCTTCTCCGCCGCTGAGATGGCTCTCGTCTCCCTGAGGGAGTCGCAGGTGCGCCAGATCGCCACCAAAGGGGCACGGGGGCGCCGGGTGGCCGCCCTCGCGCACAATCCCAACCGATTCCTGTCCGCCATCCAGATCTGCATCACCTTCTCGGGGTTCCTGTCGGCCTCCTTGGGCGCCGCGACCCTGTCCGGCTCCCTGGTGACGCCGCTGACGAACCTGGGGATGCCGTCCTCGGTGGCCTACGTGGTCGCTCTGGTCGTGGTGACCGTCGTGATCTCGTACTTCTCCATCGTCATCGGCGAGTTGACCGCCAAGCGTCTGGCCATGCAACGCGCCGAGACGTTCGCCCTGGCTCTGGCCGGGTTCATCGACGTCATCGCCGTGCTGACCAAACCCCTCATCTGGTTCCTGGGCCACTCGACCAACCTGGTGTTGCGCCTGGTCGGCGGCGACCCGAAGGCATCGAGGGAGGAGGTCACCGAGGAGGAGTTGCGCGAGATGGTGACCACGGCCAGTTCCTTGTCCGAGGAGGAACGGGAGATCGTCGACGAGGTCTTCGCCGCTGGCGAACGCAGTCTGCGTGAGGTCATGGTCCCCCGCACGGAGACCGAGTTCCTCGACGGCAACATGCCCGCGCATCAAGCGGTGCGCGCCCTGGAGTCCGCCACGCACTCACGGTTCCCCGTCACGGGGTCCTCCGTGGACGACATCGTCGGCTTCCTGCACATCCGCGATCTCATGTACCTCGCGCCAGCCGACCGTGGCACGCCGTTGCGCCACTTGGCCCGACCCATCATGTCCATCCCGGACACGGTCAAGGTCGTCCACGCCCTCACCTCGATGCGTCGTCAGGGCGCCCACATGGTCATCGTCCGGGACGAGTACGGCGGGACGGCGGGGATCGTCACCCTGGAAGATTTGGTCGAGGAACTGGTCGGCGAGATCCAGGACGAGTACGACCGGGAGGCGCCCCAGGTCATCTCCGAGGCCGACCAGATCGAAGTCGAGGGGCTGACCACCCTGGAGCAGTTCCACGACCTCACCGGCTTGATCCTGCCGGAGGGACCGTACGATACGCTCGCCGGGTTCTGGGTCGCCATCCGAGGGGAACTTCCCTCGTTGGACGCCACGATCACCACGGCGGAACTTCGTCGAGACGCCGAGGAGGAGGGGGTGCCGGTCGAGATGACGGTCACCCAGATGGACGGCCGTCGCGCCGCCCGCATCCGCATCCGCCGAGTCGACTGAGCGGTGGGCGCCCCCGCGGGGACGGGACGCGCCGCCACGCACGAACGGCGCCACAGATGGGACGCCGTTCCCGCTCCGATCTGGTGATCAGCGAAGATCGCCAGGGTTCGGATTGCTGTTTCCGGAGTGAGACTTGAAGGCCGCGATGATCGAGTCGAGGCCACTGGTGGAGCTTCCCTCCTCGGGGAGGATGATCCACGCCAGGATGTACAGGATGGGGCCGACGCCGGTGAGGATGACGACCAGGGCTGTCACGAGGCGGACGATGCCCGAGTCGATGCCTGTGAAGGCGGCGATGCCGCCGGCGACGCCGCCAAGGACGCGATTAGTCTTCGAGCGAGTGAGTTGACGTGTGGGCATGATTCTTCCTTTCGATGGTCACTGAATCTGAAAGCCTGAGTCAGGGTTGTGGGGGTTGGTCGGGTTGGTCGGGTTGGTGGGATCAGTCGGGTCGGCGTCCGGCGTCGGGGCCGTCGAGCCGGTCTCGTAGGGCGAGCCGGGACCGTACGTGGAAGCGCTCCCGTACCCAGCCCCGGTCCCGTAGCCGGTCCCAGTCCCGTATGGGGAGCCTGACCCATACGCGGTCCCATTCCCGTACACGGTCCCGCTCCCGTACCCATTCCCGTACCCGGCCCCGGTCCCGTACCCTGACGGGGGATACGTGCCGTCCGGGGGCGCCTGGGGGTAGAAGGAGCCGATGTGGAAGGGGTCCTGCCCGGGGTTGGGGGTCTGGGTCGCCTGGGTCGCCTGCTGGTCCATGCGCCGCTGCCAGGCCAGGCGCGCCGCCTCGAACTCCTTGCGGGTCTTCCACGAATGGCGGCCCCGGAGTTTGCGCCACAGCGAGAAACCGATCAGCACCACGACGATGGCGATGATCCAGGAGCGATGGTCGTACGCGGTCACGGCAGCGCCCATGATCAGCGCCGCCACCACGATCACCCACCCCAGACTGCGGCGAGGCGGGGGAGCGGCGGACGAGAAGGGGCCGCTGCTCGACCGGGGCACGACCATCCACAGCACAAGGTAGATCAGGGGACCGGCGCCGCCGGTGAAGATGGCGCTGAGGATGAACAGGGCCCGGATCAGCGTGACATCGATTCCGAAGAAATCGGACAGCCCGGCGGCCACACCGGCGATTCTGCGGGTGGCCATATTGCGGCGAAGCTGCGTGGTTGGTCTCACACCACAAGAATGCCCCCTGCGAGGGGGTCTGCACTATGAGGAACTCCCCCAGTTTTCCCCTGACCCGAAGGGCGCGCCGGTGGTGGAACCGGCTCACGCGTGTCATGCTGATGAGGTGAACGAAACTCCAGGGATCAAGCCGCCACGCGCCTACCGGGTGCTGGATCGCGCCCTCGTCGCCGGGGTGGCCGCGGGCCTGAGCGCCCATTCGCGGATCCCTGTGTGGATCTTCCGCATGGCCTTCGTGGTGGCGTCGTTCTGGAAGTTCTCGGGGGCCATCGCGTACGCCGTGATGTGGGTGCTCATGCCCAAAGAAGAGAAGCAGGTCCCCATCGGCCTGGTCGCCGCCGAACGCCAGGGGCTGCGCGCTGTGGCCCGCAAGCCCGTGTGGCCGCGCGTCATCGGCTGGGTGGGATCCTGTGTCGTGGGGCTCGGGATCGCGTACGTGGTCGGGTTGTACGACACGTCCGTGCTGGGAACGGAGTCCATCCCCATCTGCGTGGTGGGGATCGGGATCGGGGTGGTCTGGCTGAGCAGGGAGACCACCTGGCCGCGAGGCGCCAAGATCGCGACCGTCTGCCTCGGCGTCGTGTGCGCCTGGACCGCCGGCGCCCTCGTCCAAGCGCACGCCTGGGCGGGGCTGGTCCTCGACGTCGACGCCGGAACGGAGAACCTGATCAACACCTTCTTCGTCGCCGGGACCGCGATGATCGCCTGCGGGGTGGTCCTGCTGCCCTGGGTCGTCCACCCTGCCCGCTCCGAGGAGGAGAAACAGGCGGAACTGATCGCTCAGACGCGCGCCGACATGGCGTCCCACCTGCACGACTCGGTCCTGCAGACCTTGGCCGTGATCCAACAACGCGCCTCAGACCCCAAGGCTGTCACCGGACTGGCCCGCAGCCAGGAGAAAGAACTGCGCGAGTGGCTGTACGGAGAACGCCTCGACGGCGAGTCGGCCAAGTCGGCCCTGAGGGATGTCATCTCCGAGGTCGAGGCGACGTACCCCGTCGCGGTCGAACTCGTCACGGTGGGCGACCACGAGATGACCGTCGAGATCGACGCCGTGGTGCGAGCCGCGCGGGAAGCGATCCTCAACGCCGCGAAGCACTCGGGGGCGGACAAGGTCGATGTCTATGCCGAGATCCGACCCGAGCGTGCCGAGGTGTTCATCCGCGACCGAGGACGAGGATTTAGGATGGATGATGTCGACCCCCAGCGCATGGGCATCCGCCGGTCCATCATCGACCGGATGGCGCGGTACGGCGGCAAGGTCGACATCCGGTCCACGCCGGGTGAGGGCACCGAGGTGCATGTGGCGATGCCCATGAATGAGGAAGGAGCCGTCGATGGCTGATTCTGGACGTTATCGAGTCGTCATCGTGGACGACCATGCGATGTTGCGCACAGGGGTGCGCACTGAGATATCATCGGCCGTCGATGTGGTGGGCGAGGGGGAGGACGTCGCCACGGGGGTGGCCGCCATCCGGGCCGAGCAGCCGGACGTCGTCCTGCTGGACGTGCATCTGCCCGGCGGAGGAGGGGCGGAAGTGATGCGCCAGGTGGGTCTGGCTCAGACCAAGTTCCTGGCGTTGTCGGTCTCCGACGCGGCCGAGGACGTCATCGGCACCATCCGCGCCGGCGCGCGTGGGTACGTCACCAAATCCATCTCCGGCCCCGACCTGATCGACGCCATCTGCCGCGTGGCGGAGGGCGACGCCGTGTTCTCGCCCCGGCTGGCGGGGTTCGTCCTCGACGCGTTCTCCGGGTCGATCGAAGTCACCTCGGTGGACGAGGACCTCGATCGGCTATCCACCAGGGAGCAGGAGGTGATGCGTCTCATCGCGCGGGGGTACTCGTACCGCGAGGTGGCGCGTGAGCTCTTCATCTCGGTGAAAACCGTGGAGACCCATGTGTCCTCGGTCTTGAGGAAGCTTCAATTGTCGAACCGACACCAACTGACCCGCTGGGCGACCGACCGCAAGCTGGTGTGAGCCGCAGCCTGGGCTGGGACCAAAAAAATCGGCCCCGCGCGACCGCGGGACCGATTCTTCCGAGGTGATCAGAGGGTCACTTGGCGCGACCGGTGACCATGCCCCACACCACCAGGACCAACGCCGATCCGGCGATGGAGATGACCCAGGTGCGCAGGTCCCAGAACGTGCCGAGGGACACATGGAGGAAGTTCGAGGACAGCCAGCCGCCGACAACGGCGCCGAGGACGCCGCAGACGATGGCGGGGATGAGCCCACCGCCGATCCGACCAGGGACGAGGGCGCGGGCCACCATGCCGGCGATGGCGCCGAGGATCAGAAATGCAATAATTCCCATACCTGCCAGTGTACGTGACCTATGCCAGCGAACACAGGACACCGGACCCTGGACCGTCCCTGATGCCGTCCCCAGATGGTCCTGAGTCGCGCCGCGTGGGCGGGTCCGGGCACGGCCACGGACATCGACTTCCCGGATGGCACGAGTCGGTTGTGGCCGTCCATTGCGACGGGCCGTAAAGTTAGTGGCCTCATGGATGACCTGTTCGACGATACCTTCTCCGCCTTCGACGTGGAGTCCTTGTTCGCCACCTCGGCGCAGCCGCCCGCGAGTCCCGCTGTGGAGCCGCCCCCGTACACCCATGCGTACCCCCAGGTGGAGCCACCTCCGTACACCCATGCGTACCCCCAGGTGGAGCCGGACGAGGACATCCCCGAGTACCTCCCGGCGCAGCCGCCCGCCCGCGCCCAGGCCGTGTCCGCGGACTTCGACCAAGACCCCCTGTTGGACGGGTTGAACCCGCCCCAACGCGAGGCCGTGATCCACTGGGGGTCGCCCGTCCTAGTGGTGGCCGGCGCCGGCTCGGGCAAGACCCGAGTGCTGACCCGGCGGATCGCGTACCTCATCGGCCGCCGCAACGTCCATCCCGGATCGATTCTGGCCATCACCTTCACCAACAAGGCCGCCGCCGAGATGCGCGAGCGCGTCGACGACCTCGTCGGCAACCAGGCCCGGTTCATGTGGGTGGCGACCTTCCACAGCGCATGCGTGCGGATCCTGCGCGCGGACATCGATAAATTGGGAATGTCCAAGTCCTTCTCGATCTACGACGACGCGGATTCCAAGCGCCTGGTCGGAAGCATCCTCAAAGAGAGGAACATCGACCAGAAGAAGTTCCCGGTGCGGATGATCCGCTCGTGGATCTCCGACCAGAAGAACGCCCTCGTCGGTCCCGAGCAGGCGATGGAGATGAACACCTCCTTCCCTCAGGACCTCTTCGCCGAGGTGTACGTCGAGTACCAGTTGCGGCTGAGACGAGCCGAGGCGCTGGACTTCGATGATCTGCTCATGACCACCGTGCACCTCCTGCGCGACTTCCCGCAGGTGCGCGACCACTACCGACGCCGGTTCCGGCACGTGCTGGTCGACGAGTACCAGGACACCAACCAGGCGCAGTACGTCATGATCCACCTGCTGTGCACGGCGGGCGACGACGGCCTCGCCGCGCCCGAGTTGCTGGTGGTGGGCGACTCCGACCAGTCCATCTACGCCTTCCGCGGCGCGTCGATCCAGAACATCCTCAACTTCAACCAGGACTTCCCCGGCGCGGCGACCATCCAGTTGGAGCAGAACTACCGGTCCACCCAGAACATCTTGTCGGCGGCGAACGCCCTCATCCAGAACAACACGGGACGCCCGGAGAAGAACTTGTGGACGGACGCCGGCGAAGGGGCGAAGATCACGGGGTACGTGGCCGACACCGAGCACGACGAGGCTCGGTTCATCGCCGACGAGGTGGCACGCCTGTCGGCCGCCGGCGAGTCGCGGTACTCCGACACGGCGGTCTTCTACCGTACCAACGCCCAGTCCCGCGCGATCGAAGAGGTCTTCGTTCGCATGGGACTGCCGTACAAAATCGTGGGCGGGGTGAAGTTCTACGAACGTCGGGAGGTGCGCGACGCCATCGCGTACCTGCGCGCCCTGGCCAATCCGGCCGACGACGTCAGCGTCGAGCGCATCCTCAACGTGCCCAAGCGTGGGATCGGCGCGACCACCGAGGAGGTGGTCCGCTCGTACGCTCGGTCCGCCTCGATCCCCATGACCACGGCGCTGGAGCAGGCCTCGTCCATCCCCGGTCTGGGCGCCCGTGCCCTCACACCGCTCACCGACTTCGCCGAGGTGATGGCCCGGCATCGCGCCATGGTGGCCGAGGGGGCGCCCGCCGATGAGGTTCTCACGTCCATCCTCGACCAGTCGGGGTACGTCGAGTCCTTGAAGTCCTCCGGCGACCCCCAAGACGAGACCCGGCTGGAGAACCTGGCCGAGTTGATCCGTGTGGCGCGCGAGTTCGTCAGCCAGGCCCATGAGATCGACATCACTCCGGGCGACGAACTGACCCACGACGACGACCCCCTCGCCGGGGACGACGCCGCGTGGATCTCTCCAGGGGCGTCCGGATCCTCTCAGGCGGTCCCCGGCTCCGCGGCGACGCTGTTCGAGATTCCCGGGCAGGCGGTCCACGACCCGGGCCACACGGCTTCTTTCGAGGACGGGGTGAGCCTGCTCGGCGCCCCCGAGCCCGACGATTCCCTGGCCGCCTTCCTGGAGAGGATCGCGCTGAGCTCCGACTCGGACGAGATCCCCGGAGTCGGCGAGGGCACCGTCACCCTGATGACCCTCCACACGGCCAAGGGGCTGGAGTTCGACACCGTCTTCGTCACCGGCTTCGAGGACGGTCTGTTCCCGCACGAGCGCACCCACTCCGATCCCAGCCAGATGGAGGAGGAGCGCCGCCTGGCGTACGTGGGGCTGACGCGGGCCCGCAAGCGCCTGTACATCACCCGGGCGACCGTGCGCACCATGTGGGGCACTCCGTCCTACAACCCTCCCAGCCGCTTCTTGGCGGAGATCCCCGAGATCCTGATGGACTGGCGCCGCCTGGACCGTGTCGCGACCTGGGACGTGTCGTCTCGGACCAGCGCTGGTCATCGCTCGACGTCGTCCCCGTCCGCCGGGTCGAGTCGAGGATCGTCGATGGGCTCGTCCACCTCGTTCCAGAGCCGCTCGACCACCGCCCGGCCGAAGAAGACCCCCGTCCTCGCCGCCGGAGACCAAGTCCTGCACACGACCTTCGGTCTGGGCACGGTGAAGGCAGTCACCGGGTCCGGGGACCAGGCGCGCGCCGAAGTGGACTTCGGGTCGTACGGGGTGAAGCTCCTCTCCGTCATCCACGCTCCCATAGAAAAGCTCTAGGCGTGGATGTGATGGTGGTGCGCGTGGGAACCGGGTCACGAGGACCCCTGACAGGAAGAATGGCACAGTGACCCGCGAAGATTCCCTCGGATCTCGGCTCACCGTCGAGACGTATGAGCCACCCGCCCCGGCGCGTAAAGCCACCATGTCGTGGTGGATCGCCGCGATCGGCGGCGCGGGGGTGTGCGCTCTCGGAGGTTGGGCGCTGATCACCGCCCTGGCACTGGTCTCCCACCTGGCTGCGACCGGCGCCGCCTCCGGGTCGGAACTGCGGTTCGCGACCCAGGTGTGGCTGCTGGCCCATGGGGGAGTGCTCCAGTCCGGCGGGGTGCGCATCACCTTGGTCCCCCTCGTCATCACGGCGTTGGTGGCCCTCGGCCTGCACGGCGTCGCGAGCTACGCCGGGAAACAGATGAGGCTGTCATCCGGCGCCGACCGGGAGCCCGGACTGGGCGTCCTGGCTGTCACCGGGACGCTGACCGGGTCGTACGTCGTCGTGGTGACTATCGCCTCCCTCGTCACCGACCCGTCCAGCCTGCGGGCCGCAGTGGGGGCAGGCGCCCTCGCCGCCGTCATGGGATTCGTGGGCGCTCGTCGAGGGATGAAGTGGGACTTCTTCCATGCCTGGCCGGTGTGGAGCCGGGCCGTCCCTCGTGCCATCGGGGCATCCGTCCTGGTCGCCCTCGTCGGTGGCGTCGTGGTCTTCTTGGCCGGGTTGATCTCGCATCGTGACCAAATCGTCTCGATGACTGAACAATTGCATCCCGGATGGGCCGGGGGGATCGTCCTGGTCCTCGTCCAGCTCTGTTACGCCCTCACCATCGTCGTGTGGTCGATGTCCTGGTCCTTCGGGCCGGGGTTCACTTTGGGCGACGGATCGGTGGTCTCGCTGATGGGGTCCCACGTCGGGCTTCTCCCCGCTTTCCCGGTCACCGCAGCCCTGCCCTCGGGGACCACGTCACTGGGCACGTTGGGCTGGCTGATCTTCCCCGTCGCCGCTGGCGCCACGTCGGCGCTCATGGTCTTACGGGCGCGCCCGAGGGCCCGCTTCGACGAGACCGCCCTCGTCGGGGGGTTGTCGGGAGTCCTGTCGGGATTCGCTGTGGTCGCCTTGGCGGGCGTCACACGAGGCAGCCTCGGGGTGTCCCGTCTCGCGGACATCGGGCCCTTGTTGACCCCGCTGCTGATCATCGCGCCCTGTCTCATGGGCCTGGCCGGGGCGGTCACGGGACTGATCGCCGGGTTGGTGCGCCGTCCCGTCGGGGACGCCGATCCCCGCTGGTGGGCCCGGTGGGGCGCAGAATCCGCCGACGCCGGTCCGGCCGATCAGGAGACCGTGGGCATCCGTGGGATACCTCTGGGTGGGAGCGACCGTACGTTCTCCGCCATGCGCACGGTGGACCCTCCTGGCCAGCGAGGTGTGCCGGTCGCCGAGAGCGGTGACACGACAAGGGTGGTGCGACCCGGCGGCTCGGCGGGTCGGGACGAGTCGACGGTCCCAGCTGGGCCGCGCCCTGAGGGCGGACCGCGACGCGACGCCACAACGATCGACCCCGATATGGGTGGCGAGTCCAGTCAGACGGTCGTCGTGCCGGGTCCCCGTGGCGGACATGGCCAGACGAACGTCGTGCCGGGTCCTCGTGGCGAGTCCAGTCAGACGGTCGTCGTGCCGGGCCACGGCAGTCCACGATCAGCGACGACGGGCGACCCTGCGCCACGCAAGGGTGAGACGACCACCCTGACCGCCGTCCTTGCCCGTATGAGCGCCCGACCGGCGCCAGAGCCGACCCACGATGACGCCGGTATGGACGAGACGCGTACGCCAGAGGCCGGAGGGGCTGGCCGTACCCCCGAGACGCCCGCCCGACCGGGACTATCCGCGAAGTTGGCCGGATTCTTGGAGCGTGCCCGGCATGCGAAGGGTCGTGTGAGCTCCGATGCCGCTTCCTCCACCCCCGTGGCGACCGCCGGTGAAGAGACAACCTCGAACGAGCCCACGGAACGTGCCCCCCGGGACGGCGCCGAGCAGACTCGCACTACTGCCCACGCCGACCCGAAGGGAACCGACCCGGCTGAACCCACACAACGGGTCGTCCCCCAAGACGAGCAACCCGCCATCGACTTCCACGCCAGCGAGCGGTGATCGGCGACCAAACGCTGTGTCTGGGGACAGTCGTATGACCGCACACTCTTGATATCCGACCAGGTCGGCGACTAGTCTATTTTTATGACGATCAGTATCGGCGCCTATGAGGCCAAGACGCATCTCGCCAGACTTTTGGATGAGGTGGCTGCCGGACGTACCTACGCGATCACCAAACATGGACGTGAAGTGGCCAGACTCGTCCCTCCGACTCAGATGACGCCTGGCGCTGCCGCGGCGCAGTTGCGACAGGCGCGTCAGGGACTGTGCCTGGACGGTGTGACAGCAGCCGATCTCGTGGCGGAGGGGCGCCGCTGGTGAGTATCGTTGTTGACACGTCGGTGACGTTGGCCTGGGTCTTCGAGGACGAAGGGACGCCGGCCACTGAGGAGTTGCTCGATCGGGTATGTGAAGAAGGTGGCGTCGTGCCATCCTTGTGGCAATACGAGGTCAGCAACGCTGTGCTGACTGCTGTACGAAGAGAGAGGCTGGACAAAGCGGCGGCCACACATCTGTTAACGCTTCTGGGCCAACTCAACCTGCGCGTGGAGCAGGCAGGAATGGACATGGCTCGCGTTCTGGAATTGGCGGCGTCGTCGGGCTTGACCGCGTATGACGCGGCCTATCTGGATGTGGCCATGACTCTCGGCGTGCCATTGGCGACCTTGGACAACCGTCTTGCTCGCGCGGCTGAGGCCGTGGGGGTTTCTGTGCTCCCGAGTACGCCGACCGGCCGCGCTCTTTAGTACAGTTATCCCTGTGCCTCTGCGTTGCGTTGTCTTGATCTCAGGGACGGGCACCCTCCTCCAAGCCCTCCTCGATTCCATCAGCCATGGCGGCGTGCCCGCCGAGGTGGTCGCCGTCGGGGCGGATCGACAGGCGGAAGGCCTTGTCAGGGCCGAGTCCGCAGGGATTCCCACGTTCGTCCATCCCCTCGCCAGAGGCGGAGACCGTGACGAGTGGGACCGAGAGTTGACCGACCTCGTCGCGTCCTTCGACCCTGACCTGGTCATCTCGGCCGGCTTCATGAAGCTGGTGGGGAGCGCCTTCCTGTCCCGCTTCTCTGGGCGGCTCATCAACACGCACCCGGCGCTGCTGCCCAGTTTTCCTGGCGCGCACGCGGTACGCGACGCTCTGGAGGCCGGGGTGAAAGTCACGGGGTGCACGGTGTTCGCGGTCGATGAAGGCGTCGACACCGGACCGATCATCGCCCAGGAGGCGGTGGCAGTGCTCCCCGGCGACGACGAGGAGACGTTGCACGAACGGATTAAACAAGTAGAGAGACGACTTCTCGTTGATGTCGTCAAGGGATGGAAGGATGATCATGAGTGATCGAATCGTGATTCGACGGGCTCTGGTGAGCGTGTACGACAAGACGGGGCTGGCGGATCTCGGGCGCGCCCTGGCCGGGCATGGTGTGGAGATCGTCTCCACCGGCTCGACGGCGTCCATGCTGGCCGACGCCGGTGTGCCGGTCGTGCCGGTGGAGGAGGTGACCGGGTTCCAGGAGTGCCTGGACGGGAGGGTGAAGACCCTGCACCCGAAGATCCATGCCGGGATCCTCGCCGACCGGCGCCTGCCCTCCCATGTGGACCAGTTGCGCGACATGGGGGTGGCCCCCTTCGACCTCGTCGTGTCCAACCTGTACCCATTCACGGACACGGTCGCGTCGGGCGCCGACCAGGACCAGTGCGTCGAACAGATCGACATCGGCGGGCCGAGCATGGTGCGCGCGGCGGCGAAGAACCACCCGAGCGTGGCCGTGGTCACTTCCCCGGACCAGTACGCCCAGGTGCTCGACGCCCTCGACGCTGGCGGTTTCACCCTGGCGCAACGCCAACAGCTCGCCAAGCGGGCTTTCATCCACACGGCGACCTACGACGTCGCCGTCGCGACATGGATGACGGAGGTCTTCCCCTCCGACCAGGCGTGGTCCGACTGGATCGGCCAGACGTACAGCCTCGCCCATCCGCTGAGGTACGGCGAGAACTCCCACCAAGCCGCGGCTCTGTACGTGGCCGGCGGCGGACTCGCCGAGGCCACCCAGCTCGGCGGCAAGGAGATGAGCTTCAACAACTACACCGACACGGAAGCGGCGTACCGAGCCTGCTATGACTTCGACGCGCCCACGGTGGCCATCATCAAGCACGCCAACCCGTGCGGGATCGCGTCGGGCGAGACCATCGCGGAGGCCCATCGCAAGGCCCACGCCTGCGACCCCCTGTCCGCGTACGGGGGCGTCGTGGCGGCCAACCGGGAGGTCACCATGGAGATGGCGCTCGGGTTGAAGGAGATCTTCACCGAGGTCATCGTCGCGCCGGGGTACGAGGCCGACGCCTTGGCCCAGCTGCAGAAGAAGAAGAACCTGCGGATCCTGGTCGCCGGCCCCTATGCGCCCGCCCCCCACGAGGTGCGCCCGATCTCGGGCGGCGTCCTCGTCCAGGACCCCGACCTGATCGACGCCGCCGGGGACGATCCCGCTCACTGGGAGCTCAAAGCCGGACCGGCTGTGGACGCGGCCACCCTGGCGGACCTGGAGTTCGCGTGGAGGGCCGTGCGTGCGGTCAAGTCCAACGCCATCCTGCTGGCCCACGACCAGGCGTCGGTCGGCGTGGGCATGGGTCAGGTCAACCGGGTGGACTCCTGCCGTCTGGCTGTCGAGCGCGCGGGGGAGCGGGCCGCCGGTTCAGTCGCAGCCTCGGACGCCTTCTTCCCCTTCACGGACGGCCCCCAGTTGCTGTTCGACGCCGGGGTCCGGGCCATCGTCGAGCCGGGCGGCTCGATCCACGACGATGACATGATCACCGCCTGCGAGCAGGCCGGGGTGTCGTTGTACTTCTCCGGGACTCGGCACTTCTTCCACTGAGGTCGATCCCCTGGACGGGACCTCAGGCGCCGTACGCCACCGGCACGCCGGTCGCGGCCGTCACCGCGCCGTCACGTCACGAGCGTGGCGACGGGGTGTTGCCGAGCGAGTTTGACGTCGAAGGTCCAAAGAGGGGTCGCGTCACAGGCGCGGGCCTGGTCGGCGATGAGACAGTCCTCGAGCGACAACTTGGGGTGCGCGACGTACCGCCGCATGCTCGATGCGATCAGATCTCGGGGGCAGATGACGGACTCGATGTCCATGACCCACCCGACGATGGCGGCGGCCTGGGGCCGAGTCATGGCGTAATGGCTTGTCAGGGCATGCACGAACTCCGCGATGACGAGAAGACTGACGAGAAAACGACGGTCGGGGTCGGCCAGGAGCACGCGCGCTCGGCGTGTCTGCTCATCCCCGAGATCGATGGCGGCACGGAGAAGGACGTTGGTGTCGACCGACTCGGTGGTCATGTCGCCCTGCTCGCATAGAGGTCGGATGCGCTGGCGGGATGTCGCGCGCCAGGCGCTGCCCAGTCCGCGAACTCGGCCGCTCCGCCTTCCATGGCGGCCAGCCGGCGTTCCAGCTCCTGCGGGGCGGGGACGGATTTTTCGGGCAACTCCACCCGAAGCAATTCGGTGAAGTACGAGACGTCGACCACCACGGCCACTGGCTGGTCCCGGCGTGTCAGGTAGATGGGCTCACCGCCCACACGGACCTGGTCGACCACCTCTGCCAAGCTGGCACGCGCATCGGAGATCGTCATGAGTTTCATGATGATAGCTTATGGTATTGCGCTGAATCGTACAAAACAGCGCACAGGGCGTCTGGGGCCTGTCTGGTCAGTCAGGGTCGGTCTGGGTCGGTCAGGGTCCCGGATCGCTCCGCGGCGGGACCTCAGGCGCCGTACATCACCGGAACGCCGGTCGCGGCCGAGGCGCCCATGATGCCGTAACCGGTCACGTCCGTGAAGCCCAGTGTCCGCATCTGGGTGGCGGCACGTCCGGCACGGCCTCCGCCGTTGCAGTAGACGATGAACTCGGCGTCTTTCTCGAAGCAGGAGATGTCCGACACGAACAGCGGGCCGTTGAAGTCGATGTTGATCGCGCCCTCGAGGTGGCGGTTGGCGTACTCCTCGCGGGTGCGCACGTCGATGATGTACCGGGTCATGCGTCCATTGTGACATATGGGCACGGGTGACCTGGCGTGGGCACGTGCCTACTCTGCGTCCCCGACCCTGTCCAGGGGCAGGCGCAGTTCTTCGGGGGTGACCGCGCGTCCCTCGGCCAGGGACAGGTTGGCGCAGATGCCTACGGCGACGGCCCGTGCACCGTCGACCCAGTCGGACGGACGACCCAGCGGGTCCTCGTCCGGGCCGACGAAGATGTCGGCCAACAAACGGTGGTCGCCACCGCCATGGGCGCTCGGACCGGCGTCCAGAATGGGGCGCTCCTCGGCGACGGCGAAATGCTTCTGGACGATCAGGTGCTCGCCGACAGGGCGCACCGTCGTGTCGGCGTCGGCACCGGCGCCACGGTAGCTGGGGTCGATGACCTCGACCTTGTCGTCCTGGAACAGCACCGCCGAACGCTCCACCACCGTCAGTTCGGCACGTCCTTGCGTACCGTTCACGCAGACCCGGTATCCCTCCCAGGGGCTGTGGGCGTTGAGGGAGTACGACATGCTGGGACCCTTGCGGTAATCCACGACGAGGGAGGCGTTGTCCTCGGTGGTGACCCCGGGGCCGAAGACGTCACGGTCGCGGAGGTAGCCGTCGTAGTGCTCCTGGTCGAGGTACAGGGCCTTGAGAATCGGGTCGTCGCGGAGGTCCAACTCGAAGGGGAGATGGGGTCCGTCGTGGGTGCCGCGCGGAGAATGGGGTGGCAGGCGGCGAGCCGTGGAAGATTCGGATCCGTAGAATCTCACCCCGCCCGAGGCGTAGACCCGGGTGGGGATGTCGTCGATCCACCAGTTGACGAGGTCGAAGTGGTGGGACGCCTTGTGGATGAGCAGACCGCCGCTGTTGGTCTTGTCGCGATGCCAACGCCGGAAATAGTCCGCGCCGTGGGCGGTGTCCAGCACCCACTCGAAGGCGACCGAGGTGACCTCGCCGATCTCGCCCGATTGGATGACCTCTTTCAGGGCGGAGTTGCGCGGGGAGTACCGGTAGTTGAAGGTGACGACTACGTGGCGCCTGGTCGCCTGCACGGCGTCGGCGATGGCGTGGACCGACGCGGCGTCGATGGTCAGCGGTTTCTCGGTGATCACGTCCGTCCCCGCCCTCAGGCTGCGGCAGATCATGTCGGCGTGGGTGTAGTCGGGGGAGGTGACGATGACCCGCTCGGCGCCGGACCGGGCGAGGATCGATTCCAGGTCGTCGGGCCCGCCGGTGAGGATCCCGGAGGTGTCGTACCCCCGCTCGTCGGCCATGATCGTTTTGTGGACCTTGACGCGTCCGGGATTCACGTCGACCATGGCGACCAGGGCGGCCCGGTCTTTGTGCGGTCCGCAGATGGCGTCGACGTACATCTGGGCCCGATGCCCGCAGCCGATGATCGCGTAGGTGGTCATGATGACTCCTTCCTCCGATGTCAGTTTATGGCGTGCGACGACGCCCCACGGCGTTGGTGTTGAGTGTTGCCATGGAATGGGGGTGCGGTGGTGGGTGTGGTGGTGGGTGTGGTGCTCGTCAAGCGCTCCCGAAGCGGCGTTCTCGGTCGGCGTACAGTTCGATGGCGTGCCACAGGTCCCGGCGATCGAAGTCCGGCCACAAGCGGTCGAGGAAGACCATCTCGGCGTACGCGCACTGCCAGACGAGGAAGTTGGAGGTGCGTTGTTCGCCGGAGGAGCGGATGAACAAGTCGACGTCGGGGACGTCGGGGCAGTACAGGAACTTGGCGAACCGCGACTCCGTGATCCGCTCAGGGTCGAGGTCGCCCGCGGCGGCCGCCCGTGCGATCTCGCGGGCCGCGTCGGCGATCTCGGCGCGACCTCCGTAGTTGACGCAGAACTGCAAGGTGAGGGTCGAGTTGGACCGGGTGATCTCCTCGGCCTCCTGGAGTTCCCGGATGACCGAAGCCCACAACTTTGGTTTACGTCCTGCCCAGCGTATCCGTACGCCCAGAGCGTCGAGGTCCTCACGACGGCGGTGGATGGTGTCACGGTTGAAGCCCATGAGCCAATGGACCTCGGCGGGCGAGCGTTTCCAGTTCTCCGTGGAGAAGGCGTACACCGTCAGGTACCGTACCCCCGCCTCGATGGCGCCCTCGATGACGTCGAAGAGGGCGGCCTCCCCACGTTCGTGACCGTCCGTGCGTGGCAGTCCGCGTTGCTTGGCCCAGCGTCCGTTGCCGTCCATGACGATGGCGACATGGCTCGGCACATCCGCCACCTGCGGGGGGCGCGCCCCGGACGGGTGCTGCGACGGCGGGCGTTTGGCGGGGTGGATGTAACCTGGGACCATAGTAGCGATCCTACTGCCGACGCCCCGGGCGGGCATCCTGGGCCGACATCCTGGGTCGACGCCCGAGGCGGCCATCCCAGGCGGCCATCCCAGGGCCGGTCACGACATGAGGAGACGAGATGGGAACCTACAACGATGAGGGTGTCGTGTTGCGCACTCATCGTCTGGGCGAGGCTGACCGCATCATCACCATCTTGACGCGCAACCACGGCAAGCTACGCGGCGTGGCCAAGGGCGTCCGTCGCACCTCCTCGAAGTTCGGCGCCCGGTTGGAGCCCTTCGCCCAGGTGGACCTCCAGATTCGCGAGGGGCGCGGTCTGGACTATTTCACCTCGGTGGTGTCCAAGACGCTCTTCGGCAAGGATTTCCTCGATGACTACGCCAGATACACATCCGCCGAGGTGATGGTCGAGGTCGCGGACAAGCTGCTCCCCGAAGAGGGGGCCCCCGCGATGCGGTTCTACTTCCTCTTGGTCGGCGCCCTGCGAGCGCTCGGGGAGGGCACGGTGGACGGCACGCGGCCACCGGCGATGATCCTCGACTCGTACATCCTGCGGGCGTCGAGTCTGGCGGGGTACGCGCCGCAGCTACAGATGTGCGCTCTGTGCGGGGCCGAGGGTCCCCATCCGTACTTCCACCCTGCCTCCGGCGGAATGGTCTGCGCCCGCTGCCGTCCCCCGGGCTCGGCGGCCCTCTCGCCCGCGACCAGCGCCTACCTCCAGGCCTTGTCGACCGGCGACTGGCCCGCCACGGCAGATGTGCCCGGCGACAGGATCGATGAGGCGTCGGGCTTGGTGCGCGCTTTCCTCACCTGGCATCTGGAGCACTCCATCAAATCCCTGACCCACGTGACCACAGCCCCGCACGCCCCTCATCAGACGTGAGGACCATGGCCGCCGACGACGCGCGTCCCAACCTGGAATAGAATAGGTCGGGTTGCCCCCGCGCTACGGGGGCCAAAGGAGAGGTCATCATGGCAGGCATCGTCATCGTCGGCACGCAGTGGGGAGACGAGGGCAAGGGTAAAGCGACCGACCAGTTGGGGGAGAGGGTCGACTACGTCGTGCGCTATTCCGGGGGGAACAACGCCGGACACACGGTGGTCGTCGGGCAGGAGTCGTACGCGCTCCACCTCCTCCCATCCGGTATTTTGAATGAGAATTGCATTCCGGTGATCGGCAACGGGGTGGTCATCGACCTCGCCGTGCTCTTCGAGGAGATCGACGGTTTGATGGCTCGTGGGGTCAACGCCGACCGGGTGATCATCTCCGCCAACGCGCACATCATCACGTCCTACCATCGCGTGCTCGACCGTGTGACGGAGCGGTTCCTGGGCAAGCGGAAGATCGGCACCACGGGACGCGGCGTCGGGCCCGCGTACGCTGACAAGGTGAATCGCATGGGCATCAGGGTCCAGGACCTCTTCGACGAGTCCATCCTGCGCCAGAAGGTCTCCGCGTCCTTGGAGCAGAAGAACGCCTTGTTGGTGAAGGTCTACAACCGTCCGGCCATCTCAGCGGACCAGGTCAGCGAGGAGTTGCTGATGTGGGCCGACAGGGTCAAACCGATGATGACCGACACGTCGGCCGTCCTCAACGACGCGCTCGACGCCGGCAAGGTCGTCCTCTTCGAGGGCGCCCAGGCCCACCACCTCGACGTGGACTTCGGCACGTACCCGTACGTCACCTCGTCCTCGCCGATCGCGGCGGGCGCCTGCATCGGCGCCGGCGTGGGCCCGACACGGATCAACCGCGTCATCGGGATCGCCAAGGCGTACACCACCCGTGTGGGCGAAGGCCCCTTCCCGGCTGAGCTCCTCGACGAGACGGGCGAGAAGCTGCGCCGGGACGGCGGGGAGTACGGCACGACCACGGGCCGCCCGCGTCGGTGCGGATGGTTCGACGCCTTGGTGGTGAACCAGGCGGCGCGGGTCAACGCCGTCACAGACATCTTCTTGACCAAGTTGGACGTGCTCACCGGGTGGGAGAAGATCCCGATCGTGGTCGGGTACGACGTGTTCGGGACCCGGCACGACACCATGCCGATCACGCAGACGGACCTCCACCACGCCACGCCGATCTATGAGTACATGGACGGGTGGACCGAGGACATCTCCCAGGCCCGCTCCTTCGACGACTTCCCCGCGACCACGAAGGCGTACGTGAACAGGCTGCAAGAGCTCATCGGCGTGCGGATCTCCGGCATCGGCGTGGGGCCGGGGCGCGCTCAGACGGTGATGATCCACGACCTTCTGTGAGTCCCGCCCGGCGACCCGGGCGTCTATTCTGGGGCAGACGTCGAGGACCGGCGACGGCTCCGCGTGCGCGTCTTCCAGGATGACACCAACAAAGGATCATGCTCGGCTGTGGCCGGGTCGGCCGCGATGAAGGTGTTGAGCCATTGGGTACGCGGGTCGATGTCGATCAGCAGCGCTTTGACGAACAGGGTCGCAGGGATCGCCAGGAGGGCGCCGAGGGGACCGAGGATGCCGACCCAGACGAGCAGGGACAGCACGGCTGTGGTGGGAGTGATGCCCACCGCGTCGCCGGTCACCTTCGGCAGGAAGATGGTCTTGATCGCCGTGTCCATCACCCAATAACCGACGACCACCCAGACGGCCGTCCACGTCCCGTTCTCGAGCAGCGCCATGATCGTGGGCGGGATCAAGCCGAGGACGAAGCCGACGTTCGGGATGTAATTGGTGACGAAGCTGAGGATCAGCCACACGAGGGCCAGGGGAACCCCCAGCGCGACGAGCAGCCCCCAGTCGAGCACGGCGATCACGAGCCCGAAGACGGTGGCCACCACCCAGTACTTGCGCGTGCCACGGGCGAACGAGGCCAAAGCCCACGCCAGGCGGGGATTGTGGCGTTCCCCGAGGCGCAGCATCCGGTCCGAGAACCCGGTCGAGTCGACGACCATGAAGACGAGGAGGAGGACGATGGTCGCCAGCAGCGTCACGCCGGAGGTCACCGAGGAAGCGATGCCGCTCAAGGTGGACACGATGGACGTGATGCTGATGCCTCGTAGCTGCTCGACGGCCATGTCGACGACCTGATTGGTGTCGAGGCCGTACTGGTCGGCGAGGTCCGTCAGGCGGGACAAGGCGGCGTTGAAGGGGCCAGAGTACGCCGGTAGCTGTTGGATCAGTCGGGCGATCCCCCACACGAAGGACCAGATCAGGCCCACGAGGATTCCCAGGGCCGCCACCCCGGCGACCAGCGACGCGACCCAGCGCGGCAGGCGGCGGGCGAGGGCGTGTTGGATGGGGAAGACGACGATGATCAGGTTGAGCGCCATGAAGGCCGCCGCGATGAGCGAGGAGACCCCATGGATGCGCTGGGCGATGGTCAGCAGGGCGGCCGCGCTCAAGAGCAGGGTCAGGACCCGTGGGATGAGCGGGCCGGAGCCGCGCGTGTCGAGGGATCCCACAGGATCGGGCACGCCCCCAGCGTCGACGGACATCTCGGATTGGGCCACGACTCTCAGTCTAGACAAGCCCATCTTCTTTTTCGGCATAGTGTCGTGCGCGAGTCGGATCCCCGTCCGGGTTAAGATAGCTGTGAGTTCGCCGTACGGCCCTCACGGGGACCCCGTGTCGGCGACGCAGGGCGGGTGGAGAGCCGGACACTGAAGGAAGCACCGTGGCGCAAACGTCGATTCGTTCCCACGACATTCCCCGGATGAGCGACGTCGCGACAGCGGCTGGCGTCTCGTTGGGGACGGTGTCCAACGCGCTCAATCATCCGGATCGTGTCCACCCCGACACGTTGCAGCGCATACGGCAGGTCATCGACGATCTGGGCTTCGTGCGCAACGCCACCGCGCAGTCCCTGGCGGCGGGCAGTTCCACCGTGGTCGGCTTCATCGCTCTCAATCTCGCCAACACCATCTTCCTCGACATGTCCGCAGGCGCGGAGGCGGTCGCGGCGAAGTCGGGGTACTCGATCCTCTTGGCCAACTCGGGCATGGACGTCGAGCGTCAGTCGACCTATCTCGACTTGTTCCGCCAACTCCCGGCCGCCGGTCTCCTGTTCGCCCCGATGCCGCATCTGTTGTCGGGCATGGAGCAGATCCGTCAACGTGGCCAGCCGATCGTGCTCCTCAACGCGTCCCCGCCTGCGGCGAACCAATGCGCTGTTCTGGCCAATGACGAGCATGGCGGGTACATGGCTGCTCGCCACCTGCTCGAGCAAGGGTGCCGACGCCTGGCCTTCGCGGGGTACATCGACTCGTGGCCGCCGCTGCAGCAGCGTTACCTGGGCGCCGTCCGCGCGGTCTCAGAGACGGCTGGAGCGGTTCAATTGGAGCTGATCCCCACGCATGAGGTACGGGTCGAGGACGGTGTGGCCATCGGCCAGCGGATCCTTGACCGTAAGCCGGAGAGACGTCCGGATGGGATCATCGCAGGCGCCGATCTCGTTGCCAATGGGATCATCGGCGCCGTGATGACATCCTCGGCCCTGCGGTTCCCCCATGACATCGCCATCATCGGGTATGACGACAACAGGTCGAGTTGGAACGCTTTAATTCCCTTGTCGACCATGGCTCAGCCAGGGCTGGAGATGGGGCGTGCGGCGGCGGAGCTCTTGATCGAGGAGATGACCCAGGCGGACTCCCACGTCCATCGGCAGGTGATGCTCGAACCGCACCTCGTCGTCCGTGATTCCTCCCGACGCCGGTAGCTAGCACTGAGCAAGCATAACGATTCCGTAACGCTTGCTCAGTGATACTTGCATCTATGAAGTGCGCCTGTCTAGGATGTGTATTGAAGCGCTTCATTTGAAGCCATGTTCGAGGAGGAACTATGCAACATCTGACCTTTTCCCATGTCCGCCTGGTCGCCGTCGGCGCGTCCGTGGCGCTCGCCCTCTCCCTAGCCGCCTGCAGCTCCGGTGGGTCGCCCACCACCACCACGAGTGCCCCCACCACGACCCAATTCGCGTTCCTCGGCCTGAACGAGAACACGACGGTCAAGGATGTCCTGACCAGCCTGCAATCCGGCGCATGTGCCAGCACGGTCGCGAATTACCCTCTCAACGCCTCTGCGTACGCGCAGGCCCAGTACGACCAGCAACTCCAACTGCTGGCCGGGCAGAACGCTCTGCCCAACCTCTTGGTGGGGCCCAACGCGCCGGCGCTCGCGGTCGAGTTGAACACCGCCGGAGACCTGGTCGATTTCAAACAGGCGCTCAGCGATGTCGGATCCCCGAACGCCCTCTTGCCCGCGGCGGCGTCCGTGGTCCAATCCCTCTATGACGGGAACCTGATCGGATTGCCCAACGAGTTCAACATCGAAGGCGTGTGGTACAACAAGAAGATCCTGTCCGACAACAACATCACCGCGCCCACCACCTGGGACCAGTTCACCCAAGCCAATGCGACTCTGCTCGCCGCTGGGGTGCAGCCGTGGTCCGTCGCCGGCAAGGGCGGGGATGGATGGAACGTCACCCGTCTGGTCGGCAACTACATCTTCCGAAGCCTGGGTCCTGACGCCATGGACAAGGTCGCCGCTGGAACCGCCAAGCTGACCGACGCCGCGTACGTCGCAGGCGCGGACGCCGTCAGCGCGTGGGGCAAGGCGGGATACTTCGGCACGGCGCCGACGTCCATCGATTACGCCACGGCCATGAACACCTTCCTCACGGGACAGGCGGCGTTCTATTACATGGGCTCCTGGGCGCTCGGCGACTTCAACAACACTGACGAGAACCAGATCGGCGCTGACAACATCGGATTCCTTCCCTTCCCCGACGTCACGGGTGGCACGGGATCCCATGATCAGATCCCAGCCAACGCTGGCATGCCGTTGATGATGAGCAAGGCCGCCTACGGTCCTGGGTCTCAGGCCTGGTTGAAGTGCATCGCGGACAACTATGGGTACACATCCCTGAGCGAGAAGGGTGTGATCTCCGGCTTCGCCGTGAATCAGACCATCTCCAATCTGCCGGCCCTGACTCAACAGGTTCAGCAGATCATGGCGTCCGCGCCTAGCTCTGTGCTGTGGTTCGAGGCGAAGTTCTCCGCCGAAGCGACGACGACCTCGCAGAACGACGCCGGTCCTCTCGCGGAAGGCACGATGTCTGGCGCCGACTTCATGGCCGCCGTCCAAGCCGACCTCGGCTGATCGGAAGCGCACGACATAAACCACCTCGTCTGGGTCTGGGTCGGATCCTCCATCCGGCCCAGACCCGGCCGAGGGGCATCGCATGACCCCGCGCCCCACGAGTCAGGCAAAGGAGCTGACCAGTGAAACGTGTATTCTCAGACCGCAAGACGATCATCATCTTGTTGGCTCCGGCATTGCTCACGTACACGCTCGCCATGCTCGTCCCCATGGTGTGGTCGCTGGGGTACACCTTCTTCGACGGCAGCCTCATCCGGGGATTCACGTACACGGGTCTGAGCAATTTCACCGCGGTCTTCCATGACAGGAAAGCCGGACAAGCGATCCTGTTCACGGTGAAGTATGCCGTCACCATCACCGTCGGCCAGGTCCTCCTGGGGTACCTCCTGGCCCTGCTGTACGTGTTCTACCTCAAACGCGCCAGCAGCATCATCCGCACCTTGACCTTCTTCCCCGTCGTCCTGCCCACGGTGGCCGTCTCGCTGCTCTTCTCGAAGCTCTTCGAGATCGCTCCCACGGTGGGCCCTGTCAATTCTTTGCTGCAAGCCCTGGGGATCCACGCGATGAACTGGTTCGGATCCGGTTCCAACGCGTTCATCGTCATCGCGGCCATGGACATCTGGAGGTCCATGGGCTTCTACGGCGTGCTGCTCTACGCGGGTCTGGTCGACATCCCCGACGACGTCATCGAATCCGCTCGTCTGGACGGGGCGTCGGGATGGCGCCTCGCGCGGAACATCGTGCTGCCACTGAGCTGGCCGGTCGTGGTCTCCGCCGTCATCTTCTCGATCAACGGCACGCTGAAGGTCTTCGACTCGATCTACGCCCTCACCGGCGGCGGGCCCGGACAGCAGACGACGCCCCTGACCTTGTACATGTACCAAACGTCGTTCGCGTACGGCAAGTACGGGTACGGGTCCACGATCGCCTTGACGCTGACGATCATGTGCCTGCTGGTCACTCTCGTGATCTTCCGCAGCTCCCGAAAGGATCTGACCGCATGAGCACCGCGACCACCCCGACCACATCGATCACCCTGACCGCCGCCGAGTCTCGCCGACGCTCCCGTCCGCACGCGGCGTGGAGGGGACGCGTCCGTCGTCTGCCGCTGGCGCTCATCACGATCGTCCTGCTCGTGGTCGAGATCTATCCACTCGTGTGGCTGCTCCTCGGCTCTCTCAAGACTCAGTCCGAGTTCATGAACCGCCCCACCTGGGCTCTGCCGCAGAACTGGGCGAACTTCGCCAACTACGCCACAGCGTGGCAAGCGGGGATCTCCCGCAACCTTCTCAACTCGGTGATCGCGGTCTTCCCCTCGCTCGCCCTGATCATCGTCTTCGGGGTGGCGGCGGGATTCGCGCTCGAAGTGATGGTCTGGAAAGGGCGCAACACCGTCCTGTTGCTGTTCTTGGGCGGGATCATGATCCCGTCGCAGATGATCCTGCTTCCCCTGTTCACCGTGTATTTCCGGATCCATCTCACCGGCACGATGTGGCCCTTGGTCGTCACCTACACGGCGACGGGGCTTCCCCTGACGGTGTTCATGATGGCGACCTACTTCCGTGCCATCCCGAGGGAACTGTTCGAAGCGGCGACCATCGACGGCGCGTCCCTGTTGCGCAGCTTCTGGTCGGTCGCCTTCCCCATGATGACCAACGCCATCTTCACGGTCGGCCTGGTGCAGTTCTTCTTCCTGTGGAACGACCTGTTGCTCGCCATGACGTTCACCTCGGGGTCCGGGCACAACGAATTGGCGACCGTCCAGGTCGGTCTGCTGTCCTTCCAAGGCCGGTTCGGCTCGGTCCAGTACGGGCCGACGATGGCGGCCATCTGCGTCAATGTCCTGATCACTCTCGTCCTCTACCTCTTCCTCAACCAGCGGGTGATGAAGGGCATGACGGCTGGAGCGATCAAGGGATAGTGGGAAAGGAGCCCTCATGCGTGTCCTGAATCAGACCATCGAGTATGGCGCCAATCGTTCATGCCTGGGCACGCCGTGTCCGCGACTGACATGGACCGCTGCTGGCGATCCCGGTGAAGCGCAGACGGGGTACGAGATCCAGATGAGGACTCACGGCGCCCACGCCACCACCGATCAGGTCGAGTCGCCGGAGTCCGCATGGATCCCATGGCCGTTTCCTGATCTGTCGTCTCGGCAGGGATTCGCGTGGCGTGTGCGGGTATGGGGTTCTCGCCCGGCCCCCGGCGACTGGTCGCCGTGGCAGGACGGGGAGGCGGGTCTGCTGCGCGACGACGACTGGAGCTCGCCGTGGGTCGTGCTCGACCGGCGTCCGGCGCCCCGAGATCCGGCCTTGGCTGTGCGTGGGGCGGTACGGGGGCGCGTGGAGTTCCAGGCGCCCGCGGGCGCCACGGCGGTCCGCCTGTATCTCACGGGGCACGGGGTCTACGTGGCCGAACTCAATGGCGCGGTCCTCGACGACTCCTTGCTATGCCCGGGGTGGACCGACTACCACCATCGGGTCGTGTACCGAGGCCACGACGTGACCAGCGCCGTCCACCCCGGCGTCAATGCCCTGGGCGTCACGGTGGCGGACGGCTGGTACAGGGGACGCCTCGGCTTCAACGGCGGCGTCCAAGACACGTATGGGGACGACCTCGCCGTGCTCGCGCAACTGGACGCGTGTGTGGACGGCCAGTGGCACAACCTTCTCCACAACGCCTCCTGGCGGATCGGTCCGAGCCCGGTCACGGCTGCTGCCTTGTACGAAGGGGAGACGTGGGACTGCGCCGACGAGCAGCCAGGATGGTCCACGGCCGGATTCGATGACCATGACTGGCCCCTGGCCGAGACGGTGGGCGTGTCGGCGTTCCCCGGGCGGCCCGTCGCCGCCGAACTGCCTGTGACGCGGGTCACGGACGTCCGTGAGCCGCTGCTATGCGACCGACGCGGCGACCGCATCCGCGTCGATGTCGGGCAGAACATCGCCGGTCGGCTCCACCTGCCGCTCACCGCCATGGCCGACACGACCGTGACCGTGCGCCACGCTGAGGTCCTGGAAGGCGACGACCTCGCGACGCGGCCCCTGCGCCGCGCCCGGTCGGAGGACTCCGTCCGGTTGAGGGCGGGTGACGGCGTCGACTTCGCCCCGGCCTTCACTGTGCACGGATTCCGGTACGCGGACGTGATCGCGGATCCCGAGCGGGTCCACGTCGGCGAGATCCGCGCCGAGGTCGTCCATACCGACGTGCCCCGGGTCGGCTGGTTCGAATGCTCCAACCCCTTGCTCAACCGCCTGCATGAGAACACGGTCTGGTCGACGCGCGACAACTTCACGTCGTTGCCCACCGACTGTCCCCAGCGCGACGAGCGTCTCGGGTGGACGGGCGACATCCAGATCTTCGCGCCGACGGCGCGGTACCTCTTCGACTGCTCGGGCTTGTTGTCGAACTGGCTCGCCGATCTGGCGTGCGTCCAGCGCGACTGTGGCACGGTGCCGAACTTCGTCCCGTGGCTGGAGCTCGGCTTCCCGGTCGGCCCGACGGCCGGATGGGGCGACGCCGCTGTGGTCGTCCCCTGGGTGGTCTACGAGCAGACGGGGGACACGGGACTGTTGCGCCGCCAGTACGAGTCGATGACGGCATGGGTCGATCAGATCGACGCCCTCACGGCAGGCACGGGCGTGTGGACGGGTGGGCAGCAATTGGGCGACTGGCTCGATCCCGAGGCGCCTCCCGAGGCGCCCGACCTCGCCCGCACGGACCGCTTCCTCATCGCCACCGCGTACCACTGCCACACGGCTCGTCTTCTGTCGCGCGCCGCCGCGATCCTGGGCATGGAGCGCGACGAGGCCCACTACGCGTTCGTCGCCGATCGGGCGAGGCAGGGATTCTGTCGGGAGTGGGTGTCGCCGTCGGGGCGGGTGGTCTCCGACACTCCGACCGGGCTGTCCTTGGCCATCTGCTTCGATCTGCTCGGGGACCCGGAGCAGGTCCAGGTCGCGGGGCGGCGTCTGGCCCACAAAGTGTGGGAGGTCGGCTACCATATCAAGACTGGTTTCATCGGCACACCGCTGATCTGTGACGCCCTGGTGCGCACGGGCAGTGTGGATGACGCCTACCATCTTCTGGAATGCCAGACATGCCCGAGTTGGCTCTATCCGATCACGATGGGGGCGACCACGATCTGGGAGCGTTGGGACGCGCTCCTGCCCGATGGGTCGATCAATCCCGGTGAGATGACGAGCTTCAACCATTACGCTTTCGGGGCCGTCTGCGACTTCCTGCATCGCCGTGTCGCGGGCCTGGCCCCCGGGGCGCCGGGGTACCGCACGGTCATCGTCGATCCCACGGTCGGGGGTGGGCTCACCTGGGCGAAGACCAGCCACCTCACCGACTATGGCATGGTCGGCGTCGAGTGGCACAGGACGGGGGGCGACTTCCATCTCCACCTCGATCTGCCCACCGGAGTGGACGCGCAGGTCCACCTGCCCGATGGGCGCTTCCATCATGTGATCGGGGCGGGCGAGGTCGACCTTCGATGCGAGTGTCGCCCCGCCGACCTGGACCCGGTCGCGCCTCAACGGGTCAATCTTCATGTTCCGACTGGCCGACCCAGGGGCAATCTGGTGCCTCCGGGCTCGCCCGATCCTCCGCCCGCCAATAAGAAAGGAGCATTGGTAGGATGACACCGCATCGGAGCGCGTCCAGCACGCCCGTCCGTGGCGCCATCGAGATCCACGAGCCATGTCCACCATTTCGTCGCACATGGGCTCACATCCAGATTTCATGCATCGACACATGAAAGGAAACAAACGATGCAAAAGAAACGATTCGCAGTTCCCCTGGCAGTGGCTGCAGCAGCCTCGTTCTGTCTTGGCATAAGCAGTCTGACCGCCCCCGTCGCGCAAGCGGCTTTCGACCTCGGCCAGTGCCCATGGATGGACACGACGAAGACGCCGACCGAACGCGCCCAACTGCTCATCGACTCCTCGACCCTGGGACAGGTCATGAGGTGGCTCGACGAGCAATCCGCCGGCACGCCCTCCCAAACTGATTGGGCGGGAGGCATGATGGGCGCAGGGCCCGCGACCTACGAGCCCGCCCTTCCCTGTACGCCCACCGTCATCTACACGGATGGCCCCGATGTCGTGCGTCACGCGGGGGCGACCCTGTACCCCGCCCCCATCTCTTTGGCTTCCAGCTGGGACACGCAGTTGTCCTATGACAAGGGAGCAGCCTTCGGTCAAGAGTCGTATGAGATGGGCTTCAACGGGATCTGGGCGCCGGGCGTCAGCTCGGCCAGGACCCCTCTGGCCGGACGTACCCCCGAGTACTTGGGAGAGGATTCCCTGCTGAGCGGCACCATGGCCGGATCCGAGTTGCAGGGCATGAACACCAATCCGATCGTGACCGGTGTCAAGCACTATGTCGCCAACGAGCAGGAGTACGACCGCCAGACGAGTTCGTCCAACGTCTCCGACCGGGCTCTGCACGAGGTGTACTCCCTGCCGTTCGAGATCGCCATCAACGACGGCGATCCTCAAGCGGTCATGTGCTCGTACAACCAGGTCAACGGGACCTATGCCTGCGAGAACCCCATCCTCAACGAGATCCTGAAGGACGACATCGGCTTCAATGGCTTCGTCGTCTCGGACTTCGGAGCGGTGCACTCCACGGTCGCGTCACTGGTCAACGGACTCGACATGGAGCTGAATGCTCCCAACTATTTCTCGCCGCAGAACCTCCAGCCAGCCCTCGACGCCGGTCAGATCACCCAGCAGCAGATCGAGGACGCAGCCATGCGCGTGCTGACAGGGTACTTCGCCGCCGGAGTCTTCGACACCCCTCTGCCGGACAATCCGACGACCGACGTCTCCACAGTGGCGCACAAGCAGATCGCCAAGACCATGGCGGAAGAGGGTTCCGTCCTGCTGAAGAACGCAGGCTCGGTGTTGCCCCTGACGGCGACGTCGAACCTCAAGGTCGCCATCATCGGCGGCGTGGCTGGCACGCAGACGGATTGGACGAACCTGGGCTATCAGTTGCAGCAGATCCAGGTGAGCAGTCCCTTCGGGCCTCCTCAGACCAAGATGGCGCTTCCCTTCTCCACGGCTGTGGACGCCTGCTCCGAGTCGGGCACGGATTGCTCGGCCATGGTGTCTCCTCTGGCGTCCATCACCCAGGCGGTCACAGCCGCGGGCGGAACCGTGACCTACGCCGCGGGTGACGACATCGCCGCTGCCACCGCCGTCGCTCAGGCGGCCGACGTCGCCATCGTCTTCGGGTACCTGCCCATGAGCGAAGGCAATGACGCGGCGAGCCTGTCCCTGGTCGAGAACGGCGACGACCTGATCTCCGCCGTCGCGTCAGCGGCGCCGAAGACGGTCGCCGTGCTGGAGACCGGCTCGGCCACCGACATGCCGTGGCTGTCCAAGGTCGACTCCGTCGTCGAGGCGTGGTACCCCGGCGAGCAGGCCGGCCCCGCGTTGAGTGACCTCCTGTTCGGGGCCGCCAACTTCACGGGCAAGCTGCCCTTGACCTTCCCCACGTCGATCGCGCAATCTCCGGTGTCGACCACCGCCCAGTATCCCGGGCTCATCGACGGCACCAGCGACGTGTGCGTCAACGGAGGCTTCTTCGGTGGATCCGGCCCGACCTGCCAGGTGAGCTACAGCGAAGACCTCGCGGTCGGCTACAAGTGGTACGACCAGGAGAACGTTGCGCCGTTGTTCGAGTTCGGGTACGGGCTGTCGTACACCACCTTCGCCTACTCGAACCTGGCCACGCACACAGCCCAGAACCTGGGCAAAGGCACGGCCTCCATCACTGTCGACTTCGACGTCACCAACACGGGCGCCGTCGCTGGCAGCGAGATCCCGCAGGTGTACCTGACGCTGCCCGCGTCGTCGGACACGCCAGGCAAGAGGTTGGTGGCTTTCGATCGCATCGATCTGGCCCCTGGCCAGACCACGCATGTCACCGAAGTCATCGATTCGACGACGGCCGATCATCCGATGTCGGTCTGGGACGAGGCGAGCGGCCAATGGGTGCTCGTGCCCGGGAACTACGGAGTCTCCGTGGGCGCCAGCTCGCGGATCATTCCGTTGTCGGCGACGGTCGCGGTGCCGATGGCGCCTGCGAACACGACGGCTCTCCAAGCCGCCGTGGCCTCGGCGACTGCCATGGATCCCGCGCAGTTCACATCAGCCAGCTGGGCTGACGTGGCGGCCTCCCTCCAGGTGGCGCAGGCTGTGCTCGCCAACGGCGATGTCATGCAAGCGGACGTCGATCAGGCGCTCAGCGCTCTCCAGGCCGCCGTGGCACGCCTGGTGGCGGCGCCGATTCCTCAGCCTGACGTGATCTCGCCAGAGGGCATCACCACGGGCGGTTCCGTGTCGCATGGCGGCGCCTGGTCGGGCGCATGGGTCATCGTCGGCTCGTGGGTCGTGGCGATGGGAGCAGGCGGCTGGGTCCTCCAGCGCCGACGCCGCACACGCGGCTGAGGCGAGACTGACTCGCACGGTACGGGGGCCTGTCGTCGACGGGCCCCCGTCGTCCGTCGTCTCCCCGCCGACAGGGCCCTGGGCGGCGACGGGCGTTCGGGCATGCTCCCACGCTAAGCTGTAAGCGTGAAAATGACCGTCTTGGTGGTCGGGTCGGGAGGCCGTGAGCACGCTTTGGCGTTGGCTCTGGCCCTTGACCCGGAAGTGGTGGGAGTCCATGTCGCTCCTGGGAATCCTGGCACATGGCAGCTCAGCGAGCGGTACGGGATCCCGATCGACTCCAGTCTCGGGCTGGCGCTGACCGCCATGGATCCCCTCGACGGCGAGGCCGTGGTGGGGATGGCCCAGGAACTGGGGGCGAGCCTCGTCGTCATCGGGCCCGAGGCCCCTCTGGTGGCCGGGGTGGCCGACCGTGTTCGTGATGCCGGTATCGCCTGTTTCGGGCCGAGCGCCGAAGCGGCCCAGTTGGAGGGCTCCAAGCAGTTCGCCAAGCAGGTGATGGCCGCCGCTGGTGTGCCGACCGCCCGGTCGAGGTACTGCCTCACCATCGAGCAGGTCGAGGACGCCCTCGACGAGTTCGGGGCCCCGTACGTGGTCAAGAACGACCATCTGGCCGGCGGTAAAGGCGTGGTCGTGACCAGCGACCGGGACGAGGCGTTGGCCCACGCCGCGGCGTGCGGCGAGACGGTCATCGAGGAGTACTTGGACGGCCCCGAGGTCTCCCTCTTCGCCGTCTGCGACGGCAAGCGCGGGCTCCCGTTGCTGCCCGCCCAGGATTTCAAGCGGGCGGGGGAGTCGGACACCGGCCCCAACACCGGCGGAATGGGCGCGTACACCCCCCTGCCCTGGGCCCCGGAAGGCTTGGTCGAGCAGATCATGGAGCAGGTGATCGATCCGACGTTGGCGCAGATGCGTCACCGAGGGACCCCCTTCCAAGGACTGTTGTACGCGGGCCTCGCCCTGACCAGCGCGGGGCTGCGGGTCGTGGAGTTCAACGCCCGCTTCGGCGACCCGGAGACCGAGGCGATCCTTCCCCTGCTCTCGTCGGGGCTGGGACAGGTGCTGTACGCCGCCGCGACCGGGACCCTCGACGGCATCCCCGATCTGGAATGGGAGGACTCCTCCTCGGTGGTCGTCATCTATGCGGCCGACGGCTACCCCGGCGATCCTCGCACAGGCGGACGGATCGCCCTGGCGCCGATCCAGGACGCCTCGCCGCACACGCAGGTCTTCCACTGCGGCACGGCCCTCGACGACGACGGCGACCTGATCGCCCATGGTGGACGTGTCCTCGCCGTCGCCGCGCAAGGCGACTCGCTGGCGGCGGCTCGCGACGCCGCGTACGCCGCCGTGGCCTCCATTGACTTCCCCACCGGGTTCTACCGGCACGACATCGCGCAGCGCGCCGCCGAGTCGGCCATCCCCACGCCCCATCTGTGACAAGGAAAAACATGATCCAACCCAATGTCTTGGCCAGCCGTTACGCGTCCTCGGCCATGAATCAGATCTGGGCGCCCCACGCCAAGATCGTCGCCGAGCGGCAGTTGTGGATCGCCGTGATGGCGGCCCAACGCGACCTGGGTGTCAGCTTCGGGGGCGACGACCCCGACACCGTCATCGCCGCGTACCAGGCCCAGGTCGACCAGGTCGACCTCGCCTCCATCTCCGCCCGCGAGCGCGTCACCCGACACGACGTCAAGGCGCGCATCGAGGAGTTCAACGCGCTGGCGGGGTACGAGCACATCCACAAGGGCATGACCAGCAGGGATCTCACGGAGAACGTGGAGCAGGCCCAGGTCCTCGCCGCCCTGGCGGTGATCCGCACGAAGGTGGTGGCCACGTTGGCTCGTCTGGCCGATCTGGCCGTGAGGTACGCCGACCAGCCCGTCGCGGGCCGTACCCACAACGTGGCGGCGCAAGTGACCACCCTGGGCAAGAGGTTCGCCACAGTGGCGGACGAACTGCTGCAGGCGCACGCGCGCCTGGAGGACCTGATCGCCCGCTATCCCATGCGCGGGATCAAGGGGCCCGTGGGGACCAGCCAAGACATGCTTGACCTGCTGGGCCAGGACGAGGCGAAACTGGCCGAGCTGGAAGGCCGCGTGGCCGCCAGCCTGGGGTTCCAGGCGAGCCTGATCTCCACCGGCCAGGTCTATCCACGCAGCCTGGACTACGACGTCGTGACCTGCCTGGCCCAGATCGCGGCGCCCTGCTCCAACCTGGCGACGTCCATCCGTTTGATGGCCGGCAACGAGTTGGTGACCGAAGGGTTCAAGCCGGGGCAGGTGGGCAGTTCCGCCATGCCCCACAAGATGAACACTCGTTCCTGCGAGCGGGTCAACGGACTGAGCGTGATCGTGCGCGGATACGTGGCCATGGTCGGAGAACTGGCGGGCGACCAGTGGAACGAGGGGGACGTCTCCTGCTCCGTCGTGCGCCGGGTGGCGCTGCCCGACGCCTTCTACGCCCTGGACGGGCTCTTCGAGACCTTCCTCACGGTCCTGGCCGACTTCGGCGCCTTCCCGGCCGTGATCGAGGCGGAGCTGAACAGATACCTCCCCTTCCTGACCACCACCAAGATCCTCATGGCGGCGGTCCAGCGCGGGGTCGGGCGCGAGCACGCGCACGAGATCATCAAGGAGCACGCGGTGGCCGCGGCGCTCGCCATGCGACAGACCGGGGGACGTAACACCCTCCTGGCCGACCTGGTCGTCGACGGCCGGTTGGGATTGACCATGCAGGATCTGACGGCCCTGATGAGCGCTCCGGTGGAGTTGACCGGCGCCGCCCGCCATCAGGTGGGGCGTGTGGCCGACGCCGTGGCCAGGATCGTCGAGCTCTATCCCGAGGCGGCCGCGTACCGTCCCGGCGACGTGCTGTGAACACCCGTCGCGCTGAGCGACGGGATCCTCAGCCGGCGAAGTTCTGCAGGAAGGTGAGCATCGCCGCAGGCGACGTGTCCAGCTTCGGGACGTAATTGCCCGAGGAGTCGATGGTCATCAAGTCGGAGAACAGCAACTGCTTGCCGTTGACGTAGAAGGCCGGGGTGCCGCCTGGAGGCGCCTGGCTGGCGCCGTTGATGGTGGTCGAGGTCGCGTTCACCTGTTCCATGGCCTGGACGTACGGCAGGGTCTTCTGCGTGTCGAAGCACTGCTGGAAGGTGGTCAGGTCATTCCCGGTGATCCCGGCGGCGGCGGGGAACTGCACGCGCAACTGATCGTCGGTGTAGCCCGTCCCCTCCTTCTCGGGCTGATTGGCGAAGACCGTCTCATGGTAGGCGATGAACGCTCCGACCACGTCGGCGCAGGTGGAGCCCACCGCCGCCCTGGTCGAGGAGGTGTTCTTCAGATTCGAGTCGAGGAAGCTGCGGATGTGGACGTGCAGGACGATGTCGCCCTGCTGGGCGAGGGTACGGAACGTGCTGCCGTAGGACCTGTCCACCAGGTCGCAGTACGGGCACTGATAGTCCAGGTGCTCGTCGACGACCACGGCGCCTGGCTTGGTGGTCGTGCTCGCCACCTGGATCCAACCCATCTCCGCCGTGCCGTTCGGCGGGATGAAGATCGAACTGGTCGACGTGCCGCCTGTCGAGGTGGCGGTCGGGTTCCCGTCGGTCGACGTCGGGGGAGTGGCCGGCTTGGGGGACTGTTGGGAGAAGACCACGCCGATGAGCGCCAAGCCGATCACCAGGATGATGACGACGATGGTGACCACACGGTTGCGCTTCTGGCGCTTGGCTGCGGCCTGTTGTTCGGCTCGCATTTGCGAGCGCTTGGATTGACCGGCGTTTTGTTTCTTCTTCTGTGCCACTGTTCACCGCTCCTCGGGATGGGAAGATTGCAACCATGCGTCGACGGAGAACCTCGACGCGGGAAAGACGACGAGCCACGCCGCGCACACCAAGAGCCCTGTGTCCCGGAGGATGTCTTCGAGGTACTTGGTCTTCTGGCTGGCATCTAATATACCGCCTGGTGTGAAGCAACCACAGTCAATGGTCAATCCTCGGGCCCAGGCGGAGATGATGACGCCGATGTAGGCGATCATGCACAGCCCTCCGATGAGGCCGCTCCACCGGGTGACCAGGCCGGCGACGATGATCAGGCCGAGGAGGATCTCCACCACGGGCAGAGAGTAGCCGAGCAGGGACTCCATCGATGCCGAGATGGGGAAGTCGTACGCGTGCACAGCCAAGACGGACTGGTGCAGGTCGGTGATCTTCAGGCACCCGGCGACCAGGAGGGCGCCGCCCAGGATCAGTCGGGCGATCACGGAGATCACGGACGCGACCTTCTGGAACCGCGTCGGCGTCACGTCGTCAATGGACATGGGTCTAAGTGTATAGGCATGTCCGCCTCGGTGAGGGCTATGACAAACCTTCGGCGACACTTGCCGCGGCCGCCAGCCAGGCTCGCTGGGTGCCGGGTTTGAGGTGGTCGTACGACAAGGCGCCCTCGACCATGGCGGGGTCGTACGGGATGAGCTCCACGTCGCGTGTCAGGTCGGCGTACCCGTCCCGGATGCGCCGGATGGACTCGTCGGAGGCCTTGGGATCCGCCTGGGTGATGATGGTGACCGAGTTGCGAGCCAGGCGGGCGCTGAACTCGTTGCGTCGGGCGAGGGCCTCCAGCAACAGGGCGCCGGCCTCGGCGTGGTCGGCCCTGGTCGTGGTGACGGTGACGAGTTGGTCGGTGTGGTCGATCATGCGCCGCCACATCGGGTCGGACTCGTCATTGCCGGAGTCCATGATGATCAGGCGGTAGTACTTGGTGGCCACCCGCCAGATGGCGTCGACGTCGTGGGGGGTGATCCTCTGCTCGTCGGCCAACAGGTGGCTCTTCGAGCGCAGCACGTCGAAGTGGTCACGGTCCTGGTGGTGGACGAACCGGGCCAGATCCACGGCCTGGGCGTCGGCGGCGAGCAGGCGGGGCACCTGCGGCAACAGGTCGAGCAAGGTGGACTCGTGGGGGCCCTGCTCCGTCCTCCAGCCCAGGGTGCCCCGCGTCTGGTTGTTGTCCCAGGCGAGGACCCCCGTGCCGCCGAAGCGGGCGAAGACGGCGGCCAGGCAGATCGTGGTGGGGGTCTTCCCCGCGCCTCCCTTGCCGTTGACGACGGCGATGGTGCGAGGAGTCCCCCAGTGCTGGGACACCGTGGCGCGGTAGGACCGGTCGGTCATCTCCGCCTCGGAGGGGGGCAGCGGGATTCCTCGGCGGGCCAGGGCGCCGCGCCACCCTTGGCGGGCGGGCAGGGGAGCGCCGGACGGCGCCGTGAAGGCGTGTCGCGGGGTGATGACCGGGTCCGAGGTGACGTAGTGGTCGTCGTACGGGTCCAAGCCCCGGGTGGCGAACGGAGTCGTGGGCGGCAGGGGAAGGCTGGGCAGTGCGGTCATGTACGGAAGCTGCGGAGGCTCGATGCCGGTCATGTCGCGGGGCGCCTCGCTGACGGTGCCGTCGGGGGCGACCAGGAGTCGGAACAGGCCTTCGGGGTCGGAACAGATGACGATCAGGGACGCGTTGCTGCTCTTCGCCGCGGCTGCCAGCACCTCGACCGCCTGGCGGCGGGCGGTGGGCAGGTCCGTGCAGGAGATGGGCGTGGCCTGATCGTCGATGAGCACTTCGCCCACCCCGTTGGCGCGCAGGAAGACGGCGCACATCGGCGGCGCCGGCGGAATGGGCGCCGGCGGGGGCTGTGGGGGCTGTGGGGACTGTGGGGGCTCGGTCACGGTTGCGGCTTCGGGCTTCCCATCGTCCGTCGGCTCGGCAGGGAGTTCCTCAGTCATGGCAACCTCTCACATCGGTGTTCCGGGCCCTGCTCGTCTCACTGGTCGGGCAGGCGCGTGGAACGGGTAATGGCAATCCTACCAAGCACTCCCGTGAGATGCTTCGGGCGGATGTGCGTAGAGGAAATACAGCATGCTAAGCTTCACTCTTTCGTCCAGATTCGCCAAAATTCACCACTTATAGCGCAGGACAAGGGGATATGGACATGAGATGCCAGAAATTGCAGCGTGTGTCCGACCACTTCACGCTCACGGAGCTGGGCGAATAAGCGCAGAAGAATGCTGGCTTCCATTGTGAGCATGCGCTACGATGGCGCATGTGATCCTCCCACGCACCTCCGGCAGCCTCCGGCGGTGTACGGTTCACGATTAGCGAAAAGGGTGGCTGACAAGTCCACAAAGGAGCGGAGTGCCCGTGGCATATACATTAGATGGTTGGCAAGAGCCAACTCTGGCAGAGAACTTGGCGAGGGCCGGTGTGTCCCGCCGTGACTTCTTGAAGTTCTGTGGCGGTCTGGCGGCAGCGTTTGCCGCTGGATCCGCAGTGATCGGTTCGGCGCCGGGAGCCAGTGCTGCTCCCACGGCCAACCCCGTCAGCGGCGAGCAGATCGCTTCCGCGCTCGGGGCGATGACCAAGCCGAACGTCGTCTGGTTGCAGTTGCAGGAATGCACCGGGTGCATGGAGAGCGCGCTGCGCTCTGGCGGCACCTCGGTGGAGGACGTCGTCCTCAACCTCCTGTCGGTCAACTACAACGAACTGGTGATGGCGGCAGCCGGAGACGCGGCCAACGCCGTGCTCGACGAGACCAACAAGACCCCCCATATCTTGGTCGTCAACGGTTCCATCCCCACCAAGGACAACGGTATTTACTGTGTCATCGGCGGGAAGTCGGCCGAGATGGTCCTGCGGGAGTCCGCTGAGAACGCGACGGCGATCTTGGCTGTGGGCGCGTGCGCGGTCTTCGGATCGGTTCAGGCCGCGAGGCCGAACCCGACCGGCGCCGTCGGCGTCGACGAGATCATCAAGGACAAGCCTGTTATCAACGTGGCTGGTTGCCCGCCGATCGGTGAGGTCATCATGGCCACCGTGGCGTACATCCTGACCAACGGGCACACGCCCAAGACCGACGCCGAAGGCCGTCCGCTGTTCGCGTACGACCAGCGCATCCACGACTCGTGCCCGCGCCGCCCGCACTTCGATGCCGGCCAGTACGTGCGCACGTTCGACGACGAGGGCGCCCGCAACGGCTGGTGCCTGTACGACATGGGCTGCAAGGGGCCGAGCACCTTCAGCGCCTGTCCGATCATCCAGTGGAACGACCACACGAGCTGGCCCATCGGCGCCGGGCACCCGTGCCTCGGTTGCACCGAGAGGGACTTCTTCGACCGCTTCACCCCCTTCTACTCCAAGCTCCCGAATGTTCCGGGCTTGGGTGTGGAAGCGACGGCTGAGAAGGTCGGTCTCGGCCTCGTGGCCGCCACCGTGGCTGCCGTCGGCGTCCATGCCGGTGTCACGGCCATCCGCAAGTCGGCTGGCAAGAAGACCACGGACCACACGCCCTTGGAGGCCTTCGGCGACACCGAAGCCGCTCCCTCGGCACCTCAAACCTCAGCCGCTGACACCACGGCGACCCCCGACTCCGGAAAGGCGGAATAATCCATGACAGAACGCGTCACTATCGACCCGTTGACTCGTATCGAAGGTCACCTGCGCATTGAGCTGGAGACCGAAGGCGGAGTCATCTCCAAGGCATGGAGCGAAGCCACCCAGTTCCGTGGCATCGAAACCATCGTGCAGGGCCGCGACCCGCGTGACGCCTGGGCTTTCACCCAGCGCATCTGCGGCGTGTGCACCACGGTCCACGCCATCGCGTCCATCACGGCCGTGGAGAACGCCATCGGCTCCAACCCTCCTCAGCAGGCTTTGTTGATCCGCGACATGGTCATGGCCGCTCAGGAGATCCAGGACCACGTGATCCACTTCTACCACCTGCACGCCCTCGACTGGGTGAACGTCGCAGACGCGGTGAAGGCTGATCCGGAAGCGACCGTGGCTCTGGCCAAGGCGATCGGTTCCACCTGGAAGGGCAACACCGTGGAGAGGATGCAGGCCGTCAAGGACACGGTCCAGTCCATCCTCGACTCGGGTCAGCTGTCCATCTTCACGGGCGGGTACTGGAGCCATCCCGATTACCGGCTCCCACCCGAGGCCAACCTCATGGCCGTGGCCCACTACCTGGACGCCCTGGAGTTCCAGCGTTCCATGATCCGCATCAACACGGTCTTCGGTGGCAAGAACCCGCACCCGAACTTCCTCGTCGGCGGCATGGCGTGCACCCTGGACCCGGATCGTTCCGAGTCGATCAACCAGGTCCAGATCTCTGAGATCCAGAACTGGGTCAACGAGTGCCTGGAGTTCGTCGAGGCGTGCTACGTCCCCGACGCGAAGGCCATCCTGACCTTCTACCCGGATTACTTCGACATCGGCGCCTCCAGCCCCAACTACATGGCTGTCGGCATGTCCGGCGCGGTGTTCGCTGGCGATCCCAACCAGACGCCTCGGTACCCGACGGCCATGATGGCGATCAAGCCCGGCGTGATCGTGAACAACGATTTCTCCACCGTGCAGCCCTTCGACCCGAAGCTCATCAGCGAGGACATCACCTCGGCGTGGTTCACCTACACCGGTGGCCAGTCGACGCTGACCCCGGACCAGGGCGAGACGACAGTGGAGTACACGGGTCCCAACCCGCCGTACACCTGGCTGGGCGACTCGGAGAAGTACACCTGGTGCAAGGCGCCTCGGTACAACGGTCTGCCGGTCCAGGTCGGTCCGCTGGCCCGCGTCCTGCTGGCGTACGCCCAGGGGCACGCCACCACCAAGGCGCTGGTCGACGACGCTGTGAAGCTGTACGGCATCTCCTTGGCTCAGCTGAACTCCACGGCCGGTCGTACCCTCGCCCGTGCGGTCGAGTGCCTGACCACCGCTCAGAACCTGGTCAACGAGACCTTCCCGACCTTCGTGAAGAACCTCCAGCAGGGCGACATCGCCGTGTTCGATCCTTCCAAGTGGGAACCCGCCTCGTGGCCCAAGGGCGCGGCGTCGGGCTACTCCTTCGTCGAGGTGGCCCGTGGCAACCTGAGCCACTGGGTGACCATCAAGGACGGCAAGGTGTCCGCGTACCAGTGCGTGGTGCCGACGACATGGCTCGCCGGCGGTCGCGACGAGAACGGCGAGATGGGCCCCTACGAGGTGTCTTTGGCCGGTAACGGCAAGCACCCGTTGGTGGACTCGTCCCAGCCTCTGGAACCGCTGCGGACCATCCACTCCTTCGACCCGTGCATGTCCTGCGCTGTGCACGTGCTCGATCCGGACGGCGAAGAACTGCAGGTGGCGGTGTCATGACAACTTCCACCGACTCGGTCGCAACGGGTGTGCAAACCCCGGCACTTGTGGTCGGGACGGCCTTCAGCCTCGGCTTGATGAGCGAGGGCCGGATCATGGCGCTGGCGGCGGCTTGTCCGTCGACCAGCACCGATCCGGTGGACATCGCCACGACTGAGGCGCTCGAGGCCAACTTCCCTGGTGTGGAAGTTCCCGAAGTCCACCCGGACGACGTCGACCCTGCGACCCGGAACAGGCGGTACTCTCTGGTGAGGGTGCACGCCAGCCTCACGGGCGTCGACGCTCCTCAGGACCTGGTGGTGATGCGCGGTGATCTCGACACCGTGCTCACCAAGGTCACGATCGGCCGCGACGAGCGCGGCGTCCTCAAGAGGAACGCCAATCTCGTGATCCGTCGCGGATGGCGCCCCCTGGCGGTCGCCGTCGCCACAGTGGACGAGAACGGCACGGTGGGTCCCTTCAAGATGGAGGGGTTCATCCCGGTGTGCCCGGAGACCGTCGCCCGCCAGTCGGCGACCGACGTGTCCACCGGCCCGGCTGTGTGGGCTCGGGTCCGGCTGTGGTCGGCCTCCCTGCGCATCCAGCACTGGAGCAACGTGGCGTTGGTCTTCATCCTGTCCTGCACGGGCTTCTACATCATGGACCCCTTCTTCGGACCGTCGGCGTTCGTCGGCGAGCAGACAGGGTTCCTGATGGGCTGGGTGCGTCTGATCCACTTCACCGCCGCCTTCGTGTGGCTGGTCGTGGCACTGACACGCATCTGGTCGGCGTTCACCTCCCGTGACCGCCACCTGCGCTGGCCGGCCATGTGGCCGTTGAAGAAGAAGGAGGACATCCGCAACCTCGGTCGCGTCCTCCAGCACTACGTCTTCATCAAGGAAGAGGCCCCGTTGTTCTTGGGCCACAACCCCTTGCAGCAGCTGACCTATCTGGCCGTGTACATCGTGTGCGGCATCCAGATGATGATCGGCTTCATGCTCTACGGGCTGTACCACCAGAGCTTCGCCTTCTGGGCCTTCTTCTCGACACCGGTGCACTGGATCGGCGTGCCCGCGATGCGGTTGATCCACACGCTGGTCATGTTCGCCTTGTGGATGTTCGTCATCGCGCACATCTACCTGGTTCTCCGGGCTGAGTCCCTGGAGCGCCACGGCGGTCTGTCTTCGATGATCAACGGCGGCGTTTGGGTGAAGCGCGGTTCGAGGCCTGTGGACGCACCCGCAGTCGAATGACCGACGGCGCGCCCACCACACAGGTCCGTCCCTCACCGGTCGTCACAGTGCTCGGGGTCGGTAATCCGATCATGGGCGACGACGGTATCGGCTTGGAACTCCTGGCGGGTGTCGAGGCGCAATGCGTCGACACCCGCGTGGAGTTCGTCGATGGGGGCACGGGCGGCATGGAATTGCTGCCCGTGGTCCAGGACGCCACCTACTTGCTCATCCTCGACGCCGTGGCCGGCGACACACCCGGCCAGGTCGTCGAACTGACCGGCGACCAGATTCCGCGTCTGCTCGCCACGAAACTCTCCCCCCACCAGGTCGGGCTGCTGGACATTTTCGCAGCCGCTCGCCTGTTGGGCCGTGAGCCTCAGACAGTCGCGGTGGTCGGGGTCGTCCCCGAAACCGTGGACCTGCAGCTGGGTCTCACACCTGCCGTGGAGGCCGCCATGCCGGAAGCCACCCGTATCGCCGTCGAGGTGGTCAATGGGTGGCTCGCGGAGGACGCCACGGCGAAGAACACCTGCTGCGGAGGCTGACGGATGCCTGTCTCATTCCTGAGGTGGCATCGTCAGGTCCGCGTAGGTGACCTCGAATTCGCGCCCGCTGACCAGGTTCCCCGTCGGGGTGCCGCACACAGGGCACGTGAGCGCGAAGAACTCATCGATAGGCTGGTCGCAGCCGCAGGTCGGACACCCGACGGCGGCTGCGACTTCGTCGATATCCAGGGCGGCGCCCTGAAGAAGGGTGCCCTCGACGGCGATCGGCCAGGCGCCGGCCAAGGCTTCAGGCATCGCGCCCGACATGGAGCCGACTCTCAGACCCACGCGCTCCACGCCAGTGGCGCCCGAGGCCCGCGCGGTCTTCTCCACCGCCACGACCACCCCGTGCAGCAGTCCCAGTTCATGCATGGGTTTCTTCCTTCCCAGATCGGATTGCGGCCATGATACAGCACATCGACGTCCACCAAATCATCGACGCCGCCCCGGCGCGGGTCGTGGTGACGCGAGACACCACCGGGGCCGTCCAGGAGGCGTCCTTCGACCTGTCGGGGCTGCCGAGGGTGGACGCCCTCCTGACCGGGAGGCCCGTCGTGGAGGTGCCCGGGCTGGTCGAGAGGCTGTGCAGCATCTGTCCGGCCGCTCACCACCTCGCCGGCATGCGTGCCCTGGAATCTCTCGTCGGACACTCGCAGATGACCCCCACCGCCGAGGCCGTGCGTCGTCTGCTCCACCTCGGATCTGTCATCTCCATCCACGTGGTCGGACTGATCATGACTCACCCAGCCGAAGCGCTGGTGTTGCGGCGCTTCGCCAAGGCCGCGATGGCCGCCGCCGGTTCACCCGGACACTTCCCTGTCACCGGGGTTCCCGGCGGTGTCGCCGCGCCCGCCGACCCCGCTCAGCGGGATCTGTGCGCCCAGATGGTCGCTGACGCCCTGGAGGCGGCACGCCGCGTCGCCGCCGCCTGCATGTCGGCGCCCGTCCCCGAGGATCATTTCACCGGCGCCGACGTGGCCCTGGTCGACGATCAGGGCAACCTGGACCTGTTCGGACAGTTGCTGCGTGCCGTGTCCGCCGACGGGACCCCCCTCATCCCCGGGGCTCGCGCCGAGCAGTGGGACGAGTTGGTGGTGGAAGCCGTGCCTGGCGCGCCGGCGCCCAAACCGTACCTCAAGGCCTTGGGGGCCAGCTCCGGGGCCTATCGGGTCGGGCCCGTGGCCCAACTGCGCATCGGTCCGGTGACCACTCCTGTCGCCCAGGACCTGCAGACTGTCTGGCTGGCCGGGGCCGGTGGCGCGTCGAGCGCCCGAGCCATCGTCATGGTGCACGCCGTCGAGGCCATCGCCGCCCTTCTCGAGGCGCCGGAACTGGTCGACGGCCAGACGGGACACCCCTGGCCGGAATCCTTGCCGGAAGCGGTCGGCGTGGGATGGGTGGACGGCGCCCGCGGGCTGCTCGTCCATCGGTACGCGACCACGGACGACGGCCGGGTACGGGTGGCCACCATCTTGACCCCCACCGCCCAGAACGAGCCGTGGCTGGCCGACTTGCTGCGCACCGCCGTCGAGGACTCCTCCGGCGACACGATGCGCGCTGGCGTGGAGGATGCCATCCGCGAAGCGGACCCCTGCCTTCCATGCTCGTCGGCGCCAGCCGGTACCATGGATCTCGAAGTCGACACCGTGTCGATCGACACTTCCCTCAAAGGACTCTGACCATGTGCCTCGCGTTCCCCGTACAGATCACGGACATCACGGCCGGCCCCATGCCCATGGGCCATGTGGCGCATGGCGACACCATTGTGTCGTGTTGCTTCGCGTACGTCCCTGAAGCCCAGGTGGGCGACTACGTCCTCATGCAGAGCGGATTCGCGGTCGAAGTGTTGGATCCCGACGCGGTGGCGCAGTCCTTCGACGCGTTCGCCGACCTCGTCGATCAGGGCCTCAGCAGCCCCTTCACGCTCTCCTGTAGCTGAGTCACGTACTCCAGGGCGTTGAGCGGACGTTCGGGTTCCACCGGGTCGGGCTGGGTCGTGGCCATGGCGTCCTGATCTGGCGTCGTCGTGTCCGTGTCGGGGGCTTCGACGTGCGCGGCCTGTGCGAGGGCGGGTGTGCTGGCGGTCTGCGCGGGGGTGGTGGCAGGCTGTACGGGAGTGGGGGTCTGCGCGGGCGTGGCGATCGCGGACGGCCTACGCGGGGTCGTACCCGTCTGAAGCTGGAGTCGGGCGACCTCGGTGCGCATCCCCTCCATTTCGGCGCGCAGGGAGTCCATCTCCGCCTGGACGTCATCGGGCAAGATCTGCTTGATGAGGTTTTTAGGCCTCAGGTCGTCCAGTCCCAAGTCGCCCAAGTCCGTCCCCAGTTCTGTTTTGATCTGGTCTGTGGCGCTGTTGGCCACATTACGGAGAAAACGTATGATCTTGGCCGCTTTCTTGGCCAAGGGCGGCACCCTCTCGGGGCCGAGCAAGACCGCAGCCAGGACGATGAGGCCAAGCAGTTCGCCTGTGCCGATGTCCAGGAACATGGGGGTCATGGGTCCAAGTGTAGCGTGTGACTCTAGAGGGCACCCGGGGGCTGTGATGTGGGGCAGGGCACCCGACGTTATGCGTGGCCGTCAATGGGATATCTCTCAAGGCGTCATCAGCCTTGCCTTCCCCTGTGGTGTGAGCGTGGTAATATCGAACCTCAATGAAGAGCGACTTGCTCGGCCGTGACGGAGGAATGACATGCGCTTTGGGTGGCAGGAACTAGTTATTATTTTGGTGATCGTCGTGATCATCTTCGGTGGATCGAAAATCGCTGGCCTCGGCAAGTCCAGCGGGCGTGCGATCCGCGAGTTCAAGGAAGAGTTGAAGGGCCTGGACACGGGCAAGGACGACTCGTCCGACCACACGGGCATCGCCTCGAACCAGGCTCAGGACCAGGCTGGCCTCACACAGCAGTCTCCTGCTGACACCACGCCCCCGGGGCAGACTGACCTGCGCTGACGGAGCGTCCGTTCGTGCCCGCAAAGAAACCGCGTTTCGCGTGGCTGCGACCGCCGAAAGCCGGGCAGTTCGGCTCGATGACGCTGCTCGACCACTTGCGTGAGTTGCGGTATCGGTTCCTGGTTGTGATGGCGGCCATCATCGTGACGACGCTCGTCGCCATGATCTTCGAGTCGCAGTTGCTCGGCCTCGTCCTGTGGCCGATCCAGCAAGCCGTGGAAATGTACCAGCAGTCCCGCCCGGGCGCACAGGTCGAGATGATCACCCAGGGCGTGACCGCGGGGTTCTCCCTGTACTTCCGCGTGTGCTTCGTGGCCGGGTTCATCGCGGCCTGCCCGATCTGGCTGTACCAACTGTGGCGCTTCATCGTCCCCGCGCTGAAGTTCAAAGAGCGGAAGACTGCCGGGCAGTTCCTCGGTGTGGCCATCCCCCTCTTCCTTCTCGGTGTGGCGTTCGGGTACTTCATCTGCCCGCGCGGCTTCGCCATGATGCTCACCTTCAACCCGCCCTCCGTGGTGAACCTCAACGATGTCGCCGGGTTCATGAGCTTCGAGCTTCGGCTCCTCCTCCTCTTCGGGCTGGCCTTCCAACTTCCCGTCCTCTTGGTGAGCCTGAACCGGATCGGCCTGGTGTCCGGGGCGACACTGGGCAAGTTCCGATCCCCGGCCGTCGTCTTGATCGGCATTTTCGCGGCTCTGGCCACCCCCACGACGGACGCTCTGACGATGCTGGTCCTCATGGTTCCGATGGTCATCATGTACCTCGTCGCCGAGGCCATGTGCCGTGCCAACGACAAGCGTGTCGCCGCCCTCATGGACGGCAAGGAGCCCGCCCTGTCCCCCCTGGCCCGAATACGTCGCCGTCTCGCCTCCCACACATAGGACATCTACGCAGGCCACCGTTGGGGTGGTCAAGTGTTGGGACTGGCGAGCGTTGGGGGCGTGAACTGTCGGTTTTCAGTGGTAAATGAACAGTTCGTGCCCCCCGGATTTTCGTGGGGGCGTGAACTGTCGGTTTTCGGGGTTGATATGCACGGTTCGTGCTCCCGGGGTGGACGGAGGGACGGTTCGTGCTCCCGTGGTGGACGGAGGGACGGTTCGTGCCTCCGGACTGCTCGGGGATGGGGTTGTGTGCGTTGGGGGCGTGAACTGTCGGTTTTCGCTGGTAAACGAACAGTTCGTGCCCCCCGGATTTTCATGGGGGCGTGAACTGTCGGTTTTCGGGGTCGATATGCACGGTTCGTGCCCCCGGGACGTACGGAGTGACAGTTCATGCCCCCGGGACAGTCCGGGGGACCGGCCTACGACGACGGCGACGTGGTTGTGAGCGACGTGTCCGCTTCTCGGTGAGCCGCTTTACGTCGAGAGCGCAGGAAGACCACAACGGCGACCACGACGAAGATCCCCGCGAGGATGAAGCCGATCCACTGGAGATCGAAGGCGCCGAGGGACGCCAAGGGGCCGCTGGTGATGTGGAAGGTGCCGCTGAGCAGGGTGGCGAGTTCGACGACGCCGATGCCCAGGGCGAAGACGATCGAGACTCCGGTGACGACCATGTTGTAGTACAGCTTGCGACCGGGCTGGTCGAAAGCCCAGTGATAGACGTGGTTCATGAAGACCCCGTCGATGGTGTCGAGGAGCGCCATGCCGGCAGCGAAGATGAGGGGGAGGGCCAAGATGGCGTACCACGGCAGTGTCATGGCCGCCGCCGTACCCGTCAGGGCCAGGAGGCCCACCTCGGTGGCGGTGTCGAAGCCCAGTCCGAAGAGGACGCCCACGGGGTAGATCTGCCAGGGCTTGCGGATGGCCCGGAACCGCCCGGCGAACAGCCGCGCGATGGCGCCCTGGTTGACCAGTTGCTCGTCGTCGATGCGCTCTCCTTGGCGCACGCGGCGCACGAGCCCTGCGGTGCCGATGAAGGACCCGAGGTTGACGATGGCCAGGATGATCAGGAAGGTGGCCGACACGATCAGGCCGAAGGTGCCGAAGATCTCACGGATATGGGTGCCGTCGTCGAATTGGTCAGCCAGGACCCGTACGCCGAACGCCAGCAGGAGGCAGACCACGAAGACGACCGTGGAGTGGCCCAGGGAGAACCAGAAGCCGACGGAGACGGGTCGTTGCCCGCTCTGGACCAGCGACCGGGTCGTGTTGTCGATGGCGGCGATGTGGTCGGCGTCGAAGGCGTGCCGCAAGCCCAGGGCGTACACCGTCACGCCCAGGCCGACACCGAAGACCGCTCCGGCCGCGTTGGGGAAGTGATGGGTGGCCGCGAGCAGCACCAGGGTGCCCCAGCCCACGACATGGAGGGCCAGGATGACCACAGCCATCCCCGTCAAGCTGCGGCGTCTGCTCATGGTCGCCCGTGGCGCGGTGGTCTTCAGCATGGGACGCTCAGACCGTGACCAGGGGCTCGCAAGCCCAGTCGATCCATTCCTGGATGCCTTCGCCAGTCTTGGCGGACGTCAGGAAGAGTTTCGCGGTCGGGTTGACGGCGCGTACGTTGTCCAGGAAGAGGTCCATGTCGAAATCGAGGTACGGCAGGAGGTCCACCTTGTTGATGATGACCGCGTCGACACTGCGGAACATCACCGGGTACTTCAGCGGCTTGTCCTCGCCTTCGGGCACGGACGCGATCATGGCGCGGCGGTGCGCGCCCACGTCGAACTCGGCCGGGCACACGAGGTTGCCGACGTTCTCGATCAGCAACAGGTCGAGGTCGTCAAGGTCCAGGCCCTTGAGGGCGTGGGCGACCATCGGCGCGTCCAGGTGGCACTCGCCCCCGAATCCGGCGCCGGTGTTCAGCAGGGAGATCTGGGCGCCGACGCCTCGCAGGCGGTCGGCGTCGATGGAGGTCTCGATGTCGCCCTCGACGATCCCGCAGCGCACGCGGCCCTCCAAGGCGGCCAGGGTCTTGGCCAGCAGAGTGGTCTTGCCCGCGCCGGGGGAGCTCATGAGGTTGATGGCGGTGACACCGGCCGCGTCCAGGAGGGCACGGTTGGCGGCGGCCGCCCGGTCGTTCTCGTCGAAGATGCGCTCGAGCACGTCGATGCGTTCCCCGCCGGTCTCGTACCCGGTGTGGTCGCCGATCAGTTCGGCGCGCTCTGCGTCCATGTGATGGTCGTGGTCGTGCCCATGCTCATGGTCATGGTCATGGTCGTGCTCATGGTCGTGCTCATGGATCGTGCCGTCCTCATGGCGGTGGAACCGTCCCATCTGAATCCTCCAGTACTAATGATCTGACAATGAATTCTTCTCCGCTGACGACGTCGACGGAGGCGCTCGCGCAAGTCGCGCATTTCAGTATAGCCAGTCCTGCCAGCTGAGTCTGGGCCCCGCAGTCCCGGCAGGACAAGGTCCCGGGCAGATAACGGATGTCCAGTCGGCTTCCGTCGAGGGGAGTCGCCTGGCTCACGATGGACCAGCAATAGGTCAGAGTCTCGGGGACGACTTGGCGCAACTGGCCCACATCGAGTTCGACGACAGCCACTTTCTTGCCGTCTGCCGCACGCTCGGCGATCGTGGCGATCGAGCGGCACAGTGCCAATTCGTGCATGTCCTCCTCTTCCCGTGTCTGCTCCCCTCATCCTACGAGTGGGCGCAACCGTACGGCCAGCGATCGGGGGCGGGACCTGGTCCGCGTCGCGAGGCGGTGCTACGCTCACCTACTGTGACCCGCCCACGATCTGACGACGACTCCTCGCGCCGTGACACTGCCGGAACCGCCAGCGATGCCCGCTCACGCGCATCCGGGGTGGTGCGTCGCCAGGTGACCATCACGGGGGTGGTCCAGGGCGTGGGCTTCCGGCCCCACGTGGCCAGGGTCGCGTCCCGGTACGAGATCACCGGCCTGTGCGGCAACGACGATAATTCTGTCTTCATCGAGGCGCAGGGCGAGGTGGACCAAGTCCAGGGTTTCTGCGACGCCGTGGTGGACGAGGCGCCTCCGATGGCGAGCGTCGTGTCGGTACGGACGGTCGAGATGGACCCCCTCGCGGACGAGTCCCAGTTCACCATCGTGGCGTCCCGGCGCGCGGCGGGGGCGTTGACGCTCGTCCCCGCCGACACGGCCGTGTGCGCCGACTGCCTGGCCGACATCCGCGACCCGGGCAACCGGCGGCACGGATACCCCTTCACCACATGCACCAATTGCGGGCCTCGGCTGTCCATCATCCGGGACGTGCCGTACGACCGCCCGTCGACGACCATGGCGAGGTTCGAGATGTGCCCGGCGTGCCGCCGGGAGTACGAGGACCCTGCGGACCGGCGCTACCACGCCCAACCCATCTCCTGCTTCGACTGCGGGCCCGACCTGTGGCTGGAGATGGTCTCCGCCCCTGACGGGGGGGCCGGTGAACGCGCTCCCGCCCGCCCCGAGGGCGACACACGTGACCGTCGCGAGAGGTTCGCCTCCACGATCGCCCACGCCCGAGACCTGCTGCGACAGGGGAAGATACTGGCCGTCAAGGGGATCGGCGGGTTCACCTTGATGTGCGACGCCCGGAACGAGGAAGCCGTAGCGACCCTGCGCGCTCGCAAACGTCGACCGGGTAAGCCCCTGGCCGTCATGGCCGGATCGGTCGACGCCGCACGTCTCCAAGCCGATGTCACCCCGGGGCAGGCACGCGCCCTGACCGGCCGCGAGGCGCCGATCGTCCTGGCCCCGATGGCCGACACGTACGACCTGGCGCCCAGCGTGGCGCCCGGGTTGGACGACATCGGCGTCATGCTCGCGTACGCCCCGGTGCACCGCCTCCTCCTCGACGAGACCGACATCCTGGTCGCCACCTCCGCCAACTCCTCGGCCAAGCCCTTGACGTACCTCAACGAGGACGCCAGGCGAGACCTCTCCGGGATCGTCGACGCCTTCCTCATGCACGACCGGGACATCCACGTCCCCGTGGAGGACTCGGTGGTCATGGCCGACGCCGACCAGATCCGGCCCATCCGCCGAAGCCGTGGGTACGCCCCTCTGCCCGTCTTCCTGGGCGGGTCGGACCACACCGTGCTGGCGGTCGGCGCCGAACTCAAGAACACCTTCGCCCTGACCCGCGACTCCATGGCTTTCGTCTCCGCCCATATCGGCGACATGGGCTCTCTGGAGACCCAGCGGGCCTACGAGAAGTCCGTCGATCAGATGCTGTCCGCCCATCGGCGTACCCCAGAACTCGTCGTCGTGGACAAGCATCCCGGCTATGCGACCCACACATGGGGTCTTCGGCGGGCCGAGCGGTGGGGGGTTCCCGTGCTGGAGGTGCAACACCACCACGCCCACGCCCTGTCCTTGGTCGCGGAGGGCGATCTTCCCCTCCCGGCGACATGCGTCGTCCTCGACGGCACCGGGTACGGCGACGACGGCACGGTGTGGGGTGGGGAGGTCCTGAACCTGGGGGAGGACCCCCTGGACGTCGCCCGCGTCGGGCACCTGCCCGGATTCTGGCTGCCCGGAGGGGACGCGGCTGTGCGCCACCCCTGGAGGTCCGCCCTGGGCCTGCTGGGGGAGTACGGCATCGACCCGACGGATGTGGCGGCGTGGGGACGGATGAGCGAGTCCCCCGGGTGGCCCACGCCCGAGGACTTGGCTCTCGTCGAGTCTCAACTGCGCAACCAGGTCAACATCGTGCGCACCACGAGCACAGGGCGCCTCTTCGACGCGGCCGCATCCCTGCTCGGGGTGTGCCACCAGGTGACGTACGAGGCTCAGGCGGCCATGGAACTGGAGACGGCCGCGCGTCGGTGCGCCCACACGAACCACCCGGTCGCGGACACCGTCGAGGACATGGTCCACCACATGCTGCGTGGCATGAGAGACCGCGTCCCGGTCCCGTGTCTGGCACGCGGCTTCCACGCCAGTCTCGCCCGTGTCCTGACACGACTGGTCGAGGAGTCTGGTCCCGTGTCCCGGGTCGTCGGCCTGACCGGCGGGGTGTTCGCCAACCGGCTGCTGACCGCCGACCTGACATCCGCCCTGGCCGCCCACGGCTTCCAGGTGGTCCAACACCGGGTCGTCCCCGCCAACGACGGCGGCTTGTCCCTGGGACAAGCGCTGGCCGGGGTCCAGTGGCTGAGGGATTCCTCGGGTTCCTGACGTGGTGCCGAGCCGCCGACCTGTGTGCGCTCCACCCGTGTGCGCTCCCTTGGCGCGTGATCCTGGACGATCATGCGAGCGCCATCAGCTCTGTCAAGGGAATACGTCACGAGGGCCTGTGTGGAGGCCGTCCGGGTCTGGGTGGTGTTGAGCGGGGGCTGTTATACTCGCATGTCGAAAAGGGCTTGGGCCCTCACTCATCACTCAAGGAGGCCGATCTGATGCGCGGTGCTGGACCCGGGTCGTTCCGGGAGCTGACCCGTGAGATCGGTGAGCCCACCACCCCCGTACGATATCGTATTGAACCCGCCCCATCGGAGGCGGCCACACTGACAGGACCCAGGCTATGAGGACCGAGGAAGACGCGCTCAACCAGATCGAGCGGGCGAGAGGGCGCAAGCCCAAATTGACCGACGACCAGGTGACCATGGCGCATGGCTCCGGAGGCAAGGCTGCCGCCGCGTTGATCCAGGCGGTGTTCATCGAGGCTTTCGGAGCGCCGGACGGCGAGGAGTTGAGGGACGCCGCGATCCTGGACTTGCCGGGCACCCGCATCGCCTACACCACAGACTCCTATGTCGTCCAACCCATCCGCTTCCCCGGCGCCAGCATCGGTGAGCTGGCCGTCAACGGAACCGTCAACGACCTCGCCGTCTCCGGCGCGCGCCCCGCGTGGCTGTCCGCCGGGTTCATCCTGGAAGAGGGCTTGGCGATGGACGAACTGCGCGCCATCGCGGCCGACATGCGCCAGGCGGCTGACGCCGCTGGGGTACGCATCGTCACCGGCGACACCAAGGTCGTCCCCCGAGGCGCGGCCGACCAGGTGTTCATCACGACCTCCGGCATCGGGGTCATCCCCGAGGAGCGACGCCTCGGCGGCGCCCAGGTGCGCCAAGGCGACCGTGTCCTGATCTCCGGTCCCATCGCCGCCCACGGCATGGCTGTGATGATCGCCCGAGGGAACCTGGCCATCAGCGCCCCCATCGAATCCGACTCCGCGCCCGTCAACCATTGGGTCGAGGCCATGTACGCCGCCGTCGAGCCGGAAGCCGTGCGCTGGATGCGCGACCCCACGCGAGGGGGACTGGGGACCGTGGCCAACGAGTTGGCGCGGGACACCGAGTTGGGCGTCCTGCTCGACGAGGAGGCCATCGCTGTGGCGCCCGAAGTGCGCGGCGCCTGCGACATGCTCGGGATCGACCCCCTGTACGTCGCCAATGAAGGATGTTTCATCGCGGTCGTGGCCGCCGACGCCGCCGATGCCGCCGTCGCGGCCATGCGTGCCGCCGGCGCCGATCAGGCGAGCGTCATCGGGGAGATCATCGCCGACCTGCCAGGCATGGTCGCGGTGCGTAACGGCTTCGGGGGAACCCGACTGATGGACATGCTGGTGACGGATCCGTTGCCGCGGATCTGCTGAGGAGGAACTATGTGTCTTGGAATACCCGGCGAGGTTGTCGCCTTGCTCGACTCTGACCTGGCCACTGTGTCGGTCAACGGCGTGGTGCGAGAGGTCTCTGTGGGCCTTCTGACGGATGAGGGCGTCGACGTGGGCGACTGGGTGCTGGTGCACGTCGGTTTCGCCCTGTCGAAGATCGACGCCGACGAGGCGGCCCTCACCTTGGACCAGATCAAGAAGCTGGGCCAGACATGGGAGGACGAGATCGACGCTTTCTCGCAAACGGTGATCCGATGAAGTACGTCGACGAGTTCCGCGACCCGGTCGCCGCCAAAGAGCTGATCTCCACCATCCACCACTTGGCCGACCAGTTGGGCCGTCCCTGGAAGTTCATGGAGGTCTGTGGCGGGCACACGCACACCATCTACCGCCACGGCTTGGAGCACCTGCTGCCCGAAGCCGTCGAGTTCGTCCACGGCCCGGGCTGCCCGGTGTGCGTCATCCCGCGCGGGCGTGTGGACGACGCCGTCTGGCTGGCCCATCGCCCCGGCGTCATCTTCACCACCTTCGGCGACATGATGCGAGTCCCGGGCACGCAGGGGAGCCTGTTGCAGGCTCAGGCCCGCGGCGCGGACGTCCGTTTCGTGTACTCCCCCCTGGACGCGGTCAAGATCGCCAGGGACAACCCCGATCGTGAGGTCGTGTTCTTCGCCGTCGGCTTCGAGACCACGGCGCCCTCGACCGCAGCCGCTCTGGCGGTGTCCCAGAAGACCGGGGTGAAGAACTTCTTCGTCTTCTGCAACCACGTGTTGATCAACCCTCCGGTGAGGGCGATCCTGGATACGAACAATGTCAAGCTCGACGGTTTGATCGGCCCCGGCCACGTGGCCACGGTCGTCGGGTCGGATCATTTCGATTTCGTCCCCGAGGAGTTCCACGTGCCCCTGGTCGTGACCGGGTTCGAGCCGTTGGACATCCTGCAGTCGGTGGCCATGCTGCTGACCCAGTACGCCGAAGGGCGTTGCGAGGTCGAGAACCAGTACGCCAGGGTTGTGCGATCGGGTGGCAACGCCGAGGCGAGGCGCATGCTCGCCGAGGTCTTCACACCCCGTGACACCTTCGAATGGCGCGGCCTCGGGGAGATCCCCTACTCCGGCTACCGCCTGTCCGACGAGTACATGGCCTTCGACGCCGAGACGCACTTCGACCTGCCGGGCGATCGGGTGGACGACCATCCCGCCTGCCAGTGCGGACTGGTCCTCACCGGCCAGATCAAGCCCTGGGAATGCAAGGTCTTCGGAACCGGGTGCACCCCGGAGAATCCCATCGGCACGTGCATGGTCTCTCCCGAAGGCGCCTGCGCCGCGTACTACAACTTCGGTCGTATCCCGACGCTGCTGGCGAACCGCTGACCCGGGTGCGCCCGCAGCGGCGCCCAGGATCAGCGCAGGTCGGGCACGGCGCCGGCCGCCATCGAGATCGCCTCGGCGTAGTAGTCGAGGAGTTGGTCGCAGATGGCCGGCCACGTCCTCGTGGACGTGAACGCGCGGGCCGCCACTGAGAACCTGGCACGCATGTCGGGGTCGCCGACCAGGGCGGCCACATGGGCGCGCATGCCGTCGAGGTCTCCGGGCGGATACAGGAAACCCCACTCGCCGGACGAGACCAGATCGATGGGACCCCCCTTGGCGGGGGCGACGACGGGGACCCCACTGGCCAGCGCCTCCTGGATCGCCTGGCAGAAGGTCTCCAACTCGCCTGGATGGACGAACACGTCCATGGTCGCCGTCGCGCGAGCGAGCTCGGCGCCGCTCAACTTCCCCAGGAACACCGCCGTGGGCAGTTGGCGTCGCAGGGCCTTGCGGCTCGGGCCGTCGCCGATGATGACGATGCGGGTTCCGGGCATGTCGGCGAGGACCGTCAGATCGGAGATCTGCTTCTCGGGCGCCAGGCGGCCCATGAATCCGATGACCACTTCGCCGTTCGGGGCCCACTTCGCATGGAGGGCCTCGTCGCGACGGTCGGGGGAGAACAAGGCGGTGTCGACGCCTCGGCCCCAGATCTTCACCCGGGGCACGCCGTGCTCCATCAACTGGTCGCGGGCGTAGGTCGACGGCGCCAAGGTCAGATTGGCCAGCAGGTGGATGTCGCGCACCCGTGACCATGCGGCGGTTTCCAAGACCCCCAGGCCGTACTTGGCGGCGAAGGAGGGCACGTCGGTCTGGTAGATCGCCACAGACGGGATCGAGAAGTGGGCGGCGGACAGCAGCGCCGCGTTCCCGACGAGGAAGGGGGCGGCGGCGTGGAGGACGTCAGGGGCGAAGTCAGCCAAGATGCGGTCGAGCACGAAGGGGGGAGTGACCCCCAGCCGCACATCCTGGAACATGGGCCACGAGATGGCGGGGATGGTCGTGACGGGGAATCCGGCGAAACTGTCCGGCACGTTGTCGTCGAAGGGGGCGATGATGAGGGCCTCATGCCCATGGTCTCGCAGATGTTCGGACACCCGCATGACCGAATTCGTCACTCCATTGGTCTGGGGGAGAAAGCTCTCAGAGGCGATGGCGACGCGCATGGGGCTATTCTACGGCAAGGACATGATGTCGCATTCCATCCGCTCGCGTGGGTCACGGTCGGATGGGGGCGACGCTTTGCTAGGATGCCGCCATGGCCTCTTTCTCCCCCGGCATGGGCGACACCATCCCTCCCGTGCCCACATCTCCCGTACCTGCGCCCCCCGTGCCCACGCCCCCTGTGCCACCGATGGCGCCCGTGTCGCCCATGGTGGCGACCAGGGGGTTGACCAAGTTCTTCGGCCAGATGTGCGCGGTGAACGGGCTGGACCTGGACATCCCCCGCGGGTCGATGTACGGGTTCGTCGGGCCCAACGGCGCGGGGAAGACCACGACCCTGTCGATGGTGACCGGCTTGCTCAAGCCCGACTCGGGACAGGTGTGGGTGACAGGGACGGACGTGTGGGCCGACCCCATGGCCGTCAAGGCCAAGATCGGCACGTTGCCGGACAGGCTGAGACTCTTCGACCGGCTCTCGGGACAGGAATTGTTGACCTACACCGGATTGTTGCGGGGGATGGACAAGGCCACCGTCGCCTCCCGTTCGGCCGACCTCCTCCAAGCCCTGGGGCTGACCGATGACGCGCGCAAGGCCGTGGCGGACTACTCGGCCGGGATGACGAAGAAGATCGGTCTGGCCTGCGCGGTCATCCACGCGCCCGACCTGCTGGTCCTCGACGAGCCCTTCGAGGCCATCGACCCGGTGTCGGCGAGGGCCATCGCCGACATCCTCTCCGGGTTCGTCCGCGACGGAGGGACCGTCATCTTGTCGTCCCACGTCATGGACACCGTCCAGCGCCTGTGCGATCACGTGGCGATCATCGCCCAAGGCCGACTCCTCGCCGCCGGGCCCGTGGCCCAAGTGGCGGGCGGAGTCGACTTGGAGACCCGATTCATCCAGTTGGTCGGCGGGGGCCCCGAGTACGGAGAGCTGACATGGTTGCGACCCTCCTGAGACTCAAACTCCACCTGACCATCGGCGAGTTGCGGAGGTCGACAGCCAAGCTGGTCGCCTGGATCATCCTGGGCGTGTACGTCCTCGGGATGGTCGTCATGGCCCTGGTCGGGATGGCTGCCGCCTCCTTCGTCGTCGGCGGGCATGAGGCGGCCACAGGCTGGATCACGATCATCGTCGGCTCGGTGATCGTCCTCGGGTGGACCCTGTTGCCGCTGGTCTTCTTCGGGTCGGACCAGACCCTCGACCCCGCACGTTTCACCCCGTTCCCCCTGACGGGCCGACGATTGGCGCCCGGGCTCGTCCTCGCAGGGGTCTTGGGCCTGCCCGGGTTCTTCACGGCGTTGTTGAGCCTGGGCTCGGCCCTGATCTGGCTGGGACGCCCCCTGATCGCCCTGATCGCCCTCGTCTCGGGCGCGCTGGGTTTCCTCATGACCCAAGTGGGATGCCGGGTCGCCTCGACGGCGTTGTCCGGGACGTTGTCCTCGCGCAGGGCCCGTGACCTCACCGCCCTGATCGGGCTGGTCGCCGTGTTGCTGCTGTCCATGCTCGGGTACGTGATCACGCTGATCGCCAACTTCTTGTCCCAGCCCGACCGGTGGGACGCCGTCGTGGCGGGTTCCCAGAAAGCCAGCTGGGTCTTGTCGTGGACTCCCCTGGGGGCGCCGTGGGCCGTGCCCTCCGACGCGGCCCAAGGGCAGTGGCTGATGATGGCCTTCCACCTCGTGGTGACCTGCGCGTACCTCGTCCTCGGCCTGTGGCTCTATGCGGTGGTCCTCGACAAAGCGCTCGTCACCCCTGTCCTGTCCGACTCGACCAGCACGGTCTCGAAGACGGACTTCGTCGCCACCGTCGCGTCGGGGCGATGGGCGCACGACGGGCTGATCCCCGTGGCCGCCATCATGGCCCGGTCGCTTCGGTACTGGCGCCGGGACCCTCGGTACCTCGGCACGATCCCCGCGTTGCTGCTGATGCCGATCATCTTCACCGCCATGGGTCCCCTCCTGAACTCGGTCGGGTCGACTCAGTCAGAGCCGGTCCCCAGCTTCCTGATCACGGGCATGGTCGCTTTCGGGCTGGGTTTCATGGCCCTGCTGGCCGGGTACGGTCTCAGCGCCGACGTCGCCTCGGACTCCACCGCCTGGTGGATCCACCTCGCCTGCGGGGTACGGGGCTGGCAAGACCGTCTGGGGCGCGTCCTCGCCGAAGGGGTGTTGGCCATTCCTCTGCTCGTGGTGGTGGGCGTCGTCGTCCCCATCATCGTCGGCAGCCCCGCGCGTATCCCTGCAGCCTTGGCGGCCATGATGGCCCTGTACCTCGCCGGGAACGGCGTCTCGTCGGTGTTCTCCGCCCTGATCATCTATCCGATGGCCCTGCCGGGGGAGTCCCCCCTCAAAATGAAGACCGGCATGATGGGGCTCCAGAGCCTCTCCCAGGGCGGCTCCATGCTGGCCACGGGTCTGCTGTCCCTGCCTGTCACCGTCTGGGCGATCTTCGCGCGCGGGTGGCAGGGCTGGGCTGCCTTGGGGGTCGGCGTCGTCTGGGGATGCGTGCTCGCCGGCGCGGGCGTCGTCCTCGGAGGCCGCATCATGGATGCCAGGGGTCCGGCGATTTTGGCCAGCCTGCAGAAGAACGACACCCGCCAACGGGCTTGATCCTGAGGGTCCCGCTCAGGGCCCCCTGAGGCGTCCCTGAAAACCCCTGATACGCCTTGAGAAGGGGAAGGTCATCGGGAATTATTTTCAACATGGTAATTATCGAGAACCTCACCAAGCGGTATGGGTCCTTGAAAGCTGTCGACAACCTGAGTTTTACTGCGAAACCAGGCACGGTGACCGGATTTCTCGGGCCCAACGGAGCTGGCAAGACCACGACGCTGAGAATGTCCACCCATCTGATCCGACCCGACGCTGGTCGTGCGACCTTCGATGGGACGCCCTACGACAAGCTGGTCCATCCGGCCCGCCACGTGGGCGTCGCTCTGGAGCCGGTGGTCTTCCACCCCGGACGGACGGCCATCAACCACCTGATGGCCATCGCCCCCTACGCCGGGGTCGGCGTCGAACGGTGCCACGAAGTCTTGGGGTTGGTGGGTCTGGACGACGCGGCCAAGAAGAGGGTCGGGAAGTTCTCTCTGGGCATGCGCGGCCGGTTGAACCTGGCGGCGGCGATGCTGGGCGACCCCCAGACGTTGATCCTCGACGAGCCGGTCAACGGGCTGGATCCTGAGGGCATTCGCTGGATCCGCGAGTTCCTGCGCGACCTGGCCAGCCAGGGGCGTACCATCCTCATCTCCTCCCACCTGCTCTCCGAGGTGCAGCAGACGGTGGACGACGTCGTGATCATCGCCCACGGGCGACTGGTCTATCAGGGGAGCCTGGGCGATCTGGAATCCTCCGCCAACTCCTCCATCCGCGTGGAGACACCTGATCCGCAGGCGTTGGCCGCCCTCGCGGTGCGACAGAGCTGGACGGTGTCCGAGGTCACGCAGGTCAGCGTGGTCATCGAGGGGCCCCAGGCCAGCGACGTGGGCGCGGCGGCCTTCGCGGCCGGCATCCCGTTGGCGGGGCTCACAGCCCAATCCACGGACCTGGAGTCCATTTTCCTGTCACTGACCGAAGGCCAAGGAGGTATGCGATGATTCCCGCCATCGTTTCCGAGTATCGGAAGTTCTTCTCCACCCGCATGTGGTGGATCCTGACCCTGTGCATGGCCGTGTTCTTCGTCGCCGTGTCCTTCGGCATGGCATGGCTCTTCGCCTACCAGGCCACCCATAATGGCTTGTCAGACTCGATGCTGCAGGCGCTTCAGCCGACGGTGTACGGGTTGGGGCCGTCCATGGGGTACATCATCCCCGTGATCATCGGCGCCTTCGCGGTCACCTCCGAGTATCGTCACAACACCATCGTGCCGACCTTCCTGGCCGAACCGCGCCGGTGGGTGGTCATGCTGGCCAAGGTCGTCGCGGGTGTGCCGATGGGCGTGGCCGTCGGGATCGCCGGCACCCTCGCCTGCCTGGTCGGCGGCGGGTTGGGCTTCACCACCGGTGGGGTGGACCCCATGCTGTGGACCTCGACCATGTGGACGAACTTCGCGTTGTCGATCCTCGCGTACGTCATCTGGGCCTTGATCGGTGTCGGCCTGGGGATGTTGATCACCTCGCAGGTCGGGGTCATCATCACCGTGCTGGCCTTCACCCAGTTGATCGAGCCACTGGCGAACATCGCCCTGAACCAGTTCGCCGGCGCGAGTGTCTTGGCCAAGTTCCTGCCGGCTGCGGCCTCAGGATCTGTGACTGGTGGTACGGACATCTACGCCATGATGTCCATGACAGGCACGGATGGTGCCTTGGGCGTGTGGCAGGGAGCCGCCGTCTTGGCGGCGTACGGGATCGTCTTCGGAGTGCTAGGGTACGTCCTGCGTATCCGTCGCGACGTCTCGTGACGGTGCCGAACCACCATGGAGCGGGTGCGGACGGGAGGGTCCGCACCCGCTTCCTTTTTCTGGACTCAGGGATGTTCAGGGATGCTCCGGGGTTGACGGGGCGGCGATGATCCCCTAGTGGTGTCGGGCCGTATGATGGACCTCAGTTGTTACCAGAAAGGGCACGCATGAGCAGTGGATCTCCCGTGTGGCTGAGTGTGCCCACCCCCGAGGACATGCACAGTCTCGGCCACGACCTGGCGCGGCTGGTGCGCGCCGGAGACCTGGTCATCCTCACCGGAGATCTGGGCGCGGGCAAGACCCAATTGGCGCAAGGCATCGGCGAGGGGATGGATGTGCTGGGCGCGATCATCTCGCCCACGTTCGTCCTGTCCCGCGTCCATCCCCCCCGGGGCGACGGACCGGCGTTGGTCCATGTGGACGCCTATCGACTGTCCAGCGCGGCGGAGATCGACGACCTCGACCTCGAGGCCTCGATGCCCACCTCGGTGACCGTGGTCGAATGGGGACTCGGGATCGCCGACCATCTCAGCCCGAACCGCTTGATGGTTGAGATCCGTCGATCCGCCGACATCGAGGACGACACTCGCGAGGTCCAGGTGGCGCCGATCGGCGATCGCTGGGACTCGCTGATCCAGGACTGGGAACGACTCGTCAACGAGGACATGGGCCGAGACGCCCGAGCCGACGCGGAAGGAAACGATGATGTCTGAGGTGGTGCTGGGGATCGACACCTCCACGCAGGTGTGCGTCGGGGTCGCCCGTGACGGCGAGGTGCTGCTCTCGACAAGCGTGGGGGACTCCCGCAGCCATGTGGAATTGTTGATGCCGGCCGTGAGGGACCTCCTCGACGAGGCCTGTCTGTCGATGGCCGACCTGACCCGAATCGCCGTGGGCATGGGCCCGGGGCCTTTCACGGGTCTGCGCGTGGGGGTCGTCGCGGCCCAGATGCTCGCCCACACGAGGGGGCTTCCGGTGAGCCACCTGTGCAGCTTGGACGCCTTGGGCGTCGGGTGGGCCTTGACTCACCCCGCCGGCGACTTCGTGGCCTGCACCGACGCCCGTCGCAAAGAGGTCTACTGGGCCACGTACGATCGTTTCGGACAGCGTACGGCCGGGCCGTTCGTCTCGGACCCCTCCGACGTGCCGGACCTGCCCTGCGTGGGTCCCGGCGTCGTGGTCTACCCCCACATGAGGATGGACCCCTTCCTGGCGATCAAACTCGGCCTGTGGACGGACCAGTTCGCCTCCTCCTGGCCCACGCCCGAGGAGGTCGCCCCGATCGTCGGCGTCGACGCCGGTGTGCTCGCCGCGTTCGCGTCGCAGTTGCCCGACGTGGGTCCCGAGCCGTTGTACTTGCGCCACGCCGACGCCACCCGACCCGGGTCGGTGAAGTCGGTCCTCCCTTCGACGACGCCCGAGTCCTCACGGGACGGTCGATGACCCCCGTACGGCCTGGTCCGGAGTCTGCGGTGCGCGTGCGTACGGCCACCAGCGAGGATCTCGATGCTGTCATGGCGTGCGAGGAACAGGCTTTCACGCACGGCTGGTCCCGCGCGTCCTGGGCCGAGGAGATAGCCGACCACCACGTGGCGGTCGCCTGCGCTCCCGAGGTGGTCGCCGTGGTGGCCATGAGCCGGGTGCTCGACACCGCCGAACTGTTGCGCGTCATCGTCGCGCCCGACCGTCGTCGCGGGGGCGTGGGGCGCACGCTCGTCGAGCACGGCGTGGCATGGGCCGCGTCCCACCAGGCGACCGAGGTCTTCCTGGAGGTCTCCGCCGACAACGAGGCCGCCCTCCGGCTGTACGAGGCCTGCGGATTCGTCCACCAGTATCGACGACGCGACTATTATTCGCCTGGAGACGACGCGCTCGTCATGAGGCGAGCCGTCCCCGGCGCGTCCAGCGTCCCGCTTAACCCTGAGGAGGACACATGTCAGACCCCCTAGTGCTCGGGATCGAGTCCAGTTGCGATGAGACCGGAGTGGGTGTCGTGCGCGGACACGAGCTCCTGGCCAACGAGGTGGCCAGTTCGGTCGAGGAGCATGTGCGCTTCGGAGGGGTCGTGCCCGAGATCGCGTCGCGCGCCCACCTGGAGGCCATCACACCGGCCCTGACCCGTGCGGTCGACGCGGCTGGAATCGACCTGGCCGACGTGGACGCCATCGCCGTGACCGCTGGTCCGGGGCTGATGGGCGCCCTCGTCGTGGGGGTGTCGGCGGCCAAAGCGCTCGCGTACGCCCTGGACAAGCCGTTGTACGGCGTCAACCACCTCATCGGTCATATAGGAGTGGACATGCTCGACCACGGGCCGCTGCCGGGACCGGCGATGGCGCTGCTGGTGTCGGGCGGCCACACCTCCATCGTGCGCGTGGGGGACATCGCCACCGACGTCGAAGAGATCGGCGCGACCATCGACGACGCCGCGGGCGAGGCCTACGACAAGGTAGCCCGACTGTTGGGGCTGGGGTACCCCGGGGGCCCGCTGATCGACAAGCTCGCGGCGGACGGCGACCCCTCGGCGATCCGGTTCCCCCGTGGGCTGACCGCCAAGCACGACCGACAGAAGCACCGTTTCGATTTCTCGTTCTCGGGGTTGAAGACGGCCGTCGCACGGTGGGTCGAGATCCAACGGCGCGACCACGGCGAGGTGCCCCTCGCGGATGTGGCGGCCAGCTTCCAGGAGGCCGTCGCCGACGTCGTGACCGCCAAGACCATCGACGCCTGTCAGGAGTACGGCATCGACTGCGTCGTCCTCGGTGGCGGGGTCGCCGCCAACTCGCGTCTTCGCGAACTCTTGGCCCAGCGCTGTGAGGAGGCGGGCATCACCCTGCGGCGTCCGCGACCGGTGCTGTGCACCGACAACGGCGCCATGATCGCGACCGTGGGCGCCGCCCTGGTCGCCGCGGGCGTACGCCCGTCGGGCCTGGACATGTCAGCCGACTCCGGCATGCCGCTGAATCAGATCTGCCTGTGACCTGAGCGAGGGGCCCGGCGTGGACGAGGGTCGTCGGCGGGTCACTCGTCCATCTCGGACACGCTCTGGGTGGCGCCCAGTCCTGCCCACACGCTCTGTTCGCAGAAGAAGAACGGGGCCAGCCCTTCGTAGCGCCCGCTGGTGTCCCCGTGGGTCAGGGCTTCGTCCACCGCGATTCTGGTGACGCGTCCGATCACGAACACCTCGTCATTGTCGAACTCGACGGTCTGGGTCCATACGCATTCCAGGACGGCGGGGCATTGGTCGATGATCGGCACGGCGACGGTCCGTCCCGGAGACACGGTGAGCCCGGCAGAGGTCAGGCGGTCGTCCGTGATGGGCATCTCGAAGATCGCGCGGGCGAGCGAACGTCCCGGGACGTTGATGACGAACTGCCCTGCGGCCTCGGCGCGTGCGACCGTGCCGTGTTCGCGTGTGCAGCCGAAGCCGACCAGCGGCCCCGTGCCCGCCACCACCGTGACCCATGACTTGGGCGCCACACAGACCTGCCCGTGGGCGTCGACGGTGGTGACCAGGACCACTTGGCCCAGGAGGGGGGATGGCGACCAGAACCATTTGTCGGACGGGAAGTCCACCAGGCGATGCGCGTGCGACCTCGGGCCCGACTCGTGTGCGACCGTGACGTTGCCGTTATTCATGGCGATAGCATAGCAACACCGTCCGCGCTGCCGACCAGGCGTCCGTTTTTGGCGATTTCTTCGTCAGCGGGCGCCGAGGGCCTGCTTCATGGGGAGCAACTTGGCCACCGTCTCGTCCCATTCGGCCTCGGGGTCGGAGTCGGCGACGATGCCGCATCCGGCGAAGATACGTGCTGTGGCGCCCTCGATCATGCCGCAGCGCAGGGCGAGGGCGATCTCTCCGTCTCCGGCCGCGTTGATCCAGCCGACGGGTCCCGCGTACCGTCCCCTGTCCAGATGCTCCAACGTGGCGATCAGATCTCGGGCCGCGTTCGTGGGCGTGCCGCACACGGCGGCCGACGGGTGGATGGCGTCCGCCAGTTCCAGGACAGTCGACCCTCCGCGCACGGCGCCGGTGATGTCCGAGGCCAGGTGCATGACGTTGGGCAGTTGCAGGACGAAGGGCACCTCGGGCACGTGGAGGGACGTCACGTGGGGGCGCAGGGCGTCGGCGACCGACGCCACGGCGAACTCGTGCTCCGCGAGGTCTTTGGAGGAGGAGGACAGGGCGTCGGCCAGGACGGAGTCGTCCAGGTCGCCGTGGATCGTCCCCGCGAGGACGCGCGAGGTGATCAGCCCGCGGTCTTGGCGCACCAGCAGTTCCGGGCTGGCGCCCACCAGGTTCCGCACGGCGAAGGTCCACGTCTGCGGGTACATGGACGCCAGGCGGGCGAGCACCCGGGGAAGGTCGATGGGGTCGTCCGCGACGGCCACCTCGTCGCGGGCCAGGACCACTTTGTCCACTCCGCCAGCATGGATGGCGGCGACGGCGTCGCTCACCGCCGCGGTCCAGCCGTCATGGCCCAGGCTGGCGTGGTGGAAGCACAGGTCGGCCCCGGTGGGGGTATCGGTGCCAGCGGGGGTACGGGCGGGCGTGTCGTCTGTCTCGTCGCCGTCCCACGTCGTCATCCAGCACACCCCCTCGCGCCGCCCCACGATCCGGCGTGGAACGACGATCTCGTGCGGGCCGTCGGGGGCGAAGGGGAAACTCACGAAGGCCACCGGGCCGGTCATCGGCTCGTCGGCGACGCCCGCGTCGCGGGTCGCGGGGGTGGAGGCGACGAGGTCGGTCCACCAGGCCTCGGCCTGGGCGGCGGTACGGAAGGTGGCGCGATGCGCCGCTCCGATGCCGATCATCCCGTCGCCGTGCCGTATCCAGCATGACACACTGTCATCGCCGTCGAGCAGGTCCGTCAAAGAGCCGGGGTCGGCGATGGGCGAGGTGTGGACGCGGTCAGGCACGAGACCCAAGGATACCCCTCAGGTCGACCCACGCGGCAAACGGGCGTGGCACGACCGCCACCAGGGCGTTACCACCGAGGAGATATGCTTGGATGCCGAACACCCGGACGCCCTCCGGGCAGGACTGGATGAGGAGCGGGATGGCGAACATGGCACCGACCGACAGCGCGGATGTGATCGTCGTGGGAGCGGGTCCCGGTGGGTCCGCGACAGCCATCCACCTCGCACAGGCCGGATTGCGGGTGCTGGTGCTGGAGAAGTCCGACTTCCCCCGCGAGAAGGTCTGTGGCGACGGCCTCACCCCCCGTACCGTCAAGGAACTGGCCCTCCTGGGTGTCGACGTGCCGGCCCTGGACTGGAAGCGGACCAAGGGTCTGCGGATCCATGTGGGCCGCGCCACCCACCTCCTGCCCTGGCCCGACCTGACGGACTTCCCCTCCTTCGGCATGACCACGCGCCGATCGACCTTCGACCAGTTCCTGGCCGAGCGTTCCGTCGCCGTGGGGGCGAACCTGCTCACAGGCGCCAATGTGCAGGCGCCGATCCTGCGCAACGGTCAGATCGTGGGCGTGACCACGAAGGACGGTCGCAGCTTCGAGGCCCCCGTCGTGGTGGCCGCCGACGGCAGTTCCGCCCGCTTGGGGGTCGCCATGGGGCTGCACCGGATCGAGTCGCGTCCCATGGGCATGGCGGTACGCACCTACTTCACGTCCCCGAAGTCCGACGAGGACTGGCTCGACTCCTGGCTGGAGATGTGGGACGGGCCCGTCGGAACGTCCCACCTGCTGCCCGGGTACGCGTGGAGCTTCCCGCTGGGGGACGGGACGTGCAACGTGGGGATGGGGCTGCCCGACGCCAACCGCTACCGCAATCTTGATTTCCGTGACATCTTGACCCGATGGTTGGCCACCATGCCGCCGTCGTGGGGTTTCACCGAGGAGAACAGGCAGGGGAAGGTGCGTGGTGCCGCCCTGCCGATGGGGTTCAACCGCAAACCCACGTACTCGCGCGGCCTGCTCTTGGTCGGCGACTCGGCCGGCGCCATCAACCCGTACACCGGCGAGGGGATCTCCTACGCGATGGAGTCGGGGCGCTTCGCCGCCGAGCACATCATCCAGGCGCACGCCCGCGGTTTCCACAGCCGCTCGGCCGATCGGGCGCTCGCGGGGTACGCGAGGCACCTGACGCAGGAGTGGGGAGGGTACTACTGGCTCGGCGGGCTCTTCGGGAAGTTCATCGCCCATCCCACCATCATGCGGGTCTCGGCCCACTACGGGTTGGCGGTGCCTGTGATCCGTACCCTCACCCACCGCTTGCTGTCCCATCTGACCGACCATCCGGCGCGAGACGGGTACGACCGGGTCATCAACGCGTTCAGCAAACTCGCGCCCAAAGCCTGAGGCGAGCCGCGCCGGCATCATGGGTCGGCGGTGGAATCAGGCTAAACTGATGGGGCGAATCCAAACTAGATTGCGGGAAAGGTGAACATGTCGATGCAGATGGATCTAGGGCCCACGGGAACTCCCGAGCCTGTCGTGCCGTGGGGTCTGACCTATGATGACGTGCTTCTCCAGCCGGGGGAGTCCGACGTCATCCCGTCCAGCGTGAACACCTCGACGCAGTTCTCCCGGCGCATCGATCTGAAGATCCCCCTAGTCAGCGCCGCGATGGACACCGTGACGGAAGCGCGGATGGCCATCGCCATCGCACGCGAGGGCGGCCTCGGCATCCTCCACCGCAACATGTCCATCGCCGACCAGGCCCACCAGGTCGACCAGGTCAAGCGTTCGGAGGCCGGTATGGTCACCGAGCCGATCACGATCACGGCCGACCGTACCATCGGCGAGGTGGACGAGTTGGCGGGGACCTACCGCATCTCGGGCGTCCCGGTCATCGACTCCGAGGGCCACCTGATCGGCATCGTCACCAACCGCGACATGCGGTTCGAGGACGACCCGAAGAAACTGGTGCGCGACGTGATGACGCCGATGCCGCTGGTCACCGGCTATCCGGGGATCCCGGCTGACGAGGCTCTGGCGCGCATGGCCCGGCACAAGATCGAGAAGCTCCCCCTGATGGACAAGGACAACAAGCTCACTGGCCTGTTCACTCTGAAAGACTTCGTGAAGCTGGGCAAGTACCCCAACGCGTCCAAGGACGACGCCGGGCGCCTGCGCGTCGGCGCCGCTGTCGGCTTCTTCGGGGACGGCTGGACGAGGGCCATGACCCTCATCGAAGCCGGAGTGGACGTCGTGATCGTGGACACCGCCCACGGGCACTCTCGGGCCGTGATGGACATGATCCGCCGGCTCAAAGCTGATCCCGCCGCGCGCGACGTGGACATCGTCGGCGGCAACGTCGCGACGTACGAAGGCGCCAAGGCGCTGGTCGAGGCCGGTGCGGACGGTGTGAAAGTGGGGGTCGGCCCCGGCTCGATCTGCACCACGCGAGTGGTCTCCGGCGTGGGCGTCCCCCAGGTGACGGCCATCTACGCCGCCGCGCAGGCCTGCCGCGACGCGGGGGTCCCCGTGATCGGCGACGGTGGGCTGCAGTACTCCGGCGACATCGCCAAGGCCATCGTGGCCGGCGCGTCCACGGTCATGCTGGGGTCTCTGCTGGCCGGATGCGAGGAGTCCCCCGGGGAACTGGTGTTCATCAACGGCAAGCAGTTCAAGTCGTACCGAGGGATGGGCTCGATGGGCGCCATGGCGGCCCGCGGACGCCAGGCGTCCTACTCCAAGGACCGCTATTTCCAGGCCGACGTGGAGTCCGACGACAAGCTCGTCCCCGAGGGGATCGAAGGCCAAGTGGCCTACCGCGGCCCCCTGGCCGCCGTCGCCTACCAACTCATCGGCGGACTGCGCCAATCCATGTTCTACACCGGCGCCTCCACCGTCCCCGAGTTGCAGACCCGTGGCCGCTTCATCCGCATCACCGCCGCCGGCCTGCGCGAGTCCCACCCCCACGACATCCAGATGACGGTCGAAGCCCCGAATTACGATTTCCACACCTGAGAGCCGCGTCGGTGACACGCCCGACGCTCGGCACGGACGTCATGGACGAGTACACCCGGGTGACTCGGTTCGGTCGATCTGCGATCCTGCACGACCGATCCCAAGTGGTCGAGTAGCAGTCTGAGCCTGACCGCGCTTCACTTGGCCGATCAGGTGTAAACGCGCACTTGCAGAACGGTCGTCAAGGTTGACAGGCTGGAAAAGTACGAGTTCGTGGGGTTCGTTGATGAGTTGATGTCATAGGGCGTGCTCCCCCAAAACGCTGGCCCTCCGGAGTCGCCTGGAACAAGGATCGATGAAGAAGTGCGAATCATATGACCAACCGTCGTGCCGCTTGCCACTAGTGTCACCCCGACAGCCTCGACAATGGCGCACGCATAGCCTCCGGCCATCCCGTACTTTCACAGAGTATCGCCGACGAGTGGGTCTTTCGATGCGGTCTGGGTTCTCAGGTCTGTGGCGGACGATGCCCTGAATGTTTTCGTCACCGTGTCGTTATTACTTGGGATGGTTCGAAAGAAGGCGAAGTCGCCGTTCGTGCCAAAGGTTGATCCCAGATACGTCAAGCCAGTCGCATTCGCGTATATCTCGGATTGCCCGCAGTGCCCCGCCGTGAGCACACCGAGAACGCCACTAGAGCTGATGGCAGTGAATCCCGCTGTGCAATTGGACAAGGAACCCCCACCCACGATGCTGACAACTGGTGCGGGCATCTCCTCTGTTCTGGCGGTGATGGTCACCTGGAGCGTGCCGTTGTTTGGAAGCGCCAAAACCGAAGCCAAGGCCTGTAGCCTTTGACTGTCTTGCGCCGTCAGGGTCGCCGACGACACATCCACAGAAACGTTTGCTATCCTCTGGTCAGTTGAGGTGCGACTCGGAATACTAACTGCAGCCGTGTCGATGTCAGGCACCGTGCTCGGGTCCACCGAGACGGTTATCTGCGATGACAGAGCCCCCGGCACAATCTCAAGCGACGCGCCTGGGGCATTGTGTTGGACGGACTCCACAATGCTCTCCGACAGCGCCGCCACGTCTTGAAGGGAGAATCCCAGGTTGGTCATCGCCACGTAGTCCGCTGGGAACTCCGATAATAGCTTCGCCGCTTCAGGCGGCATCGCACCCATAAACCCGATAACATACTGGCCTTCACGGATCATCGCACCAGCGTAATCCCCGGGCACGAGTTCGCCAACCTGGTCCGCCACACTAGTCCAAGCACTTTGATAGTCAGCGGTTTGGATGCCCGTGTGTTCAAGCATCCAAGCTTGATCAGTCGCTTCAGTTTGGTCAATCTGACTGGTAGTTCCGACCGCGCCCGTGGCGGAAATAGGCTCCGCATACGCGGGCGTAGCCAGGGGCAGTAGGAGTACTCCTGTTGCCATTATCAGAACCCCCAGAGACTGCTTCCTTGGCATGGTCAGCACCTCCTCGTGTGTAAAGCAACCATGCATCGACAACTCGTTGAGTTGTTGGATTCATCCTAGGGAGTCGCCAGCCTCCGCACAAGACCTTTTCGCCATTTTTCTACCGCACTTTCCCTGGTGCCATATCGCGAGGTGGAGAACTGCCTGTTCACTATGGGCCCATGTCCTTGTGATGACCAATCAATGGCAACTGAATCCCTTCGGCGCGTCCGGAGGCTTGACTCTTTCATGACGGAAAGGAAGGTTTGAGTCATGTCGAATACGAGCAAACAGTCCACGTCCGAACCCGGGTGTGCCGGATCGCGGGCGGACATCGCTAAGATTGGTTGGTGGACCACCAGGCGACGAGCGCCTTCACGATGAGGAGATCCTATGTACGACATTGGCCGGAACAAGCGGGCGGAGAAGGCGTACGGCCTGGACGACGTGGCGATCGTGCCCATGAAGAGGAACAGGGACATTAATGATGTCGACCTGCGATGGAAGATCGACGCGGTCACCCTGGATTTCCCGCTCATCGCCGCGCCGATGGACTCGGTGATGTCTCCTGCCACCGTGATCGAGGTGGGCCGCTTGGGCGGGCTCGGTGTGTTGAACCTGGAGGGGCTGTGGACTAGGTACGAGGACCCCGAGCCGCTGTTCGAGCGCCTCGCCGGGATCTCCGACCAGGTGGAGGCCGTGCGACTCATGCAGCAGATCTACCAGGAGCCCATCAAGGAAGAGTTGATCGACGCCCGCTTGTCGCAGATCCGGGCGGCCGGAGTGCCCTTCGCGGGCTCCTTGAGCCCGAAGAATGTGCGTGACCACGCCGACCGTGTCGTACGGGCTGGAGTGGATTTCCTCGTCATCCGGGGGACGACGGTCTCAGCCCAGTTGGTCTCGTCGGCGGCGAACTCCCTCGATCTCAAGCAGTTCATCCACTCCCTCGACGTGCCGGTGATCGTGGGCGGATGCGCCAACTACCACACGGCCCTGCACCTGATGAGAGCCGGCGCGGCCGGGATCCTGGTCGGGTTCGGCGGGGGAGCGCGCCGTGCGACCCGCAACGTCTTGGGCATCGAGGTTCCCATGGCCACGGCCATCTCCGACGCGGCGGCCGCTCGGGGCGACTACCTGGACGAGTCCGGTGGGAGGTACGTGGCGGTCATCGCCGACGGCTCCATCGGAGGGTCCGGTGACATCGCCAAGGCTCTGGCGTGCGGGGCTGACGCCGCCATGGTGGGCGTGCCCTTCGCCCGCGCCAAGGAAGCGCCCGGACGCGGCTACCACTGGGGCCCGGAAGCCTGGCACCCGACCCTGTCGCGCGGCTTGCGCGTCCACTTCCCCGCGCTGGCCACGATCGAGGAGATCCTCGTGGGCCCCTCGGCCCTGGCAGACGGGTCCATGAACCTGGTCGGCGCCCTCAGCCGTACCCTGGCCTCCACCGGCTACACCGACGTCAAGAGCTTCCAGAAAGCAGAGCTCATCCTCGTCTGAGACCTTGTGGACGCTCCTAGGCGGGGGTTCATAGCTCCCAGATGGTGGAGATGGGCAAGCCATAGAGGCGATCCGCGAAGCGATACCCTCGTTGGCCGGTGTTCAGGACGAAGCCTGCCATGAATCGGCTCCCCAGGCGGTCGCGTAGTTTCCACAAGCCAGTGAACTGATGGGCGGAGAAGCTTGTGGACGCCTTGACTTCGATGCCGATGACTCGACCGTCCGTCAATTCAAGGATGATGTCGACTTCCCATCCATCCCGATCGCGGAAATGGAGAACATCATGGTCGACCAGTGACCAGGACTGCTGTTTGATCAACTCGGACATGACCAGTGCCTCGAGGAAGGCGCCGAACGACTCGAGATTCTCGACGGCGAGCAACTGGCTCGCGCTCATCCGGGAGGCATGCAAGGCCAGGCCGCTGTCTATGACGACGACTTTCGACTTTCCGACCTCTCGTTTGCTGAGGTTGGGCGTCCACGGTGCGATCGTGGTGATCAGGCCAGCGGATTGCCACAGATCCACGTACCCAGTCAACGTCGAAGCGGGAATTCCTGTGGCGCTGGCGAGGTGAGCGTAGACGAGTTCGCTGGCGGGGCGACCGGCCAAGACGCGAATCGTCGCCAGTCCTCTACGGGGGTCGTACTGAGATTGTTGCTCACCCAAGTCGCGGAACACCGTGCCGGTGAGGTAGGAGTCATACCACCGACGCCTCAGCCGATCCGGCAGGCTGATGACTTCTGGATAACTCCCTCTGGCGAGCACATTCGCATAGTCGATCCGCGTGACGGTGGTGGCGATATCGTCGATCAGGTCGTTGTCATGCGTCCACTGCGACACTGCCGAGGCGAAGTCGTCGCGATGGCCTGTGGCCTCTCCCTGGCTATATCCGTACAGGGACAAGCGACCGACGCGACCGACTAGGGAGTCGGCCAAGCCCCGCATGCGCAACAAGGATGATGACCCTGTCATGAGGAACCGCCCTGGGCGGCGGTTCTGATCGATGCTCGCCTTGATGGCGAGTGTCAGCTGTGGCACGCGCTGGATTTCGTCGATGATCAGTGGTCTTTCCCCACTCAGGAAGAGGCCGGGGTCAGCTGCCGCTGCTGCCAAGGTTGCTTCATCATCGAGATTGACGACACTCGCCGTTGGAGCCAGTATTCTGGCCAAGGTGCTCTTACCGACTTGTCGGGCGCCTTCGATGATGACTCCCGGAAAATGCGTGAGCATGTCGTGGGCGACAGACTCGACATTTCGACCAACGAAGTTTCCCATACTGATACTATGCCAGAGAAATGCGTTGCTGACAAGGGAAACTCTTTGGAATGCGGAGACATTTCCGTTGGAACGCGGGACCAAAGTCGTTGAAACGCGGAGGCACAGTCGTTGGAACGCGGTCAGAAACGCTAGGTCTTGTCAGCTCAGGCCGTACGCTTTGTGCAGCAGCCAGACGGGATGGACGACCTGGGCGCCGGTGGCGGCGGCGATCTGCCAACGGCAGGTCTCTGTGTCGCACACGGCCAGGTGGGGATTGACCTCGAGCACCGCGTCGAACAGGGGTTTGCCGACGGCTTGGCCGATGTCGTACTTCTCCTTTTTGAAACCATAGGTGCCAGCGATGCCGCAGCAGGTCGCCTCGGCGTCGACCACCGTCAACCCGGGGATCAGCCGCAGCAGGTCGAGGGCGGGCTTGCCCATGCCTTGACCCTTGAGCTGGCAGGGGGCGTGGTACGCGACCGTCAGCGGCACCGGTGTGAAATCCAGGGGAAGCTCGCCGCGCTCGGCGAGATCGAGCAGGAACTCGCTGGCGTCGCGCACGCGCGCGCCGACCTCGATGAGCGCGGGATCGTCCACCCCCATGATCTCGCGGGCCTCGTGCTTGAGCATGCCGACGCAGGAGGCGGCCGACCCGATGATGGGGGTCCCCGGTTCGATGTCCAGTTGCGCGGACAGGTCACGGACGTACGTCCGGGCCGCGTCGAACAGGCCGTTGGATTGGAGGGCCAGTCCGCAGCATCCTTGCTTGGGGGTGACGACCTGGAATCCGAGGTGCTCGAGGAGTTCGACCGTCTTGATCGAGGTCTCCACCTCGAAGTACTCGCCCGCGCAGCCGTGGAAGAAGACGACTTTCCCGCGAGTGGGCTGGGTGCTGGATGTGTGGTGCTTCAGCCAGGAGGAGAACGTCTGCGTGCTGGCCACCGGCATGGCGGCCTTGCGATGGATGCCGATGACCTTCTCCATGATCCATCGGACGGGCGCCAGTCGCAGCGCCCAGTTGGCCACGGGCGCCACCGGGTGCATGGCCTTGCCCATGAGGGTGGTGCGCGAGATGATCTGGTCGCGCACGGGCATGTGGTCCTTCTTCATCGCGGCCCGGGCCACCGAGTTCAGTTCGGCGATCTTGACCCCCTGGGGGCACACGAGTGTGCAGGTCCCGCACGAGGAGCAGTAGTCCAGGCTGTGGTCCACCGAGTCGCCATGACGGTAGCGCTCCGCCTGCGGGCCCACGAACTTCGGTCCCGGGAACAGGGGGGTCACCGCCATGACGGGGCACTGGGTCTCGCAGATCGTGCACTTCAGGCACTGGTCCAGGCTCGCCCGTGCGAGGGTGGCGTGCTCCTGGGACGCGGCGTCAAACATTCTCGTCCTCCTCCGGTGGCGACGGTGTCGTGGCGGGGTCTGCGTCGTCTTCGGCGTCCTCTTGGAGCGTCTGGACGACCTCGGGTGCGGGGGGTTGGTCTGTCGGCGATGCCGGGGGGCTCCATGTCCCGGTCGGGGAGAGGATCGCGTCGGCGGCACGCAGGGCGCTGGCCACGGCGATGCCATCTCCGGATTTCTCGGTCCAGCGGATCGCCCCGGCGAGGAGTCCGCCCACGGTGTGAAGGTTCTCGTAGACCACCTCGCCATCGCCGGTCAGGGGACGGCACGACTGGTCGACCCGCGTGCCCACGGCGAAGATCGCCTGGTCGGCCCAGTAGTCGCCCGTGATGAGGTCGTCGCGATCCAGTCCGGCCAGTGGAAGGTCGAAGACCGGCTCGGTGATCGTCCCGTACGAGTCCATCACCAAGGCTGCGGACTCGAATCCTCCGGGGGCGAAGACGACGTGCGAGGCCGGGTACGACTGGTCGCGTCCGGCCTGGTGCAGCGTCACGGCTGTCACCCTCGAGCCGTCGGACTCGAACCCGGTCACTTTGGACCCCAGGATGACGCGCACTCCGGCCGCCTTCGCCTGGGCGGTCAGCGCCTCGTTGATCCTCATGCCAGGGATGGACGGCGGGGGCAGGAGGGCTTCCACGACCGGGCGCTTCAGCAGGGCGGCCAACTGGGGTTGGACGCACTGGTGCAACCCCAGGATGGCGGGCAGCACGACGGCGTCCTCGTCGCCGATCTGGTCCAGCACCGCCTCCGCGAATCGGGCGAGGACATCGGGGTCCTCCAGGGCCTTGGCGTACACCACCGGCGAGGACTCCGCCTCGCCCGCGCGGGCGGGCAGGTCGATGCGGTATCCGGTCGCCTCGACCTGGGCCGTGACCGCCAAGTTGGCGGCGACCAGGTGGGGATAGAAGTCCTTGATCTGGGCGGGGCCGACCACGGCGACGCTCGTCGGATCGGGCCACACCATCGACGGCTGCACCAGGTAGGTGGGCCGCATGGCGCCGACGGCTGTGGGCAGTGGATGGTTGCGACCATCGCCGGGGACCAGGAGGTCGGGCAGGCGGGCCGCCAGCCAGTCGACGGAGTCGCGGACGACGTCCGCTCCGAGCAGGGAGTACGGGTGGTCGGGGTGCTCGGTCGCCCACGCGGCGAACTCGTCGAAGGGGCGCTCGACAAGGGTGTCGGCGCCGCGATATCCGAGGACGTCGATAGTGCCTTGTCCTAACTGGATCCCGCCCAGCCCGAAAGAGAGCAAGGTGACCTTCTGTCCTGCTTCGGCCAGGCGAATCGCGGCGCTCAGGCCTGCCAAGCCCGCGCCGATGACGACTGTGTCGGTCATGTCGCCTCCTTCCAGTCGACTGGGTCGGTGGGTGGGGACTCCGTCATGGGGTCGGTGGGTGGACTGTCGCCAAGGTCGGACGGCACTGGCTCTTCCCCGGGGTCGGCAAGCACTGGGTCGTCGACTGCGTCGTGCAGGGGCGGGTCGTCGACCGGGTCGGACGGCACGGGGTCGTCGACCGGATCGGACGGCACGGGGTCGTCGACCGGATCGGTCTCGACCTTGGTCGGCGACGGCACATGGGCGATGTCGAGAGTCCCCTGCAGAATCCAATTGTCCAGACCCACCTGGCGTACCTGGTCTCCGTGGAGGATGGGCCACGTCCCGGTCCAGCGGTTCTCCAGGAACAGCTTAAGCAGCCCGGTGGCGCGCTCGGCGTCGACCACCCCTTCCTCCACGGCGATGCCGGCTGCGCGAGTGGAGCAGAACCCTCCTTGGCAGGGCCCCATGCCGATGCGCAGTTGCCGTCGCAGGTCGTCGAGATTGGCGTGTGGATGCTCCTTGAGCAAGGAGACGAACATGTCGCGATTCATCAGCTCGCATTCGCAGATGATGGGCGAGCGCGATCGGTCTTCCTCACGCTCCTTGAGCCGATGGGTGATCATGTAGTTGCGACCCGCCTCGTTGCCGGGGCACATCTCCTCGGCGGTGGTGCAGGGGTGGCTCGTGCCCAGTTGCTCCTCCATGGCGTCGACGATGTGCTCGGCCATGAGGCGGTACGTGGTCAGCTTGCCTCCGCCGATCGTGATCAGGCCCCGGACATCGTCTCGGACGGAATGGTCGATGACGGCCATCCCTCGGCTCATGTGGCGGGTGTCGGACGCGGCCACGCGGTCGTCCTTGATCAGGGGACGGGCGCCAGCCCAGGCGTGCAGGGCACGCGCCTGCCGGAATCCGGGGATCAGTTCCTCTCCCGCGTCCAGCATCTGCTGGACCTCGTCCCGGGGGATGGCCAGATGGTCGGGGTCGTCCACTTTGTGATCGGTGGTGCCGATGACGCACACCGTGTGGACCGGGACCAAGATGTCTCCGTCGGCAGGGTAGATGCAGCGGTTGATCACGGTGTTCACCAGGCGGTGGCTCATGGCGATCATGCTCCCTCGTCCGGGGATGACCGCTACGGGAGGAAGCCCCGCCATGTGGGTGATCTGGCCCGCCCACGGCCCTGCGCAGTTGAGGACGAAGGAGCACTCGATCCACACCTCTTCGCCGGTTTTCAGATCGGTCGCCGTCACCCCGTTGACCATTCCGTCGCCGTGGTGGACCTGGGTGACCTTGTGGTACGTCAGAACCTGGCCCCCGTGTTGGATGGCGGATTGGGCCGCGCTCCAGGCGAGTTGCCAGCCGTCGACTGTCCCATCCTCGACCAGGATGGCGCGGGTGATGCCTGGGTTGAGCCGTGGCTCACGGGCCAGGGCCGTGCTGACGCTGATCTCTTCGGCGTGCACTCCGGTCAACGCGGCGCCGGCCAGGAACCGATCGCCGAACTCGGGATCGTCGCCGGGGGCGGTGACGAACAGGCCGCCCGTGCACTCCACGGCGTCGGGCTGGATCCGGGTCACGATCGAGTTCTCACTGGCGCATTCGCGAGCGGACTCCGGATCCGACACGACGTACCGGCCCCCGGAGTGAAGCAAGCCGTGGAACCGTCCAGAGGTCCCCTGGGCCAGATCGGCGCGGTCGAGCAGAATGGTTCGGTAGCCGCGCATGGCACAGTCACGGAGAACGCCGATCCCTGTGGATCCTCCTCCGATCACCACAACATCCGTAGCAAGCTTCCTCATTGAAACCCTCTCGTCGTCTACTCGTGTACGAGCGTTTCGCGCTCGCCACACTTCTACCGTATCTCGCACTGGTTGGGCAGTGGTGAGAATCGGGATGGAGCTTTGACCCTCTTTGTCACACCTGGTGGGAGAACGTGCACGCCAGCAGGGCGTACGGGCCACGTCCGTCCTGGGCCACCTGGATCCCAGGATGCTCTCCTCATGACATACTCGGGTCAGGACAGGGCGTGGAGGGAAGGGTCACGACCAGTCGGTCATCGCTGCTGACGTATCACGGAAGGACCCAGTATGGATTGGCACGCTCACTATCGCGACCACCTCACCACCGCGGCCCAAGCGGTCACACGGATCCGGTCGGGGGACACGGTCGTCATCCAGCACGCCTGCGCCGAACCGACCGCCCTCGTGGACGCCATGGTGGCCAACGCCGACGCCTATGAAGGTGTGGAGATCTGCCACGTGCTGACCATGGGCAAGTCGGCGTACTGCGCCCCCGGCATGGAACGCCACTTCCATCTGAACGCCACCTTCATCGGCGGATTGACCCGGGCGGCGGTCAACGAGGGCCGTGCCGACCTGACCCCGCTGTTCTTCTCCCAGTACCCGAAGTGGCTGCGTATGAACGAGCCCGATGTCGCCCTGCTCCACCTGTCGGAGCCCGACGAGCACGGGTACTGCTCCTTCGGCGTGGGCGTGGACTACGCCCGGGCGGCCCAGCAGTCGGCCCGTACGGTCATCGCACAGGTCAACCCTCACATGCCCCGCGTCTTGGGCGACGCCAGCGTGCATGTCACCGACCTGGATGCGATCGTCGAGGTCTGTGACCCGATCATCGAGTTGCCCCCGCCCGTGCTGGGAGAGGTGGAGATGAAGATCGGGGAGAACTGCGCCAGCCTGATCAACGACGGGGACACCCTCCAGTTGGGCATCGGCGCCATCCCGGACGCGGTCTTGCGCTTCTTGACCCACAAGAAGGACTTGGGGATCCACTCCGAGATGTTCTCGGACGGCGTGGTCGAGTTGATCGAGCAAGGGGTGGTCACCAACTCCCGAAAGACCCTGCATCCGGGCCAGTGCGTCGCCACTTTCCTCATGGGCACGCGCAAGCTGTACGACTACGTCCACGACAACCCCGCCGTGCACATGGCGCCCGTGGACTACACCAACAACCCCCAGGTCATCGGCAGGAACGACAACCTCGTGGCCATCAATTCCTGCGTCCAAGTCGACCTCCAGGGCCAGGTGGTGTCCAGTTCCGCCGGACTGCGTCAGATCTCGGCCATCGGCGGGCAGGCGGATTTCGTGCGTGGTGCGGCGATGAGCGCGGGCGGCCGGTCGATCATGGCCATGCCGTCCCTGGCCAAGGGCGGAGTCTCCAAGATCATCCCCGTCATCGACCAAGGGTCGGCGGTGTCGACCTCGCGCGAGGACGTCGACTACATCGTCACGGAATACGGAGTCGCCCACCTTTGGGGGCAGACCTTGCGCGAACGGGCACGCCGCCTGATCGAGATCGCCCACCCCAGCGTGCGCGAGTCCCTCTCGGAAGAGTGTGTCCGTCGGTATGGGACACATGCTTGATCTGCACAACGCTGTGTGCTGTCATGAAGGGTATCGCCGACGCTGTTCCACTGAGTGGGACACCGTCGGCGGGTCATACAAGAAGAGTCCACGAGGACAGTTAGGAAGAGGACTATGTCGTTTGAGTTGACGGACGAGCAACAGTTGACCCGCTCGTCAGTACGAGAATTCGCCGAGGCAGACGTGGCGCCCATCGCCGCCGAGATCGATCGCGAGCATCGCCCCCCACTGGACATCGTCCCCAAGCTGGGCGAACTAGGCTTGCTGGGCATGCTGGTCCCGGAGGAGTACGGCGGAGTGGGAATGGACACCGTCAGCTACTGCATCGCCATCGAGGAACTGAGCCGCGTGTGCGCGTCGACGGCCGTGCTGGTGGAGGCCCACTCCTCCTTGTGCACATGGCCCATCGTCCACTACGGCACCGAGGAGCAGAAGCAGGCGTACCTGCCCGACCTGGCCTCGGGCGCGAAGATCGGCGCCTTCGGCCTGACCGAGCCCAACGCCGGCTCCGACGCGGGCAACACGGCCACCACGGCTGTGCGGGACGGGGACGAGTTCATCCTCAACGGCCAGAAGATCTTCATCACCAACGGCGGGTTCGCCGACGTGTTCGTGATCATGGCCCGCAGCACCGACGCCCCCGGCACCCACGGCGTCTCCGCCTTCATCGTCGATCGGGACACCCCCGGGTTCACCATCGGAGAACCGGAGCACAAGATGGGCATCCGCGGGTCCTCCACGGTCCCGTTGTTCTTCTCCGACGCTCGCATCCCCGCGGCCAACCTCTTGGGCCAGGAGGGCAAGGGCTTCAACCTGGCCATGGCCACCCTCGACGGGGGGCGCACCGGCATCGCGGCCCAAGCCGTCGGGATCGCCCAGGGCGCCTTCGAGGCGGCCGTGGCGTACGCCAAGGAGCGTGTGCAGTTCGGCAAGCCCATCGCGTCCCTGCAAGCCATCCAGTGGATGATCGCCGACATGGCCACCGAGATCGAGGCCGGGCGTCTGTTGGTCTACCAGGCCGCCGACCTGGAATGGCGGCACGAGCCCTTCGCCACCCATTCCGCCATGGCCAAGCTCTTCTGCGCCGAGATGGCCACCCGGGTGGCCGGCAAGGCCATCCAGATCCATGGCGGTGTGGGGTACACCGAGGCCTATCCGGTGGAGCGTGCCTACCGGGACGCCAAGATCACGGAGATCTACGAGGGCACGAACGAGATCCAGCGCCTGGTCGTCTCCCGGGCCTTCCTCCGGTGAGCCGGGTGAGCCGATGATCATCGTCGTGACATACCAGTGGGCCCCCGATCCGCAGGAGGCCACAGTCGCCGCGGACGGGACCGTGGACTTCTCCCGGGCCAAGCCCCAGATCAGCGATTACGACGCGACCGCCATCGAGGTGGGCCGTGCCCTGGCTGACGCCACGGGCGCCCGCCTGGTCGGCGTGTCCGTCACCGGAGGCGCCGGCGCGGCGCCCGTGGCCACCAAAGCCGCCTTGGCCCGGGGTTTGGACGAGGTTCTCGTCGTCTCCGACCCGCGTCTGGAGGGGGCCGGCACGACCATGACCGCCACGGCGATCGCCGCCGCTGTGCGGTCGCTGGGCGAGGTGTCCCTCGTCCTCACCGGGGACTCCAGCATCGACAACGGCGCCAAAATGGTCGCCGGGGTGCTGGGAGGGGTCCTCGGATGGCCCGTGCTGACGGACGTCACCGCGGTTCGGTTCGTCGGCGAGGGCCTGGAGGCCGTACGGGTCGTGCCCCAAGGGGTGCAGACCATGGCGGTGACCGCCCCGGCGGTCATCGCGACCGCCGCTGACGCGGCCAAGCCCAAAGCGCCCGGCATGAAGGACGTCCTCGCCGCCGGGAAGAAGCCCGTGAGGATCATGACAGCCGACGAGGCGGGGGTCGTCATCCGCGCTGAGGGCGTGCTGCGGTCGACGGGGAGGGCCCCCGCCCCCGCCCGCCGGATGGTCCGAATAGACACCAGCGACCCCGCGTCGGCTGGCGCCGAGTTGGTGTCGTCCCTTCGTGCCGCCGGCGTCTGGGGCGGGTGAGGAGCCATGTCGATGCCCACATATGTTCTGATCGCAGGAACACCTGCTGTCGCCGACCTCGTCGCCATGGCCGTCAGTCTTGATCGAGGCGTGGTGGCCGTGGTGGTCGGCGACGAGTCCCTGGCCCGGGCGGCGAGCGTGCCCGGAGTCGACACAGTGATCTGGCTGCAGGCGTCTGCGGACGCGGCCCTGGAGGCGTACGCCGGCTCTGTGGCCGACCTCGTCACCGATCCCGGCGTGGTCCTCGCGGGTCGCAACCCGTGGGAGAGGGTCCTGCTGGGCGCCGTCGCCGCGAGGCTCGACGCGCCGGTCCTGACGGGGGCCACCCGTGTCGTCGCCGAGGGCGCCGCCACTGTGGTCACCCACGGCGTGTACGGCGGGATCGCCCAGGCCACGGTGGCTGTCGAGGGGCCCGTCGCTCTGGTCCTCGACGGAGGCGCCGCTCTCGCCGGTGGAGGGACGGCGCCAGTGGAGACGGCGACGGCGGCGCCGACGGGGATCACCCAGGCGTCCCTGACGCCCCACCAGGCCCCTGCGGCCGATCTGGCCGGGGCGGCCCGCGTGGTCGGCGTGGGGCGCGGACTGAGATCAGCCGACGACCTGCCCCTCGTCCAAGCCCTGGCCACCGCCCTGGGTGCCGAACTCGCCTGCTCGCGGCCGGTCGCCGAGGGCTTGGAATGGCTGCCCAAGGACCGCTACGTCGGCATCTCGGGCCAACACATCGCCCCCGACCTCTATGTCATGGTCGGTATCTCCGGGCAGATCCAACACATGGGTGGGTGCTCCGGCGCCCGGGTCGTCGTCAGCGTCAATTCCGACAAGGACGCTCCCGTGGTGGCGCAGTCCGATCTCGTGCTGACAGGGGACCTCTACACCCTCGTCCCGGCCATCACTGAGGCCCTGGAGAGGAGCGGGCATGGCCAGTGAGCCTGATTTCGACGTCATCGTCATCGGGGCCGGCGTAGCCGGGTGCGTCACGGCGTACCGGCTGGCCGAGATGGGCTGCTCGGTGGCGTTGATCGAGCGCGGGGAGGCCCCCGGGTCGAAGAACCTCTCCGGCGGGGTCTTGTACTGCCGGGCGATGACGGGGGTCTTCCCCCGATTCCTGGACGACGCCCCCATCGAGCGTCGCATCGACCGCAACAAGATATACTTCATGAACGAGGATTCCTGGGTGGGTATGGACTACGCCGACCAGCGCCTCTACGACGCTGGAACTGCGGTGACCGTCCTGCGCGCCCACCTGGACGCCTGGCTCGCCGACCAGGCCGAGGCGGCCGGTGTGGCGCTGATGTGCGGGGTGAAGGTGGACGCCCTCCTCGTCGAGGACGCCCAGGTGGTCGGCGTGCGGGCGGGGGAGGACGAGTTGCGCTGTCGCGTGGTCGTCGCCGCCGACGGGGTCAACTCCTTCATCGCCCGTGACGCGGGGTTGCGGCCCAAGCCCGCCCTGAGCCAGCAGGCGGTGGGGATCAAAGCCCTCATCGGCATGGACTCCTCGACCATCGAGGAGCGTTTCGGCGTCGCCGCCGACCACGGGGTGGCGTACGCCCTGGTGGGCGACTGCTCGCAGGGCGTGGGCGGAGGCGGGTTCCTGTACACGAACAAGCAGAGTCTGTCCGTGGGTCTCGTCCTGCGTCTCGACGACCTCGTCGCCTCCGGCATGCGCAGCGTGGACATCTTCGACCACATGATGGCCCATCCTCTCGTGGACTCCCTGGTGAGAGGCGGCGACCTGATCGAGTACGGGTGCCACCTGGTCAACGAGGGCGGCCACGCCATGATGGGCCAGATCGTCCACAACGGGCTCGTCCTGGTCGGAGACGCGGCCGGTCTGACGCTCAACACCGGATTGACCGTGCGCGGCATGGACCTGGCCACCGGCTCGGGGATCGCGGCGGCCGAGGGGATCAGCCAGGCGCTGGCCGCGGACGACGTCACCGCGACCGGGCTGGCCGCCTACCAGAAAGCCCTCGACGCCTCCTTCGTGGGTCAGGACATGCGCACCTACGCGAAGGCGCCGCGATTCTTGGAGAACGGCCGGCTGTACACCGCGTACGGCCCCCTGCTGGCCGACGTGATGCGGTCGGTGTTCGCTCTCGACACCACGCCGCGCCGACGCTTGCTGCCCACTGCCCGGGCGGCGCTCAAGGCGTCCGACGTCCGAGTGACGCAGGTGATCGCTGACGCATGGGAAGGGGTGAGGGCGCTATGAGACTTCCGCCCGTGGCCGAGCGCCTCGCCGGCAATAGGTTCCATCTCGACGAGGACGCCAGTCACATCCACGTCAACCAGCAGGTGGCCGCGGCGACCGGAACCGCCGCTCGCATCATCGCCGTCTGCCCGGCGCAGGTGTACTCCTGGGCCGCGGACGGGACCGTCCAGGTCGAGTACGCCGCGTGCCTGGAATGCGGGACCTGCTTCGCCGTGGCCGCCCCCGGAGCGCTGTCCTGGGCCTATCCGGCGGGCGGATTCGGGGTCCAGTTCCGTGACGGCTGACACCCGTGCCGCCGACCGGGAGCGTGACGTACGGGCCCGTTGTGTGACACACTGTGGAGCATCCATAGGACGCCTTCTGGCCTCATCGACGGGCCCCACGACGCCGACGCTCCCGCTCGGCTCGTCCGGCATGGACTCACACAGGAGTGGACCACCACAATGAAATTGGAGAAGAAATGACAGATGTTTATATTGTATCCGCTTGTCGAACGCCCATCGGGTCGTTCGGCGGTGCTCTGAAAGACACCGGGTCCGTTCAGCTCGGCACCATCGTGGTCGCCGAGGCCTTGGCGCGAGCCGGCGTGGCGCCCGACCAGGTGGACGAGGTCATCCTCGGGTGCGTCCTCGCCGCGGGACAAGGGCAGAACATCGCCCGTCAGATCACCCTGGCAGCCGGTCTGCCTGTGACCGTGCCAGCCATGACGCTGAACATGGTGTGCGGCTCCGGGATGAAGTCCGTCGTGGAGGCCGCCCGTGCCATCAAGGCCGGGGACGCGCACATCGTGGTCGCCGGAGGGACCGAGTCGATGTCCTGCGCGCCGTACGTGTCCATGGACGCTCGCTGGGGGGCCCGCATGGGTCACACCCAGATGCTCGACACCATGATGCGCGACGGTCTGATCGACACCTTCAACGACTACCACATGGGAATCACGGCCGAGAACATCGCCGACCAGTGGGGGATCACGCGCGAGGCCCAAGACGAGCTCGCCCTGCGCTCCCAGGAACGCGCCCTGGCGGCCATCGCCGAGGGCCGTTTCGCCGAGGAGATCGTGCCCGTGACGGTCCGTGTGAAGAGGACCGACGTGACATTCGCCACCGACGAGTTCCCCCGCGCCACCTCGATGGAGATCCTGGGCAAGCTGCGCCCGGCCTTCAAGGCCGACGGCGGGGTCACCGCGGGCAACGCCTCCGGCATCAACGACGGCGCCGCCGCGCTGGTGGTGGCCTCGGGCGAGGCGGTGTCCAGGCTGGGCCTCAAGCCACTGGCCAAGCTCGTGGGGTACGGGCAGCACGGCGTGGAGCCGTCCATCATGGGCATCGGCCCGGTGGGGGCGTCCAAGAAGGCCCTCGACATGGCCCACCTGAGCGTGGCCGACCTGGACCTCTACGAGGCCAACGAGGCGTTCGCCGCCCAGGCCCAAGCCGTCACGAACGACCTCGGGCTCGACATCCACAAGCTCAACGTCAACGGCGGCGCCATCGCCCTGGGCCACCCCATCGGCTCCTCGGGGGCGCGGATCATCGTCACCTTGTTGCACGAGATGCTCAAACGCGAGGACGCCTCGACGGGCCTGGCCACCTTGTGCATCGGCGGCGGCATGGGCATCGCGACCGTCTACGAGAAGTGCTGAGGAGGCGCCATGACAACCGTTCTCTATGATCTGGCCGACATGGTGGCCACCGTCACGATCAACCGTCCGGACGCTCTCAACGCGCTGAACTCAGATGTGTTGGCTGATCTGGACGCCGTCCTGGACCGCATCCGCTCCGATCAGCCCCGCGCGGTGATCCTCACCGGCGCGGGGGAGAAATCCTTCGTGGCCGGGGCAGACATCTCCGAGATGGCCTCCATGACCGTACGCGAGGCCCAGCGGTTCTCGCAGGCCGGCAACGCGGTGTTCCGCCGGCTGGAGGCCCTGCCGATGCCGACCATCGCCGCGGTCAACGGCTTCGCCCTCGGCGGCGGATGCGAGTTGGCGCTCAGCTGCGACATCCGTCTGGCGTCGGCGAAGGCCGTGTTCGGCCAGCCCGAGGTCGGGTTGGGGATCACCCCCGGGTTCGGCGGCACGCAGCGCCTCGCCCGGACCGTCGGCATCGGACTCGCCAAGGAGATGATTTTCTCCGGTCGTACCATCGACGCCGAGCGAGCCTGGTCGATTGGCCTGGTCAACGCCGTGTACGAGCCGGAGGAACTGATGGCAGCCGCCACGAAGCTGGCGTCTGGGATCGCCTCCAAAGCTCCCGCGGCTGTGCGTGCGGCCAAGGCTGCCATAGGATTGGGTATTCAGACCGACATCGACTCAGGGATCGGCATCGAAGCCACGTACTTCGCGTCCTGTTTCGAGACGGAAGACCAGACAGAAGGCATGGCTGCCTTCGTGGAGAAGCGCAAACCCGCGCCTTTCCAAGACAAATGAGAACACAGAGTAGACAGACAGAAAGAGAGACACACATGCTTGTAGGAGTAGTGGGCGCCGGGACCATGGGCGCCGGCATCGCCGAGGTGTTCGCACGCGCCGAGGGGTTCACCGTGCAACTGGCCGACATCAACTTGGAGTACGCCACCAGGGGCCGCAATCGGCAGATCGCCGGACTGGAGAAGCAGGTGGCCCGTGGCAAGATGACCGAGGAACGCAAGGACGCGATCGCCGCAGATCTCCTCCTGGCGGAGATCCACGACTTGCGCGACTGCGACCTAGTCATCGAGGCGGTCCTGGAGACCATGGATGTCAAGCGTCCCCTGTTCGAGACCTTGGACGGGATCATGAAGGAGGGCGCCATCCTGGCGTCGAACACATCCTCCCTGTCGATCACCGAGCTCGCGCGCGGGCTCAAGCACGACGTGGTCGGCATGCACTTCTTCAACCCCGCCCCGGTGATGAAGCTCGTCGAGGTGACCGCGGGCGCGACCACGAAACCAGAGACCGTCGCAGCGGTGACGAAGATCGCCCACGACCTAGGCAAGACGTCAGTCGCATGCGAGGAGGCGGTCGGCTTCGTCGTGAACCGCATCCTGGTCCCCATGATCAACGAGGCCATCGGCGTGTTCGCCGACGGTGTGGCATCGGCTGAAGACATCGACGAGGCCATGAAGCTGGGGGCCAACCACCCCATCGGCCCGCTCGCCCTGGGCGACCTCATCGGGTTGGACGTCACACTGGCGATCATGGAGGTCCTGCAGGCGGAGACCGGCGACCCCAAGTACCGCGCGCACCCGTTGCTGCGCAAGTACGTGCGCGCCGGATGGCTGGGCCGCAAGACCGGGCGTGGGTTCTTCACCTACGCCTGAGACGCCCCCGCGCTCTCCAGAAGCACCAAGAAGGGCTCCCCGCTGTGGGGAGCCCTTCTCGTCATGTCAGGGGTTCACTGGGCCAGGCGCACCTCGATGCGCAGGGGCGCCTCGGACTCGGTCCATGTGATCTCGCCGGTCACATGGCCGGTCGAGCGCAGGTCGGATTCCACCGACCGCAGGCGGGCCAGCGTGTCGGCGGGGCCGGCGACGGCCATCGACTCCACGTCGGCCTTCATCGACACCTTGGCGGCCGACTTCGCGCCACGGATGGCGATCAGCGCCTCGGAGACGGCGTCGATGACCCCGAGGTCAGCCGATTCCAGGGCGTGGCCCACCTCGGGCCAGGACGCGCGGTGGATGGAGTCGTCATGCCACCAGCTCCAGACCTCCTCGGTCACGAAGGGGCAGTACGGCGCGAACAGGCGCAGCATGACCGACAACGCGATTCCCAACGCGCTGCGGGCCGACGCCGTGCCGGGGCTGACACCCTCGACGCCGGATCCGTACGCCCTCTCCTTGACGAACTCGATGTAGTCGTCGCAGAAGGTCCAGAAGAACCGCTCGGTGGCCTCCAGGGCGTCGGTGTACTCGAACTCGTCCAGGGCCTGGGTGGCCAAGGCGACCACGGAGTGCAGGGTCTCGAGCATCGACAGGTCGACGGGGTCGGTCACCGCGTCCACGCTCCAGGAGGAGGGGTCGTTGCCGGGCAGGTTGAGCACCAGCTTGGAGGCGTTGAGGATCTTCGTGGCCAGGCGGCGGCCGACCTTCATCTGCCTCTCGTCGAAGGGGGAGTCGGTGCCGGGCCGGGCCATCGCGGCACGCCAGCGCACCGCGTCCGAGCCGTAGGTCTCCAGGATCTGGTCGGGGACGATCGCGTTGCCCTGGGACTTGGACAACTTCTTACGCTCGGGGTCCATCACGAACCCGGACAGGGCCGCCGTCCTCCACGGCAGGCACCCGTTCTCGAAGTTGGCCCGCACCATCCGGGAGAAGACCCAGGTGCGGATGATGTCGTGGGCCTCGGGGGCCATGTCCATGGGGAAGGTGAGGTTCCACAGCTCGTCGTCGCGCAGCCATCCGCAGGCGAGCTGCGGGGTCAGGGAACTGGTGGCCCAGGTGTCCATCACGTCCTTGTCGGCGGTGAAGCCGCCGGGGAGGTCGCGCTGCGACTCGTCGAAGCCGGGGGCCGGCTGCGTCATCGGGTCCACGGGCAGGCTCGCCTCGTCGGGCAGGACGGGATGGGCGTAGTCGGGCTTGGACTCCTCGTCGAGGCGGTACCACACGGGGAAGGGGACCCCGAAGAAGCGCTGGCGCGAGATCAGCCAGTCGCCGTTGAGCCCCGCGACCCAGTCGTGGTAGCGATGCTCCATGTACGACGGCACCCACGAGAGTTCCCGTCCGCGCTCGTGGAGGGCTTCCCGCAGGGCCTCGTCTTTGCCGCCGTTGCGGATGTACCACTGGTGGCTGGCCACGATCTCCAGCGGCTTGTCGCCGCGCTCATAGAAGGAGACGTTGCGCATCGTCGGCTTGGGCTCTCCGTCCAAGGCGCCGGTCTCGCGCAGGATGGCGACCGTCGCCTCACGGGCCGAGAAGACCGTCTTGCCCGCCAGGGCTTCGTAGCGGTCCTTGTTCACCACCCACTCGGGGGTCTCGCGGGAGAAGCGGCCGTCGCGTCCGATGACGGTGCGGGTGGGCAGGGCGAGTTCCCGCCACCACTGCACGTCGTTGCGGTCGCCGAAGGTGCAGCACATGGCGATGCCGGCGCCCTTGTCCATCTCCGCCGCCCGGTGGGCCAGGACGGGGACCTCGATCCCGAAGATCGGATCGACCACGGTGGTGCCGAACAGTCCTTGGTAACGCTCGTCGTTGGGGTGGGCGATCAGGGCGCACACCGACACGATCAACTCGGGCCGGGTCGTCTCGATGTGGACGACCCCTCCGTCCGGGGCGCGGAAACCGACCCGATGGTAGGACCCGGGCGTCTCCTTGTCCACGATCTCCGCCTGGGCGACCGCCGTGGAGTACGTCACGTCCCACATGGTCGGCGCGTAGTCCAGGTAGGCCTCGCCTCGGGCGAGGTTACGCAGGAACGCCGTCTGCGAGACCCGGATCGCGGTCGGGGAGATGGTGGCGTACAGCTGGTCCCAGTCCACGGACAACCCGAGATGGCGCCACAGGTCCTCGAAGGTCTGCTCGTCGATGGCGGTCAGGCGCTGGCACAGCTCGATGAAGTTGGCGCGCGAGATCGCGATGGGCTTCTTGAGGTCGGGCGTCGCCGGAGGGACGAAGTCCGGGTCGTACGGCAGGGTCGCGTCGCAGCGCACCCCGAAGTAGTTCTGCACACGCCTCTCGGTGGGCAGCCCGTTGTCGTCCCAGCCCATGGGATAGAAGACCTCGAAGCCGCGCATGCGCTTGTAGCGGGCGATGACGTCGGTGTGGGTGTACGAGAACACATGGCCGACGTGCAGGGAGCCGGACACCGTCGGCGGGGGAGTGTCGATGGAGAAGACTCGGTCTCGCGACTCGGGGCGGCGGAAGGAGTAGGTGCCGTCCTGCGCCCACCGTGCGGACCATGTGGCTTCCAGGCCCTCGAGTTGGGGCCTGTCGGGGGCCAATCCTTGCTGGTTCTCGTCAGTCATGGGGTCTATCCTATCGATCAGTCAAGGCGGGACCCACCCGCGTTCCATCGGTGTGGGGGTCGGTACGGGAATCGGCGTGGCTGGCCGGATCCTCAGGGGATCACCACGGGCTGGACCGCGCTGATGGGACCCACCCGATCGGCGTCGGAGTACCGCACCTGGATGAAATGTGTGCCGGAGGGCAGGGTCATCGGGGTCGACGAGGCGCCAGTGGGGTCGAGGGTGGAGGTGGCAGTGGCCGCCCCATCCACCAGGATGTCCACGTGGGCGTCTGGTATGCCGGTCGTGACGACGGTCACATGGGTGGGGTCGAGGGTGACGGTGGTGGTGGGCGGCTCCGCGATCTCGTACACCACCACGGCGGGCTCGGAGCCGGCCCCGATGCTGGCGGTCACCGCCCCGCGGATCTGGGAGATGTCCATGGCCAGGCCCTGGGTCGTCCAGACGCCCTCGTCGGAGGAGACGGTGACGACCTCGGTGTCGCCGATCTGCACGGTCACCCCGGCATGAGGGGGAGCGATGCCGGTCACCACGGGGAAGAGGTTGTTGAGGGGGCCTGTGTCGACCGACGTGATCTGGGTGACGGAGTCAGGGGACGTGGAGGGGGCCGCCGTCCCGGTGACCTGGTGGGTCGGGGTCGTCGGCGACGAGGTCGGGTGCGCGGGCAGGTGCGTGAGGACGAGGGCGGCCACGCCCATGACCACGATGGCGGCGAGCCCAATGGTCACGGACGCTGCCAGGCGGCGATGGGGGTTCGGGCCGAGGTCGAACGCCTCGGCGGGGTCCAAGTAGGCGTCCGGGGTCGTGGGGGTGTCATAGGCGCGAGCCGGTTCCGCCATGCGGGGGACCCGCGAGGGCTCCTCGTGCGCGGACCGCCGATAGGGGGCGGGCGGCACAGGGGTGACATCGTACGAGCGAGGGGCGATGCCCGCCATGGTGTCGGATAGTGCTCCGGGCACCGTGACGACCTCCAGACGCGGCTGGGGGGCGGGGAGGGGCGCCGGCGCGGGGGGAGGAGGCAGCGGGCGGTACAGGCGTGACGAGGCGAACAGGTCGTCCACCGGGGTGGGGAGGTCCGTGGCCGCGCGCACGCAGCCCCCGTTGGTGTGGACGTACCCGATCAGGTTGGTCGCTCCGGCGCGGCTCGCGAAGCGAGGCAGGACGAAATCGCGCAGGTGGGAGGCGACCGTGATCAGGTCGGAGCGGGCCGACTTGCAGGTGCGGCACACACGCAGGTGGTTGTTGACGCGGTCCGTGTCGTCGATCGAGTCCATGTCCGCGCCGTCGGCGGCGGACGCCAGCCATATCCGGCGGCAGATGGTGCCCGGGTTGGTCGCCTCAGCGTGCAGGAGGGCCCACTGGCTGCGCAGATGCTGACGGGCCTCGTGCAGCATCCCTGGCACGTCCATCGGGGCCAAGCCGAGCACCGTCGCGATCTGAGGCGGTTTCATCCCCTCGATGTGCGAGTACCACAACACCTCGCGATCCGCTGTTGACAAGGAGAAATATGCGTCATCCAGGAAGCCGTTGTCCAGTTTCTCCTCGACAGAGGAGATCGCCCGCAGCACGAGGTAGAGGTACGGCCGGAAGCCGTCGGCGGCGTCCTCGTCGTTGGACGAGTCGAGGATATGGACCCAGGCGCGGGTGTTCATGGCCTGGAAGTCCTCGTCGGGGGCCAGCCCGTCGGCGACGGTGAGCCCGTAGGAACTGTGCCGACGCCAGAGCTCCACCCCGGCGCTGCGATCCCCCCTGCGTGCCCGGGACAGCAGGGCCTGATCCGATCGAGTGTCGGGGATGGGGTCGGTGTCCGCGGGCATGGGTGTGGGTCTCAGATGTGGTGCCTCACATGTTCAACAGTGCACGCAGCAGGTCGGGATCGAAGGTGTTCGTGCTGGTGTTGAAAAGCTTGGAGTTGTCGATCTTCTGCCCGTCGAGGAAGAAGGTCGGCGTCGCCGTGACCTTCTGCTTGACCGCGTACGCCTTCTCGGCGTCGACGAACTTGCCTGTCGCCTCCGTCTGCACGCAGGTCTGGAAGGAGGTCAAGGCGTCGCCGGTCAGACCGATGGCGGCGGGGATGGTGGTCTGCAGCATGGTCGAGTCGAAGCCTGACGAGGACTGGTTGATGTACAACTGGTTGTGGTAGTCGACGAACTTGCCCTGGAAGTCCGCGCAACTGGCGGCGATGGCCGCGGGACGGGACGAAGCGGCCTCGAAGCTCATCGAGTGGACGATGACATTAGCCTTGCCTGTCGAGGCGGCCTGGTCGATCACGGCGGACAGGGTCAAGTTGGCGGCCTTGCACACCGAGCAGTTGTAATCGGAGAAGATCTCCAGAGTGGGAATCCCGGACTGCATGGGCGCCAGCATGATGCCGTTCTGCGCCGCGTTGGCGTTGGGCGGCGTGTCCGTGCCACCCTTGCTGGATGTGGAGGTCGAGATGCCCCACACGGCCAGTCCGACGACGAGGCCGAACACCACGACGCCGGCGATCGCCATGAGGATGCGGTTGCGGCGTTCCTTCTGAGCTGTCGCCACTCGCTGCGCCTGAAGCTGCTCGCGACGAGACCTACGTACCTGGGAACTGCTAGCCATGGTCGATACCTTTCGATGCGTACTGCACAATTACTCTAGGGGTTGGCTTCCAGGAGCCAAAATCGCATCACCCGAAGGTGATGGCGATCTGATCGGGGTTGGTGAAGTCTGCTCTCACCGCCGAGATGGCGGAGGTGGAGTTGTAGAGGTGCCGCTGGTCGGTGGACACGCCGTGGAATTTCACCGTGATGGAGATCTCCGCCACGGCCTGAGTCAGGCTGGGGCCGTCCAACTGGGGTGCGATGGTGGTGATCGCGGGGGCGTCGGCCGCCAGGGTCCAGGTGAGGGTGGCCGGGTCGATGGTGGCGCCGTCGGATGTGCCCGCGAATCCGAATCCGCACCCGGCCGGGGCGAGTTCCTTCTGCGCCAGGCAGGTGGTCAGGTGGTCCTGCGCGGCGGACTGGATCCGCGACACCGCCTCGTCGCTCAGCGTGAACCCCTCGGAGAACGTGGGGTTGCTCTCGGGATAGTCGATGGTCAACGTCGGCGCGGTCAGAGCCAGCATGATGTCGCCGGTCCCCAGGGTGTAGACCCCGGGGAGCAGGGACAACGAGGTGATGGCGCCCAAGTCGGCGCCGTCGAGGGTCAGGGGGACGCCCTTGGCGACCAGGGCGGACAGGTCCACCGGCAGGAATCCGGAGTCCAGGCGCCAGTTGCGTCCATACTTCTGGACGGTGAAGTGGGCTTCGACGGGTTGCCCGCCCAGGGTGTACGTCGCCTGGATCACGGCCGGAGACGAGGTGGTCTGGCCGCCGGGGACCTGGATGTCCGTCAGTGGATTGGCCGCCATGGCGGCGGACAGGAAGTCGTTGGAGGCGAAGGTGGTGTCCATGGGCTGCGAGGTGCTGAACAGCAGAGCCGTGGCGGCGTCTCCACTCGCGAGGGCGTCCAGGTATTTCTGCACGGCCGACGTCGGGCTGGACGCCGTGCCCGGCTGCTCGTGGGCGCCGAGGAAGGTGGGGGCCAAGTACCAGCCCAGGGCACCCAGGATCAGCAGCACGACGACGGCGACGACGACCACGACGCCGTGGTGTCTCTTGGGCCGCTGTGCGCTCGCGACGGGCCGAGTGGTGTCGGGCGCGGTGCTCTCGGGCGCGGCGGCGTCGGGATCGAGGGGCATGATCACCGGGGTGGGCGTGCCGGGCATGTCGTCCGGATATGGGGCCATGTCCTGCTCCTTTCGGGTGTCGAGAGAGACTGGACGAAAACCCGTACGGAACCGCGTGACAGTGGAGGGTCTTCGCTTGACACAGCATACTTCACATGGAGCGGATCGACCCGCGACGTCCCACGTGTGAACCGCGTGCGAACCGCGTGGCACGGCTGTGCGCCGATCACGGCCGAAACGCTGAGCATAGGCGGTTTTCTTTGCTCGATGGTGGAAAGCCCGGTAAACTGATTCGCCGCGAGTTTTGAGCTGCCCGAACGAGGACTTGGGGCGGCCCCACGCAAAGGAGAATCCCACATATGGCGAGATATATCGCGAAACGTCTGGCGAACTATGTCGTCCTGCTGTTTCTCGCGGTTTCCGCTGTGTATTTCCTCGCCGCGTCCACGTTGAACGCGCGAGCAGTCTACGCAGTCAGAAACCCACCCGTCGACCCTGGGGTGCTCGACGCCATGCTCTATCGCTGGAACCTCAACGACAAGACCCCCATCCTTGAGCGGTACCTGGTGTGGCTCAAGGGAGTCTTCACGCACTGGGACTGGGGATTCACCGCCACCGGCGCCTGGGTGAACGACGACGTGTCGATCAAGATGTGGGTCTCGCTGCGGCTGATGCTGATCGGCACCCTGGCCGGCATCATCGTCGGCATCCTGGTCGGCGCCTGGACGGCGACCCGCCAGTACAAGCCCTCCGACCGCGCCTTCACCGGTTTCGCGCTGCTCATCGTGTGCACGCCCTCCTTCGTGATCGGCATCGCCTCCCAGATCCTCGCCATCAACGTGAACAGGTGGACGGGGGTGACCATCTTCGAGTTCGTTGGCGAAGCCGGACGCCACGGAAGCTACTTCGGCGCGGTCTTCTTCGACCGGCTGCAGCACCTGCTCTTACCGACGCTGGCGCTGCTGCTGATCCAGGCGGCGTTCCTCTCCCGTATCCAGCGCAACCTGATGCTCGACTCCCTCGGCGAGGACTATGTGCGGACGGCCCGTGCCAAGGGCCTGCCCAAGTCCAAGGCCGTCATGAAGCACGCGCTGCGCACCGCGCTGATCCCCACAGGAACCTACGTGGCGTTCTCCTTGGCCACCATGTTCACCGGCGCTTTCTACACCGAGAAGGTCTTCTCCTTCCCGGGGTTGGGCGCCTATTTCGTGGATAGCCTCATGAACCCGAACCCCCACGGAGTGGTGGCCGTCACGGCCTTCTCCGGGGTGTGCGTGGTGTGTGGGGCGATCCTGTCGGACATCGCTGTGGCGATCCTGGACCCGAGGGTGAGGTTGGGCTGAGATGACGACTGACACTATCGCTGAGTCGACCGCGACTCCACGTCGGCGCATGAGCCGCTCTAAGCTGACCTTGCGCCGCTTCCTCCGTAACAAGATGGCCGTGGTCGGAGCGTGCGGGATCGTGGCCCTGATCCTGATCGCGATCATCACCCCCCACATGCTGCCCTGGACCTACGACCAGATCGACTCGGGCCACTTCCTCAAGGCCCCCGACGGCCGCCACTGGCTCGGCACCACCCAAGCCGGCCGGGACGTGCTGGCCATGACCGTGCACGGCATGAGCCGCTCGCTCATCATCGGTTTCACCGTGGCCGTGCTGCAGACGACGATCTCCTGCACCCTGGGCGCCACCGCCGCCTACTTCGGGCGCTGGAGCGAGAAGTCCATCATGTGGGTGATCGACCTCTTCCAGATCATCCCGTCGTTCCTCGTGATCGCCGTCATCATGAAGGGGCACTCGACGCCGAAGAACTCCTGGCTCCTGCTCGCCCTTCTGCTGGCGGCCTGGGGCTGGATGATGACCGCCCGCGTGGTGCGCTCCTTGACCTTGTCGCTCAAGCACCGCGAGTACGTGCTCGCGGCGAAGTACATGGGCCTGCCGGCGTACAAGATCATCGCCCGGCACATCCTGCCCAACATCTCGTCGCTGCTGATCGTCGACCTGACCCTCGGCGTCGGGTACGCCATCCTCGCCGAGACCGGCCTCAGCTTCTTCGGGTTCGGCGTCATGGCCCCCGACACCTCGTTGGGCACCCTGATCTCGGAGGGGGCGCGCCTGGCGACGACGTACCCCTGGATCTTCTCCGCGCCGGCCATCGTGCTGGTCATCCTCGTGATGTGCGTCAACGCGGTCGGCGACGGCCTGCGCGACGCGCTCGACCCGAACTCTTCGTCAGGAGGGCGTGCATGAGCCCCATCTTGTCCGTGAAGGACCTTCACGTCACCTTCGGTTCCGAAGCAGGCCCTGTACGGGCCGTGCGCGGGCTCTCCTTCGACCTCGAACGCGGCCAGACGATGGCCATCGTGGGGGAGTCCGGGTCCGGCAAGTCGGTGACCTCGCTGGCCGTCATGGGTCTGCACCCTGACTCCGCCCGTATCGAGGGCTCCATCACTCTCGACGGCGAGGAGTTGCTCGGCAAGTCCGACGACGCCATGTCCAGCATCCGCGGAAAGCGGATCGCCATGGTCTTCCAGGACCCCCTGTCCGCGCTGACACCGGTGTACACCATCGGCGACCAGATCGTGGAGACCCTGCTCATCCACTCCCCGATGACCAAGGCCCAGGCATGGGACCGCGCCGTCGAACTGCTCGACGCCGTGGGGATCCCCGACCCGGCCACCAGGGCCAAGTCATTCCCCTTCGAGTTCTCGGGCGGTATGCGCCAGCGTGTCATGATCGCCATGGCGATGGCGAACGACCCGGACGTGATCATCGCCGACGAGCCCACCACGGCCCTCGACGTGACCATCCAGGCACAGGTCCTGGAGGTGCTGAAGAAGGCGCAGAAGGAGACCGGCGCGGCCATGATCCTCATCACCCACGACCTGGGCGTCGTGGCTGGGGCCGCTGACGACGTGACCGTGATGTACGCCGGCCGCCCTGTGGAGCAGGGGAGCGTCGACGACATCTTCTACCGTCCGCAGATGCCGTACACCATCGGTCTTCTCGGCACGGTTCCTCGCCTGGACCATTCCGGCGACACCGCCCTTCCCGTCCTCGAGGGGACGCCCCCCTCCGTGGTCTCCCTCGCTCCGGGATGTCCGTTCGCGCCGCGATGCCCGCTCGCCGACGACTCCTGCCGGTCGATCGAGCCGGAATTGGAGTCCACCGATTCGCCCTCGCATCGGGTGGCCTGCTTCAAGGCACGCGAGATCAGCGAGCAGGGGCACAGCCACCACGACATCTTCCCGACGCCGGCCATCAGGACATCGCAGTACGCCGACCTGCCCCGCGACGAGCGTGAGACTGTCCTCGAACTGTCCCAGCTGCGCAAGCATTTCCCCTTGATGAAGGGCGCTCTGTACCGCCGCCAGGTCGGGACGGTCAAGGCCGTGGACGACATCGACCTCGACATCCGTCGCGGCGAGACCGTGGGTCTCGTGGGCGAGTCGGGATCGGGGAAGTCGACCACGTTGCTGGAGATCCTGGAGTTGAGCAAGCCCCAGTCCGGGGCCATCTCCATCCTCGGGAAGGACACCGCGACCCTCACCCGCAGGCAGCGTAGAGAGATGCGCCGCCATATCCAGGTCGTCTTCCAGGACCCGATGGCGGCCGTAGACCCGCGCATGCCGGTCTTCGACATCATCGCCGAACCGCTCGGTGCCTTCAAGATGGGCAAGGCCGAGATCGAGGAGCGAGTCTTCGATCTGTTGGACCTCGTCGGGCTGGAGGCCAGCCACGCCGACCGGTACCCCCAGCACTTCTCCGGCGGTCAGCGCCAGCGCATCGGCATCGCCCGGGCCCTGGCTCTCAACCCTGAGATCCTCGTCCTCGACGAGCCCGTCTCCGCCCTCGACGTGTCGATCCAGGCCGGGGTCATCAACTTGTTGGCGGATCTGCAAGGCCGTCTCGGGCTGTCTTACCTCTTCGTGGCCCACGACCTCGCGGTCATCCGCCACGTCGCGGATCGGGTCGCGGTGATGTACCTGGGGTCCATCGTGGAGATCGGCCAGGTGGACGAGGTTTACACCCGTCCCACCCATCCGTACACCCAGGCCCTGATGTCGGCGATTCCGATCCCCGACCCGGGGGTGGAGAGGTCGCGCCAGCGCATCGTGCTGACGGGGGACCTGCCCTCCCCGGCGAACCCGCCCTCGGGATGCGCCTTCCGCAGCCGTTGCCCCAAGTACGCCCAGCTGGACTCTGCCCAGCAAGCGGTGTGCGCCGGGTCGGCGCCGGTCCTGTCCTCGTGCGGCGCCGACCATCGTGTCGCCTGCCATTTCGGCGAGGCTCTCACCGTTTTGTGACCGAATTGTTACCTAGCTACGCCTGACGCCGACTGTGACTGGTTGGGCCAGCTTGGTAAAGTTGGCGGTTCATGCGGGGATATTCAACGGTTTGTTGATATCTTGCACACACATTAGAAGAATGGAGACAACGTGAAGAAGATTCTTCCACTTGTCGCTGGAGCTCTGGTGCTGGCCATGGGCCTGACCGGGTGCAGCACGAACTCTCAAGACAACAACAAGGGGGGCAACACCGCGCTTGGTGCGGCATGGGATGTCAACGAGACCCCCCGCGACAAAGTCAAGGATGGCGGTGAATTCCACGGGTCCTTCGGGTCCGAGATCCAGACCTGGAACCTGAACACGTCCATGGGCAACAACCAAGAGATGAAGATGATGCAGTCGCCTCTCTCGGAGTACTGGTACCTGGAAGACGGCTCCGGCAACCACACCATGAACAAGAACTTCCTCGACTCCGTCACAGACGAGATGGTCGACGGCAAGCTGGTCATCACCATGAAGATCAACCAGAAGGCCACGTGGAACGATGGCACCCCCATCTCCGCTGACGACTGGATCGCCACCGTCGCCGCGCTGAACGGCGAGGACGAGGACTTCTCCGTGGCCTCCTCCGACGGCTGGGACCAGATCGAGTCCGTGACCCAGGGCGAGACCCCCCAGGACGTCATCGTGACCTTCAAGGAGGCGTTCCCCGACTGGATCAACGTGATCATGAACGGCCCGATGCGCGCGGAGTCCTGCAAGGACGCCGACACCTTCAACGACGGCTGGGCTGAGTACAACAACGCGTGGTACGCCGGACCGTACGTCGTCACCAACTTCGTGAAGTCCTCCAACACCGTCACCATGGAGCGCAACCCCAACTGGTGGGGCGACAAGGGCAAGCTCGACACCATCATCTTCAAGTACGTCTCTGACGACCAGACGGCGACCGCCTTCGCGAACGGCGAGCTCGACTTCATCGACATCGGTCCCGACCCGAACCGTTACGCTCAGGCCGTTGGCACCCCCGGCACGGTCATCCGTCAGTCCGGTGGCCCGAACTACCGTCACTTCACCTTCAACTCGGCATCCCCGGTCCTCTCCGACGTCGCCGTGCGTCAGGCCATCGTGATGGGCCTCGACCGCGACGCCATCGCCGAGTCCGACCTGGCCGGCCTGCCGATCAACCTGGAAGACGCTCGCAAGAACTCCAACCTGTACATGCAGGGCCAGGAGGGCTACGTCGACTTGGCTGAGAAGACCGGTATCAAGTACAACCCCGAAGGCGCCAAGGCCAAGCTCGAAGAGGCTGGCTACACCATGGGTGCCGACGGCTACTACGCCAAGGACGGCCAGACCCTGACCGTGCGTTTCGCGGTCCTGACCGGTGTGTCCACCTCTGAGAACGAGGGCCAGCTGGCCCAGTCCCAGTTGAAGAAGATCGGCGTCAACATCGAACTGCAGCCCATCAACACCGCCACCGACTGGCCCGGCGTGTTGGTGAAGCACAACTTCGACATCATCGCCTTCTCCTGGATGGGCACCGCCTTCCCGCTGGCCAACATCGGGCAGCTCTTCGGGGCCGGCTCGGCGTCCAACTACGCGCAGCTGACCACGGATGCCGTCCAAGAGTTGGAGCCCAAGGTCTCCACCGAGATCGACCCGGCCAAGCGCATGGAGCTCGCCCAGCAGATCGACGAGGCCCTGTGGACCAACGTCCACACCCTGCCGTTGTACCAGCGTCCGGCTCTCGCCGGCGTGCGCGCCGACCTGGCGAACATCGGCTCCTTCGGCCTGGCTCAGATTCCTCTGAACTGGGAGAACGTCGGATACGTCGCCTGAGGGTGAATAACTGATCGCATCGGGGTCCTGCCATAAGGCAGGGCCCCGATGTCGTTTGTGGGTGTTGGGGGGGCGTGTCGGTGCTCTCCTGGGTGTTGGGGTCGTGTCGGTGCTCTCCTGGGTGTTGGGGGCGCGAACTGTTCTTTTTCATGGGGAAATGCACGGTTCGCGCCCCCCGGATTTTCGTGGGGGCGTGAACCGTGGTTTTTGACGGTGTGTGCACGGTTTTTGCACGGTTCGTGCCCCCGTGGTGATAGCGGGGCGCGCCGACTCGGAAGTCCAGCCAAGCCGAGGGTCTGGGACGGGGATGATGAGGTATGGCTGGCCTTCCGGCCCGGATCCGCGATCGTTGAGGGGGCGGCTGGGGTCGTGTTCCCGCTCCCCTGTGTGTTGGGGGCACGAGCCGTGGTTCCCTGTGTGTTGGGGGCGCGTGTCAGCGACGGTTGAAAAGTGAGCCGTTTTCGACGGTTGAAAAGTGAGCCACTTTGTCGTTCTCATTGTGCACCCTGTTCGGCTTGGATGGAAGGCAGGGTGGTGATTTGGGTGTGTCGTA